>JBBQJN010000473.1:0-1505 GCA_038325945.1 Burkholderiales bacterium | reverse complement strand
CAGCGCGCGGGTGGTGGGGATGCCCAGCGCAAACATGGCTTCGCCGATCAGCACCTCACGCAGCATCGGGCCCACGGCGGCCTTGCCGTCGCCACCGCGTGAAAACGGCGTGCGGCCCGAGCCCTTGAAGGCGATGTCGCGGCGCTGGCCGTTGCGGTCGATCAGCTCACCCAGCAACAGCGCGCGGCCGTCACCCAACTGGGGCGAAAAGCCGCCGAACTGGTGGCCGGCATAAACCTGGGCGATCGGCTGGGCATCGTCCGGCAAGGTCTTGCCGGCGAACAGGGCGGCAAGCTCATCCTCAGACAAGGCTGCCAGATCGAGACCCAGTTCGGCCGCCAGATCGGAATTGAGGAACAACAGCCGCGGCGCGGGCGCCGGCGCCGGCTGGCAGGCTACATAGGCGCCAGGCAAATCGCGGGCATAGCTGTGGTCGAAGCCGAAGGAGATCATGGAGATCATGGCGACAAGCCGAGGAAGAACACAGCACAGTGTGCCGTCAAGCGGCGAAACCTGCTGCAAAGCGGGTTCACCGGCCGCTGACTTTGACCTCGTCCCAAAGAAGACAGCCGGCCGCCGCACCGCGCCGGCACACTGCCGCGCATCAACCCGCAGCCCTTCGACGACGCCCGCCGGCTGCAAGCCCAGGCCGAGGGCAGCCTGGCCGGCCAGACCAGCGCGGCCTACTGGAACATGGTAGGCCCCTACGGCGGCATCACCGCGGCCATCACGTTGCAGGCGGTGATGCAACAGCCCAACCGGCTGGGTGAACCGACTGCGCTGACGGTCTACTGTCATGCCGACCACCAGCAACTGGCTGAGTCGGGCAGCGGCTACCCGCTGGGCCAGGCGCGAGTCCAGGGCTTTCGCAATGGCTTCTTCGACCAAAGCGGCCTGCTCTGGAACGAGCAGGGCCTGGTGCCCTTACTGGCGCACCATCGGCCTGCTCAGCAAGTGGGCCTGCGTCTGATCAGCCGAACACTTGCAGCGCATACAGCGCCACGCCCGGCACAAACACCAGCAGCGTGATGCGCAACACGTCGGAAATCAAGAACGGCACGATGCCGATGAAAGTCTCCTTCATCGGCACGTCCTTGGCCATGCTGCTGATGATGTAGACATTCATGCCCACCGGTGGCGTGATCAGCCCGATCTCCACCACCATCAGCGCCAGGATGCCAAACCAGATCGCCTTCATGTCGGGCGGCAGCCCCCACAGGTCGATGGCCATGATGATCGGGAAGAAGATCGGGATCGTCAGCAGGATCATCGACAGGCTGTCCATGATGCAGCCCAGCACCAGGTAGATCAGCAGGATCACCAGCAGCACCAGCAGCGGCGACAGTTGCAGGCCGATCACCCACTTGGCCAGTTCGGCCGGCAGCTGGGTCAGCGCCAGAAAGACGTTGAGCACGTCGGCGCCGAGCAGGATCAGGAAGATCATCGCCGTGGCCTGGGTGGCGCCGTAGATGCAATCGAGAAAGCCGCGCCCGCGCAAGCCGCCC
>JBBQJN010000472.1:0-1546 GCA_038325945.1 Burkholderiales bacterium | reverse complement strand
GTCAAGGCGCTGACCGGCATCAACACCGACCGCCTGGCCGAGGAACAGCGCCGCGGCATGAGCATCGACCTGGGCTTTGCTTATGCCGCGCTGGACGAGGCCGGGGGCGACGTGGTCGGCTTCATCGATGTACCCGGCCATCAGCGCTTTGTGCGCAACATGCTGGCCGGCGTGGCTGCGATTGACATGGCGCTGCTGGTGGTGGCGGCGGATGACGGGCCGATGCCGCAGACCCGCGAGCACCTGGCCATCCTCACGCTGCTGGGTGTGCCGGCGCTGGTGGTGGCGCTGACCAAAACCGACCGCGTCAGCCCGCAGCGGCTGGCCGCAGCCCGCGCCGAGTTGGCCGCCTTGCTGGCCGACGGGCCGTATGCCGCAGCGCCGGTGTTTGCGCTGGCCACTCCCAGCGGCGTCGGCGTGGCGGCGCTGCGTAGCCGTCTGGCCGATGCGGCCCGCTCCAGTGAACAGCGCCGCGACCACGGCTGCTTCCGGCTGGCGATCGACCGCAGTTTCAGCCGCGACGGCGCCGGGCGCATCGTCGCCGGCGCGGTGTTGTCCGGCAGCGTGCGGGTCGGCGACAGCCTGGTGCTGGCCCCCTACGGCATCAGCGTGCGGGTGCGCGGCCTGATGGCGCAGCATCGGCGCGCCGACTCGGCGCAGGCTGGTCAGCGTTGCGCGATTAACCTGGCCGGCGTCGACCTCAAACGCGCAGAACCCGCCCGTGGCGACTGGCTGCTGGCGCCCGATGCCGCACCGCCTGCCGATCGGCTGGACGTGCAATTGCAGATCCTTGCAAGTGAAGCCCGGCCGCTGAGCCAGCGCGCCACACTGCAACTGCACCTGGGCGCGGCGGCGGTCAATGCACGGGTGGCAGCACTGGGTGAGGCCGACCTGTCGCCGGGCCGTCAGGCACTGGTGCAACTGCTGCTGGATCGGCCGGTGGTTGCGGCCTGGGGCGACCGCTTCATCCTGCGCGACCCAACCGCCAACCGCACGATCGCCGGCGGCCGGGTGATTGCACCAGCCCCGGCAGCCCGCGGCCGCTCGCGGCCGGCACGACTGCAGCAACTGGCGGCGCTGGCACTCGACGATCCGGCCGCGGCGCTGGCCGCATTGGTTCATGCGTCGCCCGACGGTGCGGATCTGCGCCTGTTCACCCGCGCCCGCAACCAACGCGCCGACGAGTCGGGTGCCCTGATCGCCCAACTGGGCCTGCACATCGTCGCCACACCCGACGGCCCGCTGGGCCTGACATCGGCCACCTGGCTGGCCTGGCGCCAACGCGTGCTGGATGCGCTGGCGCGGTGCCATGCCGAGCAGCCCGACAGCCTGGGGCCGGAAGCCCGCGATCTGCGCAGCGCGCTGGGCTGGCGGGCGGGCGGCGGCTCGGCCGCCTCGCGTGCGTTGTTGCAGGCAGTCCTGGTCGAACTGGTTGCTGAGGGTCTGGTGCAGCGCGACGGCCTGCGCCATCGGCTTAGCGGCCACCAACCGGTGCTGGCCGAGGCCGACGCGGCGCTGCTGACGCGGGTGCTGGCCCAATTGCAAC
>JBBQJN010000471.1:0-1548 GCA_038325945.1 Burkholderiales bacterium | reverse complement strand
GATGTGACGCACATGCAGCTTGACGGTGTCGTGGCTGATGTCCAGGGCGCGGGCGATGGTCTTGTTGCTCTCGCCGCGAGACACGTGCTGCAGGATCTGGCGCTCGCGTTCGGTCAGCGTCGCCAGCAGGTCGCGTCGCTCATTGCCCGGCGCGCCAGTCTGCAGCATCTGGGCCAGCTTCAGCGTCATGGCCGGCGCCACGGTGAGCTCACCGCGCGCGGCCTGGCCGATGGCGATGATCACATCCTCGGGCTCCATGTCCTTGAGCAGGTAGCCGCGCACGCCGGCACGCAGTGCGGCCGCCAGGTCGGTTTCCGAATCGCTCATCGTCAGGATCAGCGCCGGCGTGTCTATGCCCTCGGCGCGCAGCCGGCGCAGCAGGCTCAGGCCGTCGGTGGCGGGCATGCGCAGATCAAGCACCACCAAGTCGGGCTTTTGCTCGCGCAGCACTTTGATCACCTGGTCGGGATCGGACAGTGCGGCCAGCACGTCCATGCTGCCGCGGTGGCGCAGCAGGTCGGACAGGCCGTTGCGGCACAGCGCATGGTCATCGACCAGCACGATGCGAGGCGAGCCGCTCATCGGGCCTCCAGCGCCGCTGGGCTGCGGCGGCTGGTTTTTTCCGGGCTGGGAAACACCAGCTTCACCCGCGTGCCACCGCCCGGCCGCGCGCCCACGCTCAGCGTGCCGCCGATGCGGTGGGCGCGGTCCTGCATGATGGCCAAACCGTAGTGGCTGCCGCTGCCGGCCGCGGGCGCCAGGCCTGCGCCGTCGTCGTCGATCAGGATCTCCACCCAGCCCGGCACTGCGGCCTGGATGTGCAGCCAGGCTTGATGCGCAGCCGCATGGCGGGCCACGTTGGTCAGCGCCTCCTGCACCAAGTGGAAGACCTGGGCCTCGCAGTCGGCGCCCAGCGCAAGCCCGGGCAGGCGGTTGTCCAGCGTGAGGCGGGTGGTGCAACTGCCGCGAAAGGCCTTTGCGCTGACCTCGATAGCGTGCATCAGGCCCAGCGGGTCCATCGGCTCGCGCATCTGGGTGAGGATGCAACGCAGGCTGGCCTGCGCCTGGCTGGCCGCGCTGGCCAGCTCATCGAGGTAGCGCTGGGCGCGCGACAGGTCACCCGCGTGCATGGCGTCCTGCAGCAGCGGCAGCCGCATCTTGACAAAAGTCAGGGACTGGGCAACGCCGTCATGCACATCGGCCGCCAGCATCAGCCGCTCGTTCTGCAGCGAGACGTCCAGTTGCTGAGCCTCGTGCCGGGCATGGGCCAGCGCCAGGCCGAGCAACTCGCCCACCGCGTCGAGCAGGCCCAGCACGTCGAGCGAAGGCTCGGCGGCCTCGGCGAAGAACAAGGTGTAGACGCCCAGCACCCGGCCCTGGTGCTGCAGCGGCACGGCCAGCAGCCGCTTGGCCTGGGCCGGCCCCTTGGCCCTGGGCGCACGGCAGGCACTGAGCTCCTCGGCCCAGACCGGTTGTGCGGCGTCGGCGGCCTGGCCGCAGAAGCCGCAGTGCCGGTCCACCGCCTCGCCGGCACGGCACAGTGCGGCC
>JBBQJN010000470.1:0-1549 GCA_038325945.1 Burkholderiales bacterium | reverse complement strand
TGGGTGATGGAGAGAACGGCGCGTCAGCGTCAGCGGGTCAGCACGATCACGTCGTCAGCCGGCGGCTCGGCGTACAGCCGCTGCACCAGATCGGCGCGGCGCTCCAGCCCGGCGCGCTGGTTGATGTAGCCCTTGTCGGTGAGCTCGTTGCCGTCGATCGACGGCGGCTCGGTCAGCAGCAGCACCCGCGCGATCTGCCGGCTGCTGGCGCCGACAGCGCTGACGTTGTGCCGGCTCAGCCCCTCGGCGACACGCTTGCGCACCGCCGGGTGCGCCGCCAGCTGCTCGAAGCCGGCGTCGGGTTGGCCAATCAGCAACCGGCAGGCCGCCAGGTTGGGCCAGGCCAGCAGGCCGACCCAGGGCCGGTCCTGGCCGCTCACCAGCGCGTCCAACAGCACCGGCGAGCAGGCGGCAATGCAGTCGGTGCGCAGCTCGCCGACATGCACGAAGGTGCCGGTGGTGAGCTTGAACTCTTCGGTCACGCGGCCGGCGAAGACCAAGCCCTGGCTGGGGTCGTCGGGGTCGACGAAGCTGCCGGCGTCGCCGATCTTGTAGAAGCCCTCGTCGTCGAAGGCGGCGGCGGTTAGCTCGGGCTGACCGTGGTAGCCCGGGGTGACGTTGACGCCGCGCAGCCGCAGTTCGTATTTGGCGTCCTTGGCGAACTTGGCACTGGGCCCCGAGCTGGCTGTGGGCACCATCTTCAGCTCCACCCCAGGGAACGGCAGGCCGATCAGGCCGACGCGGTCAGTCTCCCAGTAGGTGCCGGTCGAGGTGGGTGCGGTCTCGGTCGAGCCCCAGCCGGTGTAGAACACGATGCGGTAACCCACCGTCTGCACCGCCAGCGCCTGCATGCGCAAATACAGGTCGTCGGGCAGGCGCGCGCCGCCGTAGGCCATCAGGTCCAGGTTCTTGAAGAAGCTGCGGCACAGCGCCGCGTCTTTTTCCATCGCCGCGGCCAGTGCGGCATAACCCGAGGGTGCATTGGCATAGTAGGTGGGCGAGACCTCGCGCAGGTTGCGCAGCGTCTCGTCGAACTGCCCTGGCACCGGCCGGCCGTCGTCAATGAAGAGCGTGCCACCGTCGCTGAGCACGGCGTTGAACAGCGCGTTGCCGCCCATGGTGTGGTTCCAGGGCATCCAGTCGAGCACCACCATCGGCTGATCGCTGGCCGAGTTGCGCGCCTGCCGGGCCTGGGCGACGTTGGCGCACATCATGCGCTGGGTGTTGATCACCGCCTTGGGCATGCCGGTGGAGCCCGAGGTGAACAGCAGCTTGCCCACCGTGTCGGGCGAGATGCGCGCGATCGACGCGGCCACCGCAGCGGTGGCCGGCGTGCGTGCCAGCGACTCGAAGGCGATGGCGTCAATGCCGGCCGGCGCGCGGTCGACATACACCACCGGGATGCCGCCCAGGTTCAGCGCATCCAGCGCCTGCTGGAACTGGACGCCGTCCTGCACCAGCACCAGCGCCGGCTGCACCAGCGCAAACAGGTACTTGAGCTTGGCATGGTCCTGGCTGAGCAGCGAATAGGCCGGCGAGATCGGCGCCA
>JBBQJN010000469.1:0-1560 GCA_038325945.1 Burkholderiales bacterium | reverse complement strand
CGAGCAAACGCATCAAGGCAGTGGCCAGGTCGTCGTTGAGCTTGAGCGTCATGCGCCGGCCGCCGGTCTCGCGCAGTTGTAGCTGCAGGCCTTTGCCGTCGGCACCGGGCCCGAGGTCGATGGCCTCTGGCAACAGCGGCTCGGGGCCCAGCGGCTGGGCCACGGCCTTGGCATCAAACGGTTCGTTGAAGCGCGCCGTGGGCAGCGGCCGCGCGCGCGCGGCCTGGGCCATCATCGCCTGGGCTTCGGGCAGTACCGTGGCATGCGGCACCACCTGGGCCACCCCGGCCTGGGTCACCAGCTTGGCCAAGGGCGGCCACAACAGCCTGAGCATGCGGCGTGTCATCCACACCGCAAACAGCTCGCCGGCGGTGGTGCGCACCTGCCACAGCACGCGGTCGGCAGCGGGCTGGTATCTGACCTGCATCTGATGGATGTTCACGCCCGGATTCTAGGAGGCTGTTGGCAGTCGGTGACCGGCCGCCGGCCATGATCTGGCGCAAGCCCCGAGGCCATTGCGCCAGCCGGGCGGGCTTGAAATGCGGCCTGCGCGGCCTCATGTCCTGTTCAATCCGGAGGACAAGCACCATGCGTCACGACAAGTTCACCACCGCGTTCCAGCAAGCCCTGGCCGAGGCGCAAAGCCTGGCTGTGGCGCGCGACAACCCCTACATCGAGCCCGCCCACCTGCTGGCAGCCATGCTGGCCCAGCCCGATGGCCCCAAGGCCGTGCTCGACCGCGCCGGCGCCAACACGGCGGCGTTGAAGCAGGCAATGGAGGTGGCCATCAACGGCCTGCCCAGCGTGCAGGGCGGCGGCCAGGTGCAGGCCGGACGCGACCTGGTGCAGTTGCTGCAGGCGGCAGACAAAGAGGCCGGCAAGCGCGGCGACCAGTTCATCGCCAGCGAGATGTTTCTGCTGGCGCTGGCCGACAGCAAGAGCGACATCGGCGGCATCGTGCGCGGCCATGGCCTCAGCCGCAAGGCGTTGGAGGCTGCGGTGTCTGCGGTGCGCGGCGGCGCCACCGTCGATTCGGCCGAGAGCGAAGGCCAGCGCGAGGCGCTGAAGAAATACACGCTCGACCTCACCGAGCGGGCACGGCAAGGCAAGCTCGACCCGGTGATCGGCCGCGACGACGAGATTCGCCGCGCCATCCAGGTGCTGCAGCGCCGCAGCAAGAACAACCCGGTGCTGATCGGCGAGCCCGGCGTCGGCAAAACCGCGATCGTCGAGGGCCTGGCCCAGCGCATCATCGCCGGCGAGGTGCCCGAGTCGCTGAAGGACAAGCGTGTGCTGGTGCTCGACATGGCCGGCCTGCTGGCCGGCGCCAAATACCGCGGTGAGTTCGAAGAGCGGCTCAAGGCCGTGCTCAAAGAGGTCTCGGCCGACCAGGGCCGCATCATCCTGTTCATCGACGAAATGCACACCATGGTGGGCGCCGGCAAGGCCGAGGGCGCGATCGACGCCGGCAACATGCTCAAACCCGCGCTGGCGCGCGGTGAGTTGCACTGCATCGGTGCGACCACGCTCAACGAATACCGCAAGTACGTCGAGAAAGAC
>JBBQJN010000468.1:0-1563 GCA_038325945.1 Burkholderiales bacterium | reverse complement strand
CTTGGCTTGCGGCCAGTGCGCCCAGGCCGGCAAGATGTGTAGCCAGCGGCAGGCTGAAGCGCTGGCCCAGCGGATGGGCGGCTGCCGCCGCCAGGCCGGTGGCGGCGCGCAAGAAAGATCGGCGGGATGCGGTCATGGTGGGTGGCTCAGGGCTGAGACAGAAATTCGGGCGAGGCCAGCGTCAAGAAGACGGCGGCGCGTGCGCGATAAGCGGCGGCGGTGGTGCCGGGGCTCACGCTGCTGACGGTGTCCAGGATGGCCTGGCGCAGCGTGGCTGACATGCGCCCGCCCAGTAGCAGCAGGTTCAGGTGGTCGGCCAGCGCGCCCAGGTTGCCGCTGTCGGCCAGCGCGCCCAGCGCGGCATGGTCTAC
Organism: Burkholderiales bacterium; assembly: GCA_038325945.1. GTDB lineage: Bacteria > Pseudomonadota > Gammaproteobacteria > Burkholderiales > Burkholderiaceae_C > Pseudaquabacterium. The sequence continues at coordinate 1,192 of JBBQJN010000468.1, read as the reverse complement.
CGCCACGTCGCTGATGCTGCCGGTCCAGCCCAGGCCGTTGCCGGCCATGGCCTCGGCGCTGTTGATCCAGGCCGCCACGGTAGATTCATTGACGATCTGAAACTCGGGCGCGGTGGCCTTGGCCGCGGCAAAGCCGGTGCCCGGCGGCACATAGCCTGGCCTGTAGTAGTTGAATACCGACGGCGCGTGCAGCGCGCGCTGGCCCGAACTGTCCAGCTCCCAGGCCATCATGTACTGGCCGCTGGCGCTCTTGGCATCCAGCGCGCGCATCCAGTGCGCTACGCGCAGAACAGGCTCACGCAGCTTGCCAAAGCCGGCGGGCGGCGCGTTGCGGGCCTCGTTGTCCAGCAGGATGGCGCGCACCACGGCGGCCAGATCACCGCGCACGCCGCTGCCGTTGTTGTTGAACACCGCCGCCACCCGCGCCACATAGGCCAGGCTGGGCTGGCTGGTGACCAGCCGCTGGATCAACTGGCGGCCGATGAACGGGCCCACGTTGGGGTGGTTGAACAGCGCGTCCAGTGCCTGCTTCAGATCAGCCTGCGCTGTGCCGCCAGCGGCGATGTTCACCGCCCAGGGCTTGCCGGCAAACAGCGGCTTGGCGGCCGTGCTGTGCTGGCCGGGGTAGGCCTTCATCGCCAGCAGGTCGATGCGTTGGTCGGTGCCGGCGCTGGTGTCGGGGCTGCCCCAGCGGAACTTGCTGTCGGTCAGCTCGTTGTCGGCAAAGGCCCAGCTCCAGCCGGTAAACACCTTGGCCATCGCCATCACGTCGGCGTTGTTGTAGGTCTCGATGGCCTTGCCGCTGCTGTCTTGCTTGGCGCTGCCGTCGTTGTTCAGCTCATGCAGGCCGATGCTGAACAACTGCATCACCTCGCGCGCAAAGTTCTCGTCAGGCATCCGGCCGCTGGCGGCGTCTTCCTTGCGGTTGCGCATGTGCGACAAATAGATGCCCATCGCCGGGCTCAGGGCCATGTCTTCCAGCAGCGCCCGGTAGTTGCCGAAGGCGTGCTGGTTCAGCAAATCGTGGTAGCGGGCCACCGCGCGGGCTTGATGCCACAGGTTGCTGTCCACTTGCGACACCATGAATATCTGGTGCAGCGCAAAGGCCACCCGCTTGCGCAGCTGGTCGGGCGCGGTGGCTGCGGTCTGCCAAAAGGCCTGGCCGACCCAGTTGGGTGTGTAGCTGGCGCCC
>JBBQJN010000467.1:0-1564 GCA_038325945.1 Burkholderiales bacterium | reverse complement strand
AGGGCCCTGAGCAAGGCGCGGCGCGCAGCCCGGACTCACGTCCGGGCAAGCGATGCAACGCCGCGCAGGGCCCTTGGGTACCCCGGCCCTTCGGGTAAGCCCCCAAAACAGCCCCACTCGTCGTTGCAAATGCTCGTTGGGTCCCAAACCCAACACCGCTTTGCGCCTAGATTGGGGCTGTTTTGGGGGCTTACGCGGGTGCATCCGATTGCCTCTCAGCCTCTCAGAGGTCGAGAGGCCATGCCATGGGCCCACGCCGGGCTTGCTGCTCACCGACAGCCGCCAGTCGTCACCCTGGCCTTGCATTGCCACTGCCAGGGCGATCAGGTTCATGCCCTGCAGCAGCCTATCGCGCGCGACAGGCTTTGAAAGCCGTGACAAAGCCTCGGCAATGCCGGTTTAAGGGGTGGCGCGGCACCTGTTGGCGCTGCCTTTGTGGTCGAATCGAGGTCTGACCCGATTGTTGCCATGACGCCTTCAACGCCGCCCGCCACACCCACCGCCGACCTTGAATCGGCGGCGCTGCGGCGCCGTAGCGGCTGGGCCTTGGTCGGCGCCGCCGGCACTGCGGTGGGCCTGGGCGCGCTGCTCGGCCACGGCCTGGGTCACAGCCTGGCGCAGGCCTTGCCTGCCGGCTGGGCGGCTGCGCTGCCGGCGCTGCTGGGCGCGGCGGTGGCGGCTTTGCTGGCGCCGCTGGGCGGCTGGCTGGCGCTGCGTGCATGGGCTACCGGGCCAGCGCCTGCCGGCCGGCCGGCGAGCCGTGCTGCGGCCACGGTGACGACCCTGCGCGCCGCACCGCCCGTCGCAGCGCCTGTCGCACCCCCCGTCGCAGCGCCTCAGCGCGCGGCCGCAAGCGGCACTGATGCGCAGTCGCCGGCGCGTGATGCGCTGACCGGCGCCTACAGCCAGCAGCACTTCGTGGCCGCCACCGACCGCGAGTGGTCACGCATCCGCCGCCATGGCGAGGACGCCGCGCTGCTGATGATCGACGTCGACCACTTCAAGCGGCTCAATGACGCGCATGGCATGCCGGCTGGGGACGCGATGCTGGTCGAGATGACGCGGCTGGCCGCGTCCACGCTGCGGCCCTACGACCTGCTGGCGCGGTTTGGCGGCGGCGTGCTGGTGGTCTACCTGCCGCACACCGATCCGTTGGGCGCGCTGGATGTGGCCGAGCGCATCCGCGAGCGGGTGTTCGCGATGCGCCTGCCCTGGCAGGGCCAGCCGCTGCGCGCCACCATCAGTGTTGGCGTGGCCGGCATCGGCAGCAGCCATGGCGGGCTGGAAGCCGTGATCGCCGACGCCGGTGCGGCGCTGCGCGAAGCCAAGGGCGCCGGCCGCAACTGCGTGCGATCGGCGCCGATCCCGCCGCGCCAGAACCATAAGCCGGCACGCTCGGCGCGCTGAGCCCGAACTTCCATCAGGCTCAGACCCGACTTTGACAGTTACAAGTGACATGCGCGCGCAAGCTGTTGTCGGGCAACGAGAATCCGGCCTCGTGCCCGGAGGCCGTGTATCTATGATGTTTGCCGCCTCAGGCGAGCTGAAGAATCGGCGGCGGTGG
>JBBQJN010000466.1:0-1567 GCA_038325945.1 Burkholderiales bacterium | reverse complement strand
TTGCTGGCGGCCGGCGCCGACGGCACGCAGCGGCTGGCCGAGATGGAGACCCGGCTGCGCCATGCCAGCGCCTTGCGCCGCGCCACCCAGCAGTGGATCAAGTCGCGGCAATGGACGGCGGCCGAGCTGCAGGCATGATGTACACGATCCACCACCTTGAGGCCAGGCCCGCGCGAGCTTGTCCGACCCCGCTGATCCGCTGACCTCTGCTGAGCCCCTGCCACCACGAGCACCGTCATGAAACGAGCATTGATCCCCATCGACGGCTCGGCCGCCGCGCTGCGAGCGCTGGCCCATGCCCTGAGTGAGCTGGCGCCGGGCGAGGCCTCGGAGTTGCATCTGCTCAACGTGCAGGCGCCGCTGATCCACAGCTTGCCCAGCCCGCTGCTGTCGCCCGACCAGATCGAGGCCGAGCAGCGACACAGCGGCGAACAACTGCTGGCGCCGGCGCTGGCCCAGACCCAGGCCGGGGGCAGGCGGGCCGTGCCGCATGTGCGCATCGGCGCCGCAGCGGCCGAGATTGCTGAGTGCGCCGCCAAGCTGGGCTGCGATGCCATCGTGATGGGCAGCCGCGGGCTGGGCGCGGTCGGCGGGCTGGTGCTGGGTTCGGTGGCGCAGAAGACGGTGCACCTGTCGCAGCTGCCGGTGACGCTGGTCAAGTAGGGGCCAGGCGATGTTCATCGTTCATGGCATTGGCGGTCGGGTGGGCGGCGGCGCGCAGGCGGCACTGGCGCTGGTGCGGGCACCCGGCGCGGTGGCGCGGGCGCAGCGCATTGCGGCGGCCACCACCGACCCCGACCGGCCCAATCCGCATGCCGGCGCCGTGGCCGACGAAGGTGCAGCCGGCGGCGGTGGCGCGGCGGCGCCGTCCGCGCTGCCGGCACTGGCAGCCTATGCCGCCACCGAGCAAGCCACCACGGCGCGTACGCGGGCCCGTGTCGGTGACGTGATGAGCCACCCGGCGCTGTGCCTGCCGCTGGGCGCCAGCCTGCTGCAGGCCTGGCAGTTGCTGGCCCAGGCCGGCATCGCCCAGGCCCCGGTGCTCGACGAGCAGGGCGCGTTGGTCGGCTTGCTGTTGCGCGCAGATCTGATGCACCCCGCTCGGCTGGCCGTCGCAGGTGCCAACCCGGCGGCCTGGCAGGCCTTGCTGGCGCAGCCGGTGAGCGCGCTGATGTGGACGCCGGTGCCGGCCGCCACGCCCGAGACCGACCTGCGTGAACTGGCCCGCATCCTGCTCGACACCGGCCTGCCCGGCCTGGCCGTGGCCGACGAACAGTTCCAGGTAACGGGTTTTGTCTCGCGCTCGGACATCCTGCGCGCCGTGCTCACCGAGCCGCCGCTCGATCTCTGGACTTAGGGCAACGCGGCAAGCCGGGTGCGGATGTCTTCGATGCGGGCGCGGTTGACGCCAAAGTCCTTGCGGCCGAGCCGTGATGCCGAGCGCAGCTGGATCACGCCGGCCGCCGGATCGGCCCAGAACTCGACATCGTCGACAAAACCCATCCAGCGCGACTTGAACTGGGCGTACAGGTAGTCGTCACGCTGCGTTACCACGCTGGCGCCGGGC
>JBBQJN010000465.1:0-1567 GCA_038325945.1 Burkholderiales bacterium | reverse complement strand
TCCAGCGCCTGCCCGGTGCCCAGGGCGACCACGCGCACGTCGATGCCGCTGGCCTGCTTGAACAGCGGCAACAAGTGGCCGAACAGGCCCGACTGCTCGGTCGACGTGGTCGAGGCCATGACGATGAAGCGCTCTTGTGCGCCGGCCACACCGGCCGTGGACAGGGTGTTGACGGCGAGCGCGGCCAGGACGGCCATGACGGCGCGCCGCAGGCTTGGGCTCATGTCCAAGGGAGTTCTCCTTTGAGGAATTGCGACGCCGACTGCGGCAGCTTGCGATCGAAGAACTCGGCCACGGGCAGGTCGACCCGCAACCGCCCGGCCTCCAGGTACACGATACGGTGCGCGAGACGCTTGGCCTGGCCGAGGTTGTGCGTGCTCATGACCAGCGTCACGCCCTCGTCGGCGATGGCTTCGACCAGCGACTCGACCTCGCGCTTGGCGCTCGGGTCGAGGCTGGCCGTGGGCTCGTCCAGCAGCAGCAGGTCAGGCCGCAGCGCCCAGGCTCGGGCCAGCGCCAGGCGCTGCTGCTGGCCGCCTGAGAGATCGCGCGCCGGCCGGTCTGCCAGAACTTCGAGGCCGACCCGGCGCAGCGCATCGACGGCCCTCGCGGCGCGTTCGGCCCGCGGCAGGCCGCGCAGCCACAACGCGACCCACAGGTTCTGCCGCACCGACAGGCTCAGCACGAAGGGGCGCTGGAACAGCATCGCCACCACCGGCGCCGCGCCGTCGCCCTGCATGACGCGGGCGCCGCTGCTGCACGGCACCAGGCCATGCAGCAGGCGCAGCAGCGTGGTCTTGCCCGCGCCATTCGCGCCCACCAGGGCCAGGCGCTCGCCGCGGCGCAGGCTGAGGTTCACGCCGCACAGCGCCTCGACCGCGCCGAAGCGCACCGAGGCATCGGCCAGGGTGAGCAGCGGCGGGCTCACACCAGGGCCTCGCGCGCCAAAGGGCTGCGCGCCTGCATGGCGCCCACGGCCAGGTTGATCAGGCCCACCACGCCCAGCAGCACGATGCCCAGCGCCAAGGCCAGCGGCAAGTCGCCCTTGCTGGTCTCGAGCGCGATGGCGGTGGTCATGACGCGCGTCACGCCGTCGATGTTGCCGCCGACGATCATCACCGCGCCCACCTCGGCAATGGCGCGGCCGAAGGCGGTGAGCAGGATGGTCAGCACCGCGAAACGCTCGTGCAAGAGCAGGACCGCACCGGCCTGCAGCGGCGTGGCGCCCATCGACTGCAGCTGGTCGCCGCCGTCGCGCAACGCGTCCAGTACCAGCCGGCGCGACAGCGCGGCGATCAGCGGCACGACGAGGATGCTCTGGGCGATGACCATCGCTGTCGGCGTGAACAGGATGCCCAACGGCCCCAGCGGCCCGGCCCGCGACAACAGCAGGTAGACCAGCAAGCCCACCACCACCGAGGGCAGCGCCAGCAAGGTGTTGAGCGCCCACACCAACGCCCCCTGGCCGCGAAAGCGCGCCACCGCCAGCCAGGTGCCCAGCAGCAGGCCGGCGCAGGCGCCCAGCACACAGGCCGTGCCGCTGACGCGCAGCGACAAGCCGACGATG
>JBBQJN010000464.1:0-1571 GCA_038325945.1 Burkholderiales bacterium | reverse complement strand
GTGGATGGCGCGGCCGTTGTCGGCGGCCAGCAACTCGCGCAGCGCCAGCATGGCTTCGCGCGGCTGGTGGCCCATCAGATCGAAGCGGAAGCTGTCGATGCGGTACTCGCGGGCCCACAGCCGTACCGAGTCGAGCATCAGCTTGCGCATCATGCGGTGCTCGGTGGCGCTGTTGTCACAGCAGGTGCTGCGCTCGACCGCGCCCGCCGCGTCCAGCCGGTGGTAGTAGCCCGGCACGATGCGGTCAAGCACCGAGTGCACATGCTGGCCCGACGCCGACAGGTGGTTGTAGACCACGTCCATGCCGACACGCAGGCCGATGCGGTGCAGGCCCATCACCATCTGGCGGAACTCGCGCACACGCAGCGCGCCGTCGTCGGGCCGGCTGGCGTAGCTGCCTTCGGGCGCGTTGAAGTGCAGCGGGTCGTAGCCCCAGTTGAAGCAGTCGCGCGCGGCCACCGCCATCACCGCCGCCTGCTGGCGCAGGCTGTCGGGCCGCGCGTCGGGTACCACGGGGGTGACACAGCCGATCTCGGGCACGCTGGCAAGATCAAACACCGGCAGCAGGTGCACGTCGCTGAGGCCGGCGCGTGCCAGCGCCGCCAGGTGTTGCATGCCGCGGCTGTGGGGCTGGGCGAATGCGCCGTACTTGCCGCGCTGGGCGGCCGGCACGCTGCCGTCGCCGATCGAGAAGTCGCGCACATGCAGCTCGTAGACCGTCATGTCGGTCAGTCCGGCCAGCGCGGGCGGCCGCGGCGCCTGGGTCCAGCCGGCAGGCAAGGTGGCCGGCGCGTCGAGGCGGCCGATCCAGCTGCGTCGCGATTCAGCGCCCAGGCTGATCGAATAGGGGTCGGTCACGCGCTGGCGCACCAACCCGCTGCCGGGCACCCAGACATCAACCAGGTAGTTGTAGAACTGGCCACTGAGATCGCCGGCCAGCCGCAGCTGCCAGCTGCCAGTGGTCTCGTCGCGCTGCAGCGGCGGTGGCTCGTCGGCGGCCGCCGCGCGATCGTCGGCGAAGTGACACAACCAGACCCGCTGCGCGGTCGGCGCCCAGAGGCGAAAAGCGGTGCTCGGCGTCGATGCGGACGGCGGGCTGACCGAGAGACCCAGATCGTCCAGCCGCTCGGCGGCGGCATAGGCATCGTCCAGCGCGCCTGCCAGTTGCAGCGCAGTCGCCTGCAGCACCAGGCCGGCGCTGTCGAGCTGCGCCAGCAGCAGCTGGCCGCGCAGCAGCGTTGGCAGGCGGGCGGCGTCGGCCTCGGCCAGTTGCAACCGAGCGCCGGAGCTCAGGTGGGGAAATCGATCCAGCAGCGCTGGCGCAAGGGCGGTAGTCAGCGGCGCCAGCTCCAGCGCTGCGTCATGGCCGCTGGGCGGCTGGCCCGGCGTCAGCTGCAGGCCGCCTGCTGCGGCATGCAGCAACCGGTAGCGGCTGCCGTCTCCGGGCGGCGCTGCGCCCGGCCACTGCAGCCGCTGACGATCGAGCCAGACGGCGCGGGCCTCAAGTTGCCGGTGGTCGGCGCGCAAAACGCGGAACAAGGCTGGCGCGTCGCAGTCGGCGCGGGAAGGCA
>JBBQJN010000463.1:0-1575 GCA_038325945.1 Burkholderiales bacterium | reverse complement strand
CAAGGCGTTGGGCCTGCAGGTGCTGACCTGGACCGTCAACGAGCCGGCGCAGATCGAGCGCGTGCTCGATCTCGGCGTCGACGGCATCGTCAGCGACCGGCCCGACCGGGTGCGCGAAGCCATGGCCCGGCGTGGCATGGCGCTGCCCAAGCCCTTGCTGGTGCAGCCTTGAGCGACGGCTGCGCCCAGCGCGCCAGCGCCGTGCGACCAAGATGACCGCCAAGCCGGGTCGCGCCCGGTGGGTCTGGGCCGCGCTGCTGTTGCTGCTGCTTCTGCTGCTGCTGCTGGTCGCGGCCTTGCTGGTCGATGAAGCGCGCAGTTCGCGCTGGCAATCGGCCTGGCTCAGCCGGCTGGGCCAGACCCTGGGCCATCAAGTGCAGCCCGGCCGCAGCGACGCCATCCGCTTTGCCGGGGACGGCCCCTTCGATCAGCGCCAGGGTTATACCCAGCTGCCGGCATGGACCGAGCGGCTGGAAAGCGAGGGTTTTGCCGTCACGGCGCAGTCACGCATGTCGCCTGAGCTGCTGTCGCTGATTGACCGCGGGCTGTTTGCACCCTTCCACGAGAAGAGCCAGGTCGGGTTGGAGCTGCGTGATTGCCGTGGCGAGACGCTGTTCAGCGCCCATTACCCGCAGCGGGTTTATGCCGGATTCGACGCCGTGCCGCCGCTGCTGGTGGCGGCACTGCTGTTCATTGAAGACCGCGAGCTGTTCGACGAGCCGCCGCAACGCAATCCGGCGATCGACTGGACGAGGCTGGGCAGCGCCTTGTTTGACCGCGTGCGCCACCAGATCGACCCGTCCGTGTCGAGTCCTGGCGGCAGCACGCTGGCCACCCAGCTGGAAAAGTTCCGCCATGCGCCGGGCGGCCGCACCGAGGCGCCGCGCGACAAGCTGCTGCAGATGGCCTCGGCCTCGGTGCGCAGCTACCTGGACGGGCCCGACACCCGGCCGCGGCGCCAGCAGATCGTGGTCGACTACCTCAACAGCGTGCCGCTGGCCGCGCGCGCCGGCTTTGGCGAGGTGCATGGCCTGGGCGATGCACTGTGGGCCTGGTATGGGCTTGATTTCGCCGAGTTCAACCGCTTGTTGCAGCCGCCGGCTGGCCAAGCGGTGCCGCTGGACAAGCAGGCGCTGGCGCTCAAGCAGGGTCTGTCCTTGCTGGTGGCCCAACGCCGTCCGGCCTACTACCTGAGTGCTGGCGGCGCGCAGGCGCTGCGCACGCTGACCGACGCCCACCTGCGCCTGCTCGCCGGCGCCGGGCTGGTGACGCCGGCGCTTCGCGATGCGGCGCTGCCGCTGGCCTTGCCGCTGCGCCACGTGCGTTTCGCCGACGAAGCGGGTGCATCGTTTGCTGACCGCAAGGCGGCCACCGCACTGCGCCACCGGCTGCTGGGCCAGTTGGCGCTGCCCAGCCTGTATGACCTGGACCGCGTCGATCTGCAGGCCGACAGCAGCTACTCGGCAGCGGCGCAGCGGGCCTCAGCGGCCTTGCTGCGCAGCCTGGCCGAGCCGCAGGCCGCGCGCGACGCAGGCCTGTTCGGCCCCTACCTGCTGAACGAGGGCGACAACACCG
>JBBQJN010000462.1:0-1589 GCA_038325945.1 Burkholderiales bacterium | reverse complement strand
CAGCTCAAACTCCACCGCCAAGGGGTGCAGCGTGCGCTGGCTGGCGCCCAGCGTGGCGCGCAGGTAGCGGATCAGGTGATCGAGCATGACCTGCGCACGCGGCGGATCGAGCGTGACGAGCACCCGCAGGTTGGCCAGGGTATTGAACAGCATGTGGGGTTCGAGCTGCGATTGCAGCAGCCGCAGCTGGTTGTCGCCGGCCAGCCGAAGTGCGGCTTCGGCCCGCGCCGTCACCGTGGCCATCTGGCCGCGCACATAGAAGTGGTAGGTGACAACTATCGACACCGCCACGGTGATGCCGAGCACGATGGTCAGCGCCCGCAGGTCATTACCGAATGGCCAGGTGGGCGGCAACCCGATCAGCCAGCGGCCGAGCGTGTGGCCGAGGGCGTAGCCCAGCAGTGCGCTGACCAGCACATACGGCCCCATCAGCGACCAGCCCGGCCAGCCTCCACGCAGCTCGGCGCTGGTGTGACCGCGCCGGATCAGCCAGGCGGCGATGAGCCGCCGGCCGCCCTCGATCAACGCCTGGATGCAGCCGCCGATGCACAGCGAGATCACCAGCGTCGGCCAGAACGGCTGGCGGAACACCGCGCCGAGAAAGGCCGCGACGGCTACACACAGCAGTGCTGTGGCGGCGGCCCGCCTGGCCAGCCGCAGCCACGCAGGCCGGTCTGGCGCAGGGCGGTCAGCCGCAGGGAGGGGAACATCGGCACGCATGCGGCCATTGTGGCGCCGGTGCTGGCGCTGCCTCGTCGCCAGGCGACAGGCCGGCGCTGGATGTGCCTGGCGTGCCGCCGGCGGTCGCCAACGGCGCCGACGCTACATTGGCGGCATGCGCTCCTGTTCATCGCCGCTGCCCGGCCTGCCGATCACTTTGCCCGCCCGATCAGGCTGGCTACTGGGGGCCGTCGGGCGCTGCGGGGTCGCGCTGCTGGTCTGGCTGATCGGGGCGGCGGCGGCTGCCCAGCCCGCTCAAGCGCCCCGTCAGGCCGCCCTGGCGGCATCGGCGGCATCGGCGGTATCTGCAGCACCGGTGGCACCGGCGGCTCCAGCGGCACCGGCAGCATCAGCGGCATCGGCGCTGCGGCCGTTCGACGTCGCATTGCCTTACAGCGCCGCAGTGGCCGCGCGTTTTCCGCCGCCGGCGGTGGACTATGACGCGCCGGTGCTGGCCGCCGGCGCGTCGGGCTTCACCAGCAACGCCGAGTTGTCAGCGCAGCTGGCCGCGGCGCGCCTGTCGGCGCAGCCGAGCACGAGCATCGTGCGGCTGCTGCCAGGCTTCTCGGTGGCCGGCACGCCGATCGAGGCGCTGCGTTTCTCGCGCGGCGAGCAGCTGCGGCCGGCGGTGCTGCTGTTGGGGCAGCAACATGGCGATGAGCCCGCCGGCGCAGAGGCCTTGTTGATCCTGGCGCGTCAACTGGCTGGCAGCGAGCTGGGCTGGGTGCTGGACCACATCGACGTGATCCTGCTGCCCCGCGCCAATCCCGACGGCGCCGCGGCGATGCAGCGGGTCAACGGTGCAGGCATGGACATCAACCGCGACCACCTGCTGCTGCGCACCCCCGAGGCGCAGGCGGTGGCTGCCT
>JBBQJN010000461.1:0-1622 GCA_038325945.1 Burkholderiales bacterium | reverse complement strand
CAGCACGACAACCACCGCGTCAAGCGTTATGTCGCCAAATACACCATCAACCCGGCGCTGGCGCATGGCATCGCGCATGAAGTTGGCTCGATCGAAGTTGGCAAGTGGGCTGACCTGGTGGTCTGGAAACCGGCGTTTTTTTGCGTCAATCCGGCGCTGGTGATAAAGGGCGGATAAATAGCGCTGGCCGCGATGGGCGACCCGAATGCCAGCATCCCGACGCCACAACCGGTGCACTGCCGGCCGATGTTCGGGGCGTTTGGCGGCGCCGTCGCCAAGACCTCACTGACCTTTGTCTCGCAGGCCGGCCTGGCGGCAGGCATCGGCGCGCGCTACGGCCTGACCAAGACGCTCAGCGCGGTGCGTGGCACCCGCACGGTGCGCAAGCGCGACATGGTGCACAACCACTACACACCGGTGATGGAGGTGGATGCGCAGACCTACGAGGTGCGCGCCGATGGCGTGTTATTGACCTGCGAAGCGGCGACGGTATTGCCGCTGGCGCAGCGCTATTTCCTGTTCTGATCTCAGATGCTGCATTGCTCAAAACGCCTGCCCCAGGGCAGCGGCCTGGCGCCGGCACTGATCAAGCGCGCCGCCACCGTTGAACTGGACTGGGATGTGCGCCAGAAGAGCCGCTTCGACGCCACCGATTCCAGCGGCCGCAGCGTCGGCGTGTTTCTGCCGCGTGGCAGCGTGGTGCGGGGCGGCGATGTGCTGGTACTGGAAGACGGCTCGCTGCTGCGCGTGATCGCCGCAAAGCAGGCGGTACTGCACATCAGCCACTGCCCGCAACACGGCAGCGCGTTTGACCTGGCCCGCGCCGCCTACCACCTGGGCAATCGCCATGTGCCGATCGAACTGCAGCCCGACCACCTCAAGATCGAGCCTGACCATGTGCTGGCCGACCTGCTGCGCGCGATGCACCTGATCGTGCGCGAGGACTGCCTGGCCTTTGAACCCGAGGCCGGCGCCTATGCGGCACACCATGCGGCGCACCATGCAGCACACGGCCATGCCCATGACGGCGGCCACGCGCAGGGTCACTCCCATGGCCACTCGCACGCGGGAGAGCAGCATCACGGCAAACCGCACACGCACGGATGACTTCCAACCCCAGCGTGATCACGCCCTGCGGCCGCGCCAAGTCCGCGATCTCGGCAGACTTGCTGCAGCTGATGTGGCTGGCATCGCCGGCCTTGCCGATCGGCGGTTTTTCCTACTCCGAGGCGCTGGAGTCGGCCATCGAACGGCTTGGGCTGCAGCACAGCGACGAGGTTTGCACCTGGCTGCGCGAGCAATTGCTGCTGGTCTTGGCACGCGCCGATCTGGCGCTGGTGGCCAGCGCCATCAGCGCCTGGCGCGACGGCGATCTGGCCCGCGTGCAAACCCTCAACGCCTGGGTGCTGCAGAGCCGCGAAAGCAGCGAGATGCGCCTGCAGGCCGAGCAAATGGGGCGATCGATGATGGACTGGCTGCGCAACCAGCATGCTGGCGATACCGCCTTGATCGCCTCGACACGTCTATGCGGTACGCCGACCTACCCGGTGGCGTTTGCGCTGGCCGCATCGATCACACAAGCGCCGGTGGCCGACTGCCTGGGCAGCTTCGCCTTCGGCTGG
>JBBQJN010000460.1:0-1622 GCA_038325945.1 Burkholderiales bacterium | reverse complement strand
CGCTGCCGCACGCCATCGACCTCCATATTGGCACCCCGGCCGCGCGCGATGATCTCGCCGCGCTCCATCACCAGGTACTGGTCGGCCAGTTCGGCGGCAAAGTCGTAGTACTGCTCGACCAGGATGATGGCCATGCGCTGGCCGTTCATGCCCTTGTCAGCCAGCGTGCGGATGACCCGCCCGATGTCCTTGATGATGCTGGGCTGGATGCCTTCGGTCGGCTCGTCGAGAATCAGCAATTTGGGCCCGGCCGCCAGCGCACGGGCAATGGCCAGCTGCTGCTGCTGGCCGCCCGACAAGTCGCCACCGCGCCGGTGCAGCATCTGCTTGAGTACCGGGAACAGCTCGAACAGCTCTGGCGGGATCGGCGTGCCACCCGGCTTGACGGCCAGGCCCATGCGCAGGTTGTCCTCGACCGTCAGGCGCGAGAAGATTTCACGGCCCTGCGGCACATAACCCACGCCCAGCCGCACCCGCTCGTAGGGCGTGGCCCGGGCGATGCTGGCCCCCGCCAACGTGATGCTGCCGGTCTTGATCGGCACCACGCCCATCAGGCTCTTGAGCAGCGTGGTCTTGCCAACGCCGTTGCGGCCCAGCACCACAGTGACCTCGCCGAGGTTCGCCTCAAAGGACAGGTTGCGCAGGATATGCGAGCCGCCGTAATACTGGTCGAGGCCACTGACCTGCAGCATCTTGAGGTCGGTAACGGTGTCAGCGGCCAAGGTAGACCTCGACCACTTTGTCGTTGGCTTGAACCTCGGACAACAGGCCCTCGGCCAGCACACTACCCTCGTGCAGCACGGTCACTTTCTTGCGGCCCTGGGTGAGCTGGTCGACAAACTTCATGTCGTGCTCCACCACCACCAGCGAGTGTTTGCCTTCCAGCGACAAGAACAGCTCGGCCGTGCGCTCGGTTTCTTCGTCGGTCATGCCGGCCACTGGCTCGTCCAGCAGCAACAGCTTGGGGTCTTGCATCAGCAGCATGCCGATCTCCAGCCACTGCTTCTGGCCGTGGCTGAGCAGACCGGCAGTGCGCTGGGCCTCGTGGCGCAGGTGGATGGTGCCCAGCGTCTGGCCGATGCGGTCGAGCTGCTCGCCGCCCAGACGCGAGAACAGCGAGGCCCGCACCCGCCGGTCGGCCAACAGCGCCAGCTCGAGGTTCTCGAACACGCTGAGATCCTCGTAGACCGTGGGCTTCTGGAACTTGCGGCCGATGCCGATCTGCGCAATCTGTGGCTCGGTCAGGCGCAGCAGGTCGATGGTCGAGCCAAAAAATGCCCGTCCACTGTCGGGCCGGGTCTTGCCGGTGATGCAGTCCATCATGGTCGTCTTGCCGGCGCCGTTGGGGCCGATGATGCAGCGCAGCTCGCCCACATTGACTGCCAGGCTGAGCTTGTTCAAGGCCCGAAAGCCATCGAAGCTGACGCTGATGTCGTCCAGGTACAGCGCCACGCCGTGGGTGAAGTCGGGCACGCCCAGCTGGGCGATGCGACCGAAGGCGGCTTGGCGGCCGCCGCTCTCGGTGCCGGTGCCGGCCTGCTGGCGGGCGGCGTAGGCTTCGCGGCGCCGGGCGCCTTCTTCCATCAGGTCGGGGGTCATGCGTGGGTCCGGTTGGCCGCGTC
>JBBQJN010000459.1:0-1647 GCA_038325945.1 Burkholderiales bacterium | reverse complement strand
GTTTGATGACCGCAGCCTGCGCTATGGCGAGCTCGATGCCTGGGCCGACGTGGCCGCGCACCGGCTGATTGCCGATCACGGCGTGCGCCCTGGCCAGATCGTCGGCCTTTGGCTGGCGCGGGGCATCGAGCTGCTGGTGCTGCAGCTGGCCATCGCCAAGACCGGTGCGGCCTGGTTGCCGCTGGACAGCCAGACCCCGCCCGAGCGTGTGGCCGCCTGCCTGGAAGACGCCCAGGGCGTGGCGCTAATCACCAGCGCCTTCGACGGCCGTCGCCTGAGCCATGGGCTGCAGGCTCTCCCGGCTCTCCCGGCTCTCCCGGCTCTCCCGGCACTGGCGCTGCTCGACGCCCAGGCGCTCATGGCGCCGCTGCCGGCCGGCACCGCGCTGCGCCGCCGCGAGGGCGCGTTGCCGTCGCACCCCGCTTACGTGATCGGGATCAGCGTGCCGCAGCGCTCAGACGGCAGCGCCAGGCCGATGCCACCAGCGAGTCAGACCTGCGCAGGCGCCGCAGCCCAATCCGCCAGCCCAAGCAAGGTGGACGCCTCGGGGTACAGCCTGGCCAGCATCGCGGCGCAGGCATCGGCCAACAGCGCGTGTGCTGCGGCCATCAAGGCGCTGCGCCGCTGAGCCAGCGCCAAAGCGTCTTCAGCCAGCCAGCGCTGGCGGCCGTGCCACAGCTCGTCGATGGCATCGCGGCGCTCGGCCAGCACGGCGTCCACCGCCTCGCCCCAGGCCGCTGGCGGCACGCTGGCCTGCCAATCACCACGGCCACGGCCATGGTGGGCTACCGCCAGATAGGCCAGCAGCGCCGTGCGCAGCAGGTTGCCCAACACTTTCTCGTCCCAGGCCAGCAGCGGCTGGCTCAAGCCGCGGATGCGGTTGACGCCGTGCGCCGCGCCGGCCGCGCCCAGCGCGCCCAGTACGCCGCCGGCCAGCAGGCCGCCGCCCAAGGTCAATCCGCCGCTGGCGAGATCGGCCTTGAGCCCGGCCAGTGCGCCGGCCACCGCGCCGCCCATCAACGCGGCGCGGCCTTCGTGCACCGGCTCGCGGCGGGCAAAGTCGCGCGCCAGAAAGGCCAGCACCTCGGCGCTGGCCTGGCCTTGCAGGCCATGCAGGGCGATCAGCGCCGCCGTGCTGCGCCGCACCTCGGCATCCAGCCGCAGCGCCAGCGCGGTCATCGCCGGATCTTGCGCCGGCGCTTGGCCGCTGCTGCCCAGCGCCGAGCTCAGCGACTGCAGCGCCCGCAGCGGCGCGCGCCAGTCGGCGCCAGCCACCGGCTCGCGGTCGAGTGCGGCGCTGGCCAGGCGTTCGGCCAGCACGGCCATGGACGACTGCCAGATGCGCTGCTGGCGCAACGCCCAAGCGTCGTTCAGCCGCTGCATCGCCGCTTGCCGATCGGCCGGCAGTGCAGCGGCCACGGCGCGCAGCAGCACGCTATCTTGCAGCCAGCAGCGCGCAAAGGCGTCCAACGGCAGCACGGCCAGCACGCGGGCCGATCCCGGCTGCGCCTGCAACGCGTGCAGATGCTGCTGCCAGCGCTGCACTTGACGCGCCTCATCCTCGGCGCTGCCGGGTGGCCCCAACTGGTTGAGCAGCACGATCACCGGCTTGCCCAGCAGGCCCAAGACCAGCAGTTCGCTGGCCAG
>JBBQJN010000458.1:0-1655 GCA_038325945.1 Burkholderiales bacterium | reverse complement strand
GGCATCGTTGCGGTAAGGCGTCTCGATCGCGATTTGCGTCTGGCCCTGGCGGCGCGACAAGGCTTCCAGCTCACGGATGCGGGCAGCACGGGCGGCGGCCTCGACCGGCAGATAACCGACAAACGCAAAGCTCTGGCCGTTGAGCCCGCTGGCCGCCAGCGCCAGCAGCAGCGAGCTGGGACCGGCCATCGGCTCAACCCGCAAGCCCAGGCGATGGGCGGCCTGCACCAGCGCCGCGCCGGGGTCGGCCACCGCCGGCAGGCCGGCTTCCGACAACAGGCCCACATCGTGCCCGGCCAGCGCCGGCGCCAACAGGGGCAACAGGTCCGGCGCGGCGGCGCTGCCTTTGGCGGCCGCGCCGCCCTTGGTCGGGCGCGGCAACTCACTGATCTGGATCTGCTGCAGCGGCAGTGCCAGCGCAACCAGTTGGTCCACCCGCTTGAGCAGCGCGCGCGTCGTCTTGGCGTTCTCGGCCACCCAGTAGTGCAGGCCGGCCGCGCGCGCGATCACCGCCTGAGGCAGCACATCACGCAGGTCGACCTCGGTATCGGTGCCCAGGTCCAGCGCATTGGGCACCAGCACCAGCGTGCCACTGGCCGGGCTCATACGGCCCCCAGTGGGTCGATGCCGGCCAGCCGCAGCAGTGCACAAGTGCGCATCAACGGCAGGCCAATCAGCGCGGTCGGGTCATCGGACTCGATGGCCTCCAGCAAGATGATGCCCAGTGCCTCGCACTTGGCGCTGCCGGCGCAGTCGTAGGGCTGTTCGAGTTGCAGGTAGCGCTCGATCTCGGCATCGCGCAGTGGCCTGAACTGCACCTGCACCGGTGCCACCACCACCTGCTCAAAGCCGGTGGCCGGGCGCAGCACGGCCACGGCGGTGTGGAAGACCACGCGCCGGCCCTGCATCGCTTGCAACTGAGCCACGGCGCGATCAAACGTACCGGGTTTGCCGATCGCCTGGCCATCGAGCTCAGCCACCTGATCGGCGCCAATCACCACCGCGTCGGGGTGGCGGCTGGCCACTTCCTGCGCCTTTTCCAGCGCCAGTCGCCGCGCCAGATCGGCCGGCGCTTCGCCGGCGCGGGGCGATTCGTCAACGCGCGGGCTGTCGACATCGAAGGGCAGCCGCAGGCGCTGCAGCAGTTCACGTCGGTAGGGCGAGGTCGAGCCGAGCACCAGGCGCGGCCGACCCGGCATCAGGGGCGAAGGCATGACCGGATTGTCCCATCGCCGGGCCGTACACTGGCCGCATGAAACGCGAACACGATGCCTTGCGGCTCGACGTGGCCGCCTTTGCCGCAGAAGAGGCAGCGCTGTCGGGCCGCTGGCCGGGCGCTGAACTGAGCCGTCTGGCCGAGAGCCAGAGCCCGCCGCAGGACATGGCTTTGCCTGAGGTGGCTTGGGCGGCGCAGGGCGAGCGGCGCGCGGTCACCGGCAGCGAGGCCGAGCTGTGGCTGACACTGCAGCTAGACACCCACGCCTGGCTGACCTGCCAGCGCTGCCTGCAGCCGTTTGAGCAGCCGCTGATGCTGGATCGCCGCCTGCGCTTCGTGCGCGGCGAGGCCCAAGCCGAGGCGTTGGACGCCGAGAGTGACGACGACGTGCTGGCGCTGAGCCGCTCGCTCGATCTGCGCGAACTGGCGGAAGACGAAC
>JBBQJN010000457.1:0-1655 GCA_038325945.1 Burkholderiales bacterium | reverse complement strand
GCGACAAGATACCGGTGGGCTTGCTCGCCGAGGGCTATGCATTGACAGGTCAACGTGATCTGATGAAGATTGTTGTGCGCCAACCGAGAACAGGTGGCAAGAGACAAGCGCTCGGGCTCTGAAAAGCAGCCCTTGCCACCGCCCGGACGGTTCAACACCCCTTGCCGCCACCGCACTTGACACCCCGCCATGCACGCTGAACCCCTCACCGCTCTGCGCTTCGGGCGCCTGCTGCTCACCGGCGCTGCCGGCAACCTGGGCCGCGAACTGCGGCCGCGACTGGCCCGTTATTGCAACAGCCTGCGGCTGAGCGACCGCTCGGACATGGTCGAGGCTTGCCCCGGCGAAGAGATCATGCTGGCCGATCTGGCCGACCAGGCGGCGGTGCAGACCCTGGTTGCCGGCGTCGATGCCATCGTGCACTTGGGCGGCGTGTCGACCGAGCAGCCCTGGGAGCCGATCCTCGCCGGCAACATCGTCGGCATCGTCAACCTGTACGAAGCGGCGCGCCGCCATGGCGTCAAGCGCATCGTGTTCGCCAGCTCTAACCATGTCACAGGCTGCTACCGGCAGGACGAGGTCATCACCGCCCGCGACCCGGTGCGCCCCGATGGTTTTTATGGCCTGAGCAAGGCCTTTGGCGAGAACCTGGCGCAGCTCTACTGGGACCGCTACGGCCTGGAGACGGTCAGCCTGCGCATCGGCTCGTCATTCGCCGAGCCCATCGACCGCCGCATGCTGGCCACCTGGATGAGCTTTGACGATCTGGAGCGCCTAGTGGTCGCCGCGCTCAGCGCACCGGTGGTCGGGCACTCGATCATCTACGGCCTGTCCGACAACCGCATCCGCTGGTGGGACAACCGCCACGCCCGGCACATCGGTTACCGGCCGCAAGACAGCTCAGAGCCCTTCCGCGCTGCGCTTGAGGCCCGCCAGCCCACGCTGGACCTCAGTGACCCGGCCGTGATCTACCAGGGCGGCGTCTTTGTCACCCGCGGTCCGCACGACTGAAGCCCGGCGGCTTGGATCGCCTGGCGGCGGCTGCAGAGCCAGGGCAAGCCAAGCTGTTCGGGCTGGCAGCGGCTGGCCACTCAGCGCCGACCGGGTGCCGCCGTATTTCGGTAGCGCGCTGTCCACACCTTGAAGGCGTTAGGCGTCAGCGCGCGCTTGAGCAACTGCACCACCTGGCCATGGTTCAGGCCATGCTCGCGCAGCACGGCGTCAAAGGGCGGCCTGTCGTCCCAGGCGGTGGCAATCACACGCTGGATCTGCTCGGGGTTGAGGCGAGGAACGGGCTTGGCCATCTTGGGTCAGTCTTCGATCTTGAACTGCAGGCCGGCATGGGCCTCGAGCCGGCGCTGCAACACCAGACCCATCGCCGCGCCCGGCGTCCAGACGCCACCCGCGGCGGCACTGCGCGGCAGGTCAAAGGCCAGGCACAGCGCGGCCTCGGTGATCATCTTTGAGGTCGAGCCATAGCCCGGATCGCGGTCGCCGCGCACCGAGGCGCGCAGGGTCTGGCCGTCCACTGTCTGGCCGATGAACAGCAAGTCGTAGCGGCCGGCCTCACGCTGGGCCTTGCTCGGCCCCTGGCCAGGTTGCGGCAGCGCCAGGCGGCCGATCAGCGCGCGCGCCGGGCCAAAGCCCAGCAGGGC
>JBBQJN010000456.1:0-1673 GCA_038325945.1 Burkholderiales bacterium | reverse complement strand
AAGGTGTCTGCATCCGTCGTGGCGTAAACCAGCGGCGGCTGGGTCTGCGCGGCGGCCCAGGCCAGCGCCTGCTCGGCCAGCGGCTCGCCACGTGCCAGCGCATGGGCATCGATGCGCAGCGCCGGCCGGCCGGCAGCGATCCAGTGCGCCACCTGGCCCTGGGTAGCCGTCGAGCATGAGCCCGCCAGAACGGCCGCAGCGCCGGTGACTGGGTCGAGCTGCGCCGCCGCGCTATCGAGCACAACGCCGGCAGTGGCCGCCAACAACGCCGGCAGGCCCAACGCCAGGCCCGATCCGGCCACCCACAGCGGCAGCGCGGCGCCGCCTTCGGCCAATTGCAGCAGCGCGGCGTTATTGATCGCATCGGCCACCACATGGGCCACGCCCTCGGCGGCCAGCGCGGCCAGCCGGGCGCGGATCGCATCGGCACCAGCGGCCACGCTGTCATGGCGCAGCAGGCCCACCGGGCGCTGGCATTGCGCCTGCATCACACGCACCAGGTTGGCGTCGGTCATGGGGGTCAGCGGGTGCTGGCGCATGCCGGTATCGCTGAGCAGCGCGTCGCCAACAAACAAGTGGCCGCGGAACACGGTGCGGCCGTTCTCCGGGAAGGCCGGGCAGACCAGGGTCTGGCTGCAGCCCAATTGCGCCATCATCGCCTCGGCCACCGGGCCGATGTTGCCGGCGGGTGTGGAGTCAAAGGTCGAGCAGACCTTGAGGATGAAGCGCTCGGCGCCAGCGGCTTGCAGCCATTGCAGCGCGGCGAGCGATTCGGCCACCGCATCGGCCACCGGTGCGGTGCGCGATTTCAGCGCCACCACCACCGCGTCGGCGTCGGCGGCCGCAGCGGGCAGGCCGCCAACAAGCGCGCCATCAAGCCCGCCGTCAAGCCCGCCGTCAAGCCCGCCACCCGGCACGCCGATCAGCTGCACGGTGCGCAGGCCGCCGCGCACCAGCATGCTGGCAATGTCGGTGGCGCCGGTGAAGTCGTCCGCAACGATGCCGAGTTTCATGCTGCGTCCCTGGGCTGCGGCAGCGTGATGCCGGTCAGCGCGGCATAGAGCTTGATTACCGCGCTGTCGTCCTCGGCGCCATGGCCGGCGCCGGCGGTGCCCAGGTAGAGCTGGTGCGCGGCGGCGGCCAGCGGCAACGGCACCGCCAGCTTGCGCGCGGCGTCGAGCACGATGCCCAGGTCCTTGACGAAGATGTTGACCGAGGACAGCGGCGTGTAGTCGCCGGCCAGGATGTGCGGCACGCGGTTGGCGAACATCCAGCTCATGCCGGCCGAGTTGCAGATCACCTCGTAGAGCTGGTCGGGGTTGGCGCCGGCGCGGATGCCCAGCGCCATCGCCTCGCGGGCGGCGGCGATGTGCACACCGGCCAGGTGCTGGTTGACCATCTTCACCGTCGAGCCGACGCCGGCATGGTCGCCGAGGCGGTACACCTTGCCGGCCACCGCATCGAGCAGGCCGCCGACCGCGGCAAAGGCCTCGGGCCGGCCCGAGGCCATCACCGTCATCTCGCCGTTGGCAGCCTTGGTGGCGCCGCCCGAGACTGGCGCGTCGATCAGGTGCAGGCCGCGCTCGGCCAGCCGCGCCTCCCACAGCGGCGGCAGCGTGGGGTCGACGGTGGCCGAGGTGATGAGCACCGAGCCGGGCTTGAGGTGCGCGGCC
>JBBQJN010000455.1:0-1674 GCA_038325945.1 Burkholderiales bacterium | reverse complement strand
TCGGGCTTGGCGTCGGCCGCGATCAGCACGCCGGTGGCGGTCTGGTAGTCGCGCATCAGCAAGCCTTCGCGGTCCACCCGCACGCCCATGCGCAATGTCGCCAGATCGGCCACCGGCTCGGCCCGGTCACGGCCTAAGGCGGCACACAGCAGGCCCAGCACACCGGATTTTGAGGGTTCCAGTTGACTGTCGCGCTCGTCAAACCGGCTGGTGGTGCCCCAGGATTGCATCGGCCCCGCCAGCCGCAGCAGCAGCGTGGCCATGCTCAGGCCCCCGCTGGCGCCGGCGCTGCCAGGCGGGTGCCCACTTGGCTGGCAACCCAGCGGGTGAGGCTGTCCAGGCTGGCCTGCTGCTCGCCAAGATCCTGCGGCCAAGCGTCAGTCAGGTCCAGCGTGGCCCAGACATCGCGTGCATCGCCGTAGGCGCCGGCCAGTTGGCGCTCTTGCGCAGCCAGCGCCTGCACCGATTGCGCGGTGAGCGTGCGCTGCCGATCCGGCCACACCGGGCGCTCGAACGCATTGGCCAAGTTGAACGGGCTGGCATGGCGCAGCACCACGCCGACGAACTGCGGCGGGTTGTGCGCGGCAAAGCTGTTTTGCTTGCCGGTGGGGATGGCACGCGCCATCGCCTGGGTGAAGGCGGCTATGCCGGCCAGCGCCAGGTCGCGGTCGTTCTGCAGGTTGGACAGCAGCTTGTGCGCGTCGAGCGCGGCGTAGCGGTAGAAGGTGGCGGAGTTGAACTCGACCTGGCCGATCATGCCGGCGCCGGTTTCGTCGGCACCGCCCAGATCGTCCACCGCGGTGAAGTAATCAAACTCCCGTTCGACGCGGTGGGTGCTGATGGCGTGTGCCACCTGACAGGCGGCATGCTGGTTGGCCTCGGGCAGGTCGGCGAGCATGCGGCCGAATAGGGCCACATCCAGCGCCTTGCCGCCGTCCAGCAATTTGCGGGCCTCTTTCTTCACCGCGTCCGGTGCGTCGGCTTTGGCCTCTTTCTTCGACTTCTTGGGCTTGTCGTCGCCGGCCGGCGCGCCGGCCAGATCGTCCCAATGGGTGTGGACCAAGGCGGCAAAGGCTGCGATCTCGCGCGCGCCTAGAAACAGCAGGTACTCGGTTTGCCCATCGTCGCCGAGCTTCAGCCCGGCAGCGCCCAGGGCCAGCTCAATGCGCGGGCGTGCT
Source organism: Burkholderiales bacterium (assembly GCA_038325945.1). Taxonomy (GTDB): domain Bacteria; phylum Pseudomonadota; class Gammaproteobacteria; order Burkholderiales; family Burkholderiaceae_C; genus Pseudaquabacterium. The sequence goes on along the minus strand of JBBQJN010000455.1, from coordinate 496 downwards.
TGGGCTTCGTCGCTGTGGCCAAGGGTGTTCAGTTGCTGCAGCAGCACTTGCAGCAGCTTTTTGGTGCGAACGCCGCGGTCGGCAGCGGCGATTTCACCGGTGCCGGCAGCCTGCAGGCGGATGGCCCGCTTGAAACACTGGCTGCTGACCCGCGCCCGCCGGTGGCCGCCGAACAGCGCGTCCTTAGGTGCGCCGGTGTCGTCGCGGTTCAGGTTGGATGGGGCGAAGTTCTGGATCAGGTGGTATTCGATGAACAGGCTCATGGTGTCCTCCTTGGTTGAATCAGGCAGCGGTGCCGGTGACGGCGGCGGTGGTGGTGGGCGGGCTTGTTTCGGCGCGGGCGGGCTCGGCCACGCGGTAGAAGGCGCGGGCCCAGCGTTGGCGCACGCGGTCGCGTTGTTCTTCGTTCCAGCGTTGCAGCAGGCGGCCCAGGTCGGCCAGCAGTTCGGCGTAGTCGATGGCCAGGTGATCGGCGGCCAGCAGGCTGACCACCTGG
>JBBQJN010000454.1:0-1681 GCA_038325945.1 Burkholderiales bacterium | reverse complement strand
CATGACCACCAAGTTCACCTCCGACCACGAATGGATCAGCATCGAAGACCACGACGCCTCGGTTGTCGGCATCACGCTGCATGCGCAGGACGCGCTGGGCGACGTCGTCTATGTCGACCTGCCCGAAGTGGGCCGCAGCTTCGCGCAGGGCGAGGTGGCCGGCGTGGTCGAGTCGGTCAAGGCCGCGGCCGATATCTTCATGCCGGTCAGCGGCGAGGTGGTCGAGGTCAACGAGGCGCTGCGTGCCAACCCGGCGCTGGCCAACAGTGACCCGATGGGTGAAGGCTGGTTCTTCAAGGTGCGCATCAGCGACATGCTGCAGTTCGACGCGCTGATGGATCCGCCGGACTACGACGCCCTGCTCAAGACGCTCTGATCGAAGACGCCAACCGCACCACCGCCGCCCCATCACCATGCTCCAGCAAACCCAGCCTTCCCTCGCCGAACTCGAAAACCCGACCGAGTTCGTGGCCCGCCACCTGGGGCCCGACGCGGCCGACCAGGCCAGCATGCTGTCGGTGATCGGTGCGGCGTCGCGCCGCGCGCTGATCGAGGCCGTGGTGCCGCCCAGCATCACCCGCAGCCAGGCCATGCAACTGCCGCCGGCGGTGAGCGAGGCCCAGGCGCTGGCCGAGTTGCGCGCCATTGCGGCCAAGAACCAGGTGCTCAAGAGCTTCATCGGCCAGGGCTACCACGCCAACTACACGCCGGGCGTGATCGGGCGCAACATCCTGGAGAACCCGGCCTGGTACACCGCCTACACGCCCTACCAGGCCGAGATCTCGCAGGGCCGCATGGAGGCGTTGGTCAACTTTCAGACCCTGATCTGCGAGCTCACCGGCATGGCCATCGCCAATGCCAGCATGCTCGACGAGGCCACCGCCGCTGCCGAGGCCATGACGCTGGCCAAGCGCAGCGTGCGCAGCAAGAGCAACACCTTCGTGGTGGCTGGCGACTGCCATCCGCAGACCATCGAGGTGATCCGCACCCGTGCCGCGCCGCTGGGCCTGAGCGTGGTGCTGGCCAACTCGGCAGCAGAGTGGGACAGCCTGATCGCCGGCGGCGACTACTTTGCGGTGCTGTTGCAGGTGCCCACCACCAGCGGCGCGCTGCACGACGTGCGCGGCGACGCCGAACACATCCATAGCCACCAGGCCGCCTTCATCGTCGCCGCCGACCTGCTGGCGCTGACGCTGGTGGTGCCGCCGGGTGAATACGGCGCCGACATCGTTGTCGGCACCAGCCAGCGCTTTGGCGTGCCGATGGGCAACGGCGGCCCGCACGCTGCCTTTCTGGCCTGCCGCGACGAGTTCAAGCGCTCGATGCCCGGCCGGCTGGTGGGCGTCAGCATCGACAGCCATGGCCAGCCGGCCTACCGGCTGGCGTTGCAGACCCGCGAGCAGCACATCCGCCGCGAGAAGGCCACCAGCAACATCTGCACCGCGCAGGTGCTGCTGGCGGTGATGGCCAGCATGTACGCCGTCTACCACGGCCCCGATGGCCTCAAGCGCATTGCCCAGCGCGTGGCCCGCCTGACTGCGGTGCTGGCCCAGGGCCTGCGGCAGATGGGCGTGACGGTAAGCAGTGAGACCGCCTTCGATGCGATTTGCCTCGACACCGGCGCGGCCACCGCCGAGATCGCCGCGCGCGCCGTGGCCGCCGGCATGAACCTGCGCCGCTT
>JBBQJN010000453.1:0-1682 GCA_038325945.1 Burkholderiales bacterium | reverse complement strand
GATCATCGAGAAGTTCGGCGCCTGGATGGATTGCGGCGGCCGGCCCGAGAGCGTGGTCAGCCGCGACGAGCTGCTCGACAACGTGATGCTGTACTGGTTGAGCAACGCGGCCGCATCGTCGGCGCGGCTGTACTGGGAGAGCTTCAACCGGCGCAGCAGCGAGCCGCTGACGCTGCCGGTAGGCATCAGCAGCTTTCCGAAAGACATCTTCCTGACCTCGCAGCGTTGGGCAGCGAAGCGTTTCAAGAACCTGGTTTACTGGAACGAGCTGGACCGCGGCGGCCACTTTGCCGCTTTTGAGCGTCCCGAGGTCTTTGTTGCCGAGCTGCGCGCCTGCTTCGGCCGCATGCGCTGAGCCGGGCCGCCATCAGCGTTTAAGCCGCTCACACGCTCAGTTCAGGTCAGCCAGCACGCCCGTCGAGCTGGCTTGCGCAGCCAGCTTGCCGTCCGGGTTGAACAGCGAGGCCTCAAGAAAGGCCACCCGCTTGCCGCGCCGGATGACGCGGGCTTCCACCCGGCCTTCACCCGGCCCGACCTTCTCGTAGAAGCTGACCTTGATCTCCAGGCTGAAGACGGTCTGTGCGCGCTGGGTATCGTGGATCAACGCATGGGCCATCGCAGCATCCAGCCAGGCCGTGACAAAGCCGCCCTGGGCGATGGTGCCGGTGGTGTGGCAGTACTCGCGCTTGACGGTGAAGGCCGCATGCACCAGCCGGCGCTCGGGCTCCCAGCCGGTGACGTGGAAGTTGCCCATCGACTCGCTCAAGGCGCGGCCCGAGCGGATGCGCTCGTCGAGGTCGTCGCTCATCGCGGGCCTGCTGGCAGGCGTCGGCTCATCCATGCCGGGGGGCGTCGTCGCGCTCGGTCTCACGGCATCCGTTGCAGCGCACAGATCTTGTTGCCGTCGGGGTCGCGCAGGTAGGCCAGGTAGAGCTGGCCGGCGGCGCCAGCGCGCACACCCGGCGGGTCTTCGCAGGGGGTGCCGCCGTTGGCCACACCGGCGGCATGCCAGGCGTCGGCCTGCTCAGCCGACTGGCAGGCAAAGCCGAAGGTGCTGCCGTTGCCGATGGTGGCTGGCTCGCCGTTGATCGGCAACGTCACCGAGAACACGCCGGTGGGCGTGCGGTAGAAGACGCGGTGGCGGTCAACAAAGCCCGGCGGCACGCCCAGCGTGCCGAGCACCGCGTCGTAAAACGCCTTGGCGCGGTCGAGATCGTTGGTTCCGATCATGATGTGCGAAAACATGGGGCTGTCCTTTCAATGGGGCAGGGCGGCGAATCGCCGGCTACGCGAATTATGTCCAGCGCCGGCCAGCCGACGGTCACCCAGGTGCCAGCCAGCGAGGCCTCAGGGCCTCACACACCCTCAGCCGCGCTCGCAGACCACGCAATCGCCCAGCCGCAGCCAGCCGCCCTGCAGCACCCGCGCCGTCACACCGCCATGGCCGCGCATGGCGTTGTAGCCGCCCGGGCCCAGCAGCGCCTCCATGCGCGAGCAGGGCTCGCAGGGGCCGGTGATTTCCAGCAGCACCTGGCTGGCGGTATCGGCGCCGGGCGTGCCCAGGCGCAGCCGCAGCGGTTGGTCCTTGAACAGGCTGCGCGTGGCCAGCAGGTTGAGCCCGGCCACCACCAGGTTGCGGCGCAGCAGCAGCGCGTCCAGCGCGTCACCGGCCCAGCGCTCAG
>JBBQJN010000452.1:0-1685 GCA_038325945.1 Burkholderiales bacterium | reverse complement strand
AGCCGGTCGCGCGGGCTGGAAATCGTCCGCGCGGCCAGGATGCCGGGGATGGCACAGGCAAAGCTGGATAGCAGTGGGATGAACGAGCGGCCCGAGAGGCCGACGCCACCCATCAGCCGGTCCAGCAGAAAGGCTGTGCAGCACTACGCGGTCGATGCGGTCGCTGGCGGTCTGCGGCAGCAGCGTGTCGAGTTGCAGGCGTTGCAGGATGCCACGCACCTCGTCGTGATCGGCGCCCTGGCTGGGCTTCGGTGTCGGTGGGGCGGGCGGAGTCGCCGGAGGCTGCTGCCTGGGAACAGAGTCGCCGGACATCCCGCTGGCCATGCCCTTGACGCCTTGACGCTGCCAGGTTTCGGGCTTGTCCGGCAGCTCACGCAGGGCGCTTGCGCCGTGGCTTTGCACGCCCACCGTGCCGACCACCGGCACGCCCAGTTCGCGCTCCAAAGCCAGCGGGTCGACGACGACGCCCCGCTGCGCCGCCAGGTCCGCCATCTTCAGCGCCACCACACAGGGCAAACCCAAGCGCTTGACGGACAGCACCAGCCGCAGGGTGCGGCGCAGGTTGATGGCGTCGACCACACAGGCCATCAGGTCGGGCCGCTTCTCGCCACGGGCGCGGCCGTACAGCACATCGACGGTGACACGTTCGTCAGGCGAGCGAGGGTACAAGCTGTAGGCGCCGGGCAGATCGAGCACCCGCAGCGCCCGGCCGGATGGCGTGGTCAGCTTGCCTTCCTTGCGCTCGACCGTGACGCCGGCGTAGTTGGCCACCTTCTGCCGGCTGCCGGTGAGCAAGTTGAACAGCGCCGTCTTGCCGCAGTTCGGGTTGCCCGTCAGCGCCACCAGTGGCCCGCCCTTGTGGACGTGGATGATGGCTTCGTTCATGCGCAGTTGGGTGGTTCTGGGGTACGCTGCAGCCGGTTGCCGCCCGCTAGGCGCAGCAGCGCAGGTGTCAGCCGGCGGCGGCAGACTCAAGCTGCACGCAAGCAGCTTCGGCGCGGCGCAGCGCAAAGGTCGAGTTGCCGATGCGCACCAGCGCGCAGGGCCGGCCTCGAACGCCTGTCGAATCGCGACTCGTGCAACGCCACTTTAAAAACGAATCATTCTCAATTGCGCTGCTGGTTCCTGTCGCTGCTGGTTCCAGTGGTGGTCGAGGGTCTGGGTTTGGATGTCGTGACCACAGCTCCTCACATCAAGCCGCGCCAGTCAGCCATAGGTCATGTTTCCCTTGCCTGAAGGGTTGTCACGCGGGTTCCAACTTGCTACGCTCTAGGTCGGTATGTCACCAAGGAGTGCAGGCGATGCTGATATTTGCAGGCGTAGACGGCACAGGTAAGACGATGCTGCGCTCCTATGACACCAGCTACGCCACGGTATACGGCAACAGCCATGTGAGCAAGCTGTGGCGGTGGCCGCAGTGGCAGGCCAACAGCTTTTATGTGCAGGGCCCGGGGTTGGTGGGTCTGGAAACTCGGGGCCTGGCGCAATCTGCCTTCGACTATGTGGTGGGCCGCTGGACCAGCGGCAGCCGCGTTTTTCTTGCTGGATTCAGTCGCGGCGGTGCGGCGGTGATCGAAACCGCAGCCAAGCTCAAAAAGGTCGGGGTTTCGGTGCAGGCGCTGGTGCTGTTCGACCCTGTGGACCGCAGCTACGTCGGTGGCGTGGGCGGCTACTCGCTGACCTCT
>JBBQJN010000451.1:0-1712 GCA_038325945.1 Burkholderiales bacterium | reverse complement strand
GTGCAGATCAGCCTGGTGCGGGAGTTCCTGCTCGCGCCATGAAGACCCTGGCATTGGCCGCGTCGCTCGAGACGGCGCCCATCGTGCTGCTGACCGATGGCAGCGGCGCGCCCCTGGCCGAGGGTGTTGCCAGCGCCGACGCCGCGCTGCTTGAACTGCAACGTGCCCGCGCCTTTGCCGAGCCCTTGCTGATCGGCCGCCAGCTGGATACCGGAGAAGACGCGCTCGGCCATGCCGACGGCGTGGCGGCCATCCTGCAGGCGATCGGCGCCAGCCCGGCGATGCGCGCCGCGGCCTACCTGGTCTATGCCGCCGACTTTCTGCAGCGGCCCGAGGAGGTGGTGGCCAAGGCTTTTGGCGCGCATTACGCCGGGCTGGTGGCGCATACCCGCAAGCTGGTGCAGATTCAGCGCGCGGCGCGCGACGCCCAGGTTGAGGCCGATCGCCGCGCCCAGCAGACCGAGCGCGTGCGCAAGATGCTGCTGGCTTTTTCGCGCGACCTGCGGGTGGTGCTGCTGCGGCTGGCCTCGCGGCTGCAGACGCTGCGCTGGCATGCCGCCAGCCGTCAGCCTTGCCCGGTGCTGCTGGCGCAGGAAACGCAACAAGTGTTTGCGCCGCTGGCCAATCGGCTGGGCATCTGGCAGATCAAGTGGGAGATGGAGGACCTGGCCTTCCGCTTCCTGCAACCCGACGCCTACCGGCGGCTGGCCAAGGCGTTGGCCGAAACCCGGGTGCAGCGTGAGCAGGCGGTGGAGCATGCCCGCGCTCAGTTACAGGCCGAACTGGCCGCGGCCGGCATCAGCGCTGAAGTACAGGGCCGGCCCAAGCACCTCCACAGCATCTGGAAAAAGATGCAAGGCAAGGCACTGACGCTGGAGCGGGTGTTCGACAAGCGGGCGCTGCGCGTGGTGGTGGCCGACGTGCCGGCCTGTTATGCCGCGCTGTCGCGGGTGCATGAGTGCCACCCCGCTGTGGCAGGCGAGTTCGACGACTACATCGCCAAGCCCAAGCCCAATGGCTATCAGAGCCTGCACACCGTCGCGTTGTTCGACGGCCTGGGCGGTGACGAGGGGCGCCCGGTGGAGGTGCAGATCCGCACCGCCGCGATGCACGAGCATGCCGAGCATGGCGTGGCCGCACACTGGGCCTACAAGGAAGCCGGCATCAAAGGCTATGCCGGCGTCAGCGCGGCCGGCGAGTTCGAAGAACGGCTGGCCGAGGCGCGCAAGGCGGTGCTGCGCCAGCTGCTGGCCTGGGAGCGCGACTACAGCGGCCAGGCCGCCTCGGCGCCCGCCGACGATACGCCCGTCGGCGGCGCGGTGGCCAGCGCGTCGTTCGACGACCGCATCTACGTCTTCACCCCACAGTCCACTGTGATCGAGCTGCCGGCCGGCGCCACGCCGATCGACTTTGCCTATGTTGTGCACACCGATCTGGGCCACCGCTGCCGCGGCGCGCGGGTTGACGGCGTGATGGTGCCGCTGCACACGCCGCTGGCCAACGGCCAGACCGTGGAAGTGGTGGCGGCCAAGGAGGGCGGGCCGTCGCTGGACTGGCTCCATGCCGAGCAAGGCTACATCCGCAGCCCGCGCTCGCGCGCCAAGGTGCGGGCCTGGTTCAACGCCCAGGCGATGAGCACCACCATCGCGCGCGGCCGCGAACTGGTGGAGAAGCTGCTGCAACGCGAAGGTCGCACGGCGATCAAGCTCGAC
>JBBQJN010000450.1:0-1716 GCA_038325945.1 Burkholderiales bacterium | reverse complement strand
CATCGCCTCGTCCACCGTCGGCCAGCGCGGCCAATGCCGCAATACCTGCACCTGCGGCCCCCAGGGCGCCCATTGCTCGGGTTTGGTCGGGCCCAGCACGCTGAGCACCGGCGTGCCCACCGCAGCTGCCAGGTGGGCCGGGCCGGTGTCGTTGCTGATCACCAAGGCGGCGCGGCGCAGCAAGCCGCCGTAGACGCCCAGTTTGACGCCCGACAGCACGCGCACGCCCTGGTGGCCCTGGGCCAGAATGGTCTCTTCGCCCGGCCCTGGGCAGGCCGCCACGTCGCGTCCCAAGCCCAGCAGCGCCTGGGTGAAGCCGGCAAAGGCCGGCCAGGTCTTGTCCTGCTTTTCAAACTGGCCGCCAGCAAACGGGCAGATCACCACAAAGCCCGGCCGAATGCCTTGTTGCAACAGCAGCGCGTCGGCGGCCGCCTGATCGGCCGGCAGGGTGGTCAGGGCGATGCGTTCGGGTGGTTCGGCATGGATGCCCAAGAAGCGGCAGGCCAGCTCCCAGTAGCTGATCAGCGCATGGCCGCCGTAGGTGATGGGCTCGGCGCGTTTGAGCAGCAGGCCGCGCGCCTCTTGCGCATAGCCCACGGCCTTGAGCCCGGCCAGCCGCATCTCCAGCGCGCCCGAGAACGAGGTCGCCAGCACCAGCGCGTTTTCATGCTGGTCAAAACTGGGCGCCAGTGCCCGCGCCTGGGCCCGCAGCGTGCGCAACTGCGCCACCCGCGCGTGCAGGGGGCCGGGCCGCGCATGGCAGGGCCAGCCCTCGCCGGCCAGCAGCGGGCCGGCCCAGCCCTTGCCCACCAGCCAGGGCTGATGGCCGTGCGACTGCAACAGCTGCAGCGCCGGCACGCCGAGGATCACGTCACCCACCCAGTTGCGCAGGCGGACGATGAGGGGGCGGGGAGTCATGCGCTTGGGTTTGGCAGGGGCAGGGCGGGGTGGGCGAGAACGGCGGCGCGGGCTGCGCCGATAATCACTTTTTGCATTCTGCCAGCCGACCATGACGCTTCCACTGCCCGCCGCCACCGAGGTGATCGCCCTGCACGACCGACTGTTGTCCACCGCCGGCTGGCCCGCCGACGAGCCGGCGCCGCGCGAAGCTGCCGGCCCGGGCGAGTTCTGGCGCTGGGTGCAGACCAATCACCGCTTCAACTGCCGGCTGTGGGCCGAGGAAGACCTGGCGCGCCGCACCACCGTGGCCGCCGAGCAGATCGCCGCCAACAAGCGGGCGATCGACGGCTTCAACCAGGCACGCAACGATTCCACCGAGCGGGTCGACGAGATCTTGCTGATTGCGCTGGGGCTGGTTGACGCTGCTTCGGCACGCACCGACGCGCCGCGCTCCACCGTGCCCGCGGGCGCGCGGCTGAACAGCGAGACCGCCGGCAGCATCACCGACCGCATGAGCATCATGGCGCTCAAGGTGCATGCCATGCGCCAGCAGACCGAGCGCAGCGACGTCGACGCCGAGCACATCGCCGCCAGCCGGGTCAAGCTCAAGCGCCTGCAGCAGCAGCGCGCCGACCTGGGCGCCTGCCTGGACGCGCTGCTGGCCGATGCGCTGGACGGCAGGGCCTATTTCAAGGTCTACCGCCAGTTCAAGATGTACAACGACCCCAAGTTCAACCCGGCGCTGGTCGCCGAACGGGCCTCTTCGGGCGCAGCGTGAGCAAGCGGCCGGGCTGCCGGCCAGCGCTGACCGCTGTG
>JBBQJN010000449.1:0-1722 GCA_038325945.1 Burkholderiales bacterium | reverse complement strand
GAACTCTGCGACCTTATCGAATCCCGACCAGACGAACAACGCGGCCAGCGCGATGCGGCCTATAAGCGCCAGGGTGTCTTGTGATCGTTCCATGAGGTCTCCTAGGGTAGGTCGAACAACAGCACTTCTGCGGCTTCGGCGCGATCGATACGGACTTCGCGCTCACCGGTGATCTTCGCGGCGTCACCAGGGCCCAGGCGAACGTCGTTGACGCTGTCCTTGTGCTCGAGCTTGCCTTCGAGGACGTAGCTGATGATCTCCATGTCGCGGTGGCCGTGAGCGCCGAAGCCGGTGCCCGGCGCGATGCGGTCTTCATTGATCACGCGCAGGTTGCCGAAGCCCATCTGCGCCGGGTCGTGGTAATCGGCGAACGAGAAGCTGTGAAAGCTCTTCAACCAGCCGTGGTCGGCAAAACCACGCTCGGCGCTGCGTCGGACAGTGATCATGGGTCTTCTCCTGAAGGCCTTGATCGTCGCACCTCAGCGCGCCAGCCAGCCCCCCGCCGGCCTGAAGCAAGCATTCAAATAAGATGAAGTCATGCCGCAGCCACCGCGCCGCAACGCACTGACCCCCGACGCCCTGCAGATGATGGACACCATCGCCCGCAGCGGCAGCTTTGCCGCCGCCGCACGCGAGATGGGCCGGGTGCCGTCGGCGCTGACCTACAGCGTGCGCCAGCTCGAGGATGCACTGGACGTGTTGTTGTTCGACCGCAGCTCGCGCCAGGCCCGGCTCACCGCCGCCGGCCAGGAGCTGCTGGACGAGGGCCGGCGCCTGCTGGCCGAGATGGACGCGGTGGCCAACCGGGTGCGCCGCGTGGCCACCGGCTGGGAGAGTGAACTCACCGTGGCCGCCGACGGCGTGATGTCGTCGCTGACGCTGTTTGAACTGGTCGAGCGCTTCTACGCGCTGCGCCTGGACGACAGCGTCGGCGCCAGCGGCCCCAGCGGCCCCAGTACCAGGCTGCGGCTGCGCAGCGAGATCCTGGCCGGCTTGTGGGAGACACTGCTCAGCGGCCAGGCCGACCTGGCGATCGGCGTGATGATGAGCACACCGCCGCAGCAAGGCATCGAGCTGCAGTTGCTGGGCGAGGTGGATTTCGTATTCGCTGTTGCGCCGCAACATGCGCTGGCCAGCGCCGAGGGGCCGCTGAGCGACGCGCAGATCATGGCCCACCGCGCGGTGGCGGTGGCCGATTCGGCGCAACGGGTGACGCCGCTTACTGTCAACCTGCTGCCTGGGCAGGACGTGCTGACGGTGCCGACCCTGGCCGCCAAGACCGAGGCCTTGCTGCGCTGCCTGGGCTGCGGCTTCTTGCCCGAGCCGATGGTGCGCGAGCACCTGCGTTGCGGCCGGCTGGTATCACCTGCAGTGCAGCGCGCGCAGATGCCGGCTCGATTTGGCTATGCCTGGCGCAGCGCCGCTACGCCGCAGCCGCGCAAGGCGCCGCAGGGGCTGGCGCTGCAATGGTGGTTGCAGCAACTGGCGAGCCCGTTCACGCGGCGCGCGCTGCTGGAACGGCATGTGGGCCCGGCCGTAGCGCGGGAGTAGGCCGGGTGCTGCCTGCTTCCGCCCGCAGCTGCTACCGCGGTCGCTTTGCGCCCTCACCCACCGGGCCGCTGCATGCCGGCAGCCTGGTGGCGGCGCTGGCCAGCTGGCTGGATGCGCGCGCCCACGGCGGACGCTGGCTGGTGCGCATCGAGGATGTGGACACGCCGCGCT
>JBBQJN010000448.1:0-1746 GCA_038325945.1 Burkholderiales bacterium | reverse complement strand
TCAGCCCTGGCGGCGCTGCACCCAGCGCCGCACCACGCTGCCCAGCACGTCCAGCGGCATCGAGCCGGCCTGCAAGACCACATCGTGGAAGTCCTTGATATCAAAACGTTCGCCCAGCGTTTGGCGGGCCTGCTCGCGCAGCTCAAGGATGTGCAACATGCCCACCATGTAGGCCGTGGCCTGGCCGGGATTGGCCACGTAACGTTCCACCTCGCTGGCGCCGATGCCGTAGTCGATGGCCTGCTCGCGGCTCCAGCGCTTGGCGTGCAGGCCGGTGTCCACTACCAGCCGGCGGGCACGGAACAGCTGTGAACTCAGCGCGCCCAGCAGGCCATGCGGGTCGTCGGCGTACCAGCCCTCGTCGATCGCCAGGCGCTCGGCATACAAGGCCCAGCCCTCGCTGTGCGCGCTGCCGCCGCCAAAGATGCGGCGCTGGCGCCAGCGCGGCAGGTCGGTCTGCTCTTGCTGCAGCGCCAGCTGGAAGTGGTGGCCGGGCACGGCCTCGTGCACCGCCAGCGTGCGCAGCGTCAGCACAGCAAAATTGGGGCCGGGCAGCGGCAGCCAGAAGATGCCGGGACGGCTGCCGTCGGGCGCGGGCACGGTGTAGTGGGCACTGGCAGTGCGCTCGGTCAGCGCCGACACGCGCCTCACCTCAAGTGGCGCACGCGGTGTCAGATTGAACAGCGACGCAGCCCTGCGCTCGGCATCACGCACCGCCTCGCGGTAGCGCTCCAGCAGCGCCGGCCGCGGGTCAGGGTCAGGCGCCGGCTGCAGCTGCGCCGACAAGGCCGCGATGCGGTCCTTGATGCTGCCTTGGCGCAGATCCAGCGTCTCGAAGACCCGCGCCATCTCGGCTTCGAGCCGCGCCACCTCACGCAGGCCCAGCGTGTGGATCTGCTCGGCGCCCATCGCCGTGGTGGTATTGCCGGCCAGCGCCTGGGCATAGGCCTTGTCGCCATCGGGCAATCGCCACAAGCCGGCGTCGCTGGTGGTGCGTGGCATCAGCTCGTCGAACAAGGCCAGCACGCGCTGGTAGGCCGGCAGCACCTTGGTCTGCAGCAGTGACCGGGCGGCGTCGGCGGCCTGCTGGCGCTGCGCTGCCGACAAGCCCTCGATGCCGGCGCTGCGCCGGATCAGGCCACGCAGCATGTCGTTGTCCTGCTCACCTTGCGCCAGCACGGCCTGCACCTGGCTGCGCGCGCGCTCCAGGATGAAGCGTGGCGGCAGCAGACCGCGCTCGGCGCTGCGACGCGCGCGCACCATCGCCTGGTCGAGCCGTTCATCAACCAGCGCCAATCGCGCCAGCCAGCTGTCCAGATCGGCCGGCTTGCGCAATGGATGGGTCTCGGCCAGCAGGTTGAGGTAACGCAGATGCGCGCCGTTCAACTGGTTAAAAACAAACTCATGGCCCTCGAACGGCGCAGCGTCCAGGCTGCGCTGCAATGACCAGCGCAGGATCGCCGCACTGATCTGCTCGTCCTCGCTCAGCCCGGCCTCGGTCAGTGCCGCCAGCTGCGACAGACCACGGCGTGCCAGCGCCAGGCGAAGATCGCGCTGCGCCAGCGACGACGCGCCCAGCTGACGGTCAAGCGCCGCCTGCTCGGCTGCCTCGAAGTACTGTGTTGCGGTGGCGCGCTCGGGCGACAAACGCAGCCAGTCGGCGGCCAGGCGTTCGCTCCAGTCGGCAAAGTTCGGCGCCGCCACAGCCAGCACGCTGGCCAGGCCAAGGCTCAGGCCCAGCGCCAA
>JBBQJN010000447.1:0-1756 GCA_038325945.1 Burkholderiales bacterium | reverse complement strand
GGACGCGCCGGTGCTGGTCGAGGCGCGTGCCGCCGAGGTGCAGTTCGCCATCGCCACCGGCTGGTTCAGCAAGCGCCAGTTTCGCGCTGTCAAGCAGGCCACGCTGCAACTGCGCCGTGGTGAGACGCTGGGCATCGTCGGCGAGTCGGGCTCGGGCAAAACCACGCTGGGCATGGCGCTGCTGGCGCTGCAGCCACTGGCCAGCGGCGAAGTGCTGCTCGACGGCGTGCGCCTCGACAACGCCGACCGTCAGGTGCTGCGCGCCATGCGCAAGCGCATGCAAGTCGTGCTGCAGGATCCGTTTGCCTCGCTGTCACCGCGTATGACGGTGGGCCAGATCGTCGGCGAAGGCCTGGCCTTGCACCAGCCCCAGCTGTCGCCGGCCGAGCGTGAGCGCAAGGTGCTGGCCATGCTCGACGAGGTTGGCATGTCGGCCGACAAGGGCGTGCACGGCGTGCTGCAGCGTTACCCGCACGAGTTCTCTGGCGGCCAGCGCCAGCGCATCGCGATCGCCCGCGCCGTGGTGCTGGAGCCCGAGATCCTGGTGCTCGACGAACCGACCTCGGCGCTCGATGTCTCGGTGCAACAGCAGGTGCTGGCGCTGCTGAGCGAGTTGCAGCAGCGCCGCGGCCTGAGCTATGTTTTCATCAGCCATGACCTGGCTGTGATCCGCGCCATGGCGCACCGCGTGATGGTGATGCAGAACGGCGATGTGGTCGAAGAAGGCGAGACGCTGGCGCTGTTTGACGCGCCCCAGCAAGCCTATACCCGCGAGCTGATGGCCGCCGCCCATCTGGCCTGAGCTTGCAACGTCATGACCCCCGGCCGGCGGCACAGGCCCCGGCCTCCAACGAAAGAGCAAGCCCATGGGCGCACAGTGGAAAGCCAAGCACAAAGACCTCGCGGCCAATGCCAAAGGCCGCTTGTTCGGCAAGCTGGCCAAGGACATCATGATCGCGGCCCGACACGGCGCCGACCCGGCCGCCAACTCGCGCCTGCGACTGGTGGTTGAACAGGCCCGCAAGGTGTCGATGCCGAAGGAAACGCTGGAGCGCGCCATCAAGAAGGGCGCAGGCATCGGCGCCGAGGCGGTGCACTTCGAACATGCGCTGTACGAGGGCTTTGCGCCGCACCACGTACCGGTGATGGTCGAGTGCCTGACCGACAACCTCAACCGCGCGGCGTCGGAGATGCGGGTGCTGTTCCGCAAGGGCCAGCTTGGCAATGCCGGCTCGGTGGCTTGGGATTTCGATCACCTGGGCATGATCGAGGCCGAGGTTGCAACGCCCGGCGCCGACGCCGAGACCGCGGCGATCGAGGCCGGTGCGCAGGATTTGGAGGCTGCCGAAGAGGGCCAGACGCTGTTTCTTACCGCACCGAGCGATCTTGACCTGGTCAGCCGGGCGCTGCCGGCGCAGGGCTTCACGGTGCTGTCGGCCAAACTCGGCTACCGGCCGAAGAACCCGGTCGCTACCAGCAGCCTGAGCGCCGAGCAGTTGGATGAGGTTGAAAGCTTCCTCGCCGCGCTCGACGCACATGAGGACGTGCAGCAGGTGTTTGCCGGCCTGCAGGCCTGAGTTCCCCATTTGGCTTGTGTCGCTGTGCCCCTTTCGACCTTCGATCTAACGAGAACCCTGCCATGAGCGAAGAAGCCCCCGCACTGCCTGCCCTGCCCGCGTTGCCCGACCACTTGTCGACCGACTCCCGCAGCCCGCACCACCATGCTGCGGTGTTCGAGCATGACATCGGCATCCGT
>JBBQJN010000446.1:0-1795 GCA_038325945.1 Burkholderiales bacterium | reverse complement strand
CTTGGCCGATACGGCCGCCGCGCTGGGTATCGACGTCGATCACTTGGTGGCGCTGCACAGCGGCACCGAGGTCAGCGTCTACATGCTGGGCTTCTTGCCCGGCTTCCCCTTCATGGGCGAGCTGCCAGCCGCGTTGCAACTGCCGCGGCGCACACAGCCGCGCCTGCGTGTGCCGGCCGGCAGTGTGGCGATTGCCGGCGCGCTGACGGCCATCTACCCTTGGCAAAGCCCGGGCGGCTGGCACCTGCTGGGCCGCTGCCCGGTGCCCTTGTTTGATGCCACGCGCGCGGCGCCGTCCTTGCTGGCAGTGGGCGACCGCGTGCGCTTCGAGCCGGTGGCCAGGGATGACTACCAGTCGATCGCGGACGCGTTGCAGCGAGGCGAGATCGAGCCCTCGCGCTGGCTGATCGAGTCCGGGGCAGAGCAGCCATGAGCAGCGGGCCGCAACTTGAGGTGGTTTCACCCGGCGCCTATGCCTCGCTGCAGGACCTGGGCCGCCGCGGCTATCGCCGGGTTGGCGTGCCCTGGGCCGGCGTGCTCGATGCGCGCCTGATGCGCATCGCCAACGCGCTGGTCGGCAACGCCGAGGGCACGGCGGTAATCGAGTGTTTCGACGGCGGCCAGCAGCTGGCGGCGCGTGGTGGCGCGCTGCGACTGGCCGTGGCGGGCGATGCGGTGATCGAGATTGAACGCGGCGGTGAACGCCAGCGCCTGGCCGCCTGGCGCTCGCTGACGCTGGCCGAAGGCGAGCAACTGCGCCTGCGCCGGCTCGACCAGGGCCGCATCGCGGTGATCGCCATCGAAGGCCTGGTCATGCGCCAGGTGCTGGGCAGCGTGTCGACCTATGCGCGCGCATCGCTGGGCGGCCTCGATGGCCGCGCGCTGGCTGCGGGCGACCGGCTGCCGGCTGCAGCGCCGAGCCAGCGTCCCGAGCAGATGCTGGCGCGCCCGCCCAAGGCGACTGGCGGCGCCATCCGCGTCATCGCCGGGCCGCAGGCTGACCACTTCAGCGACGAAGCGCTGGCCGCGCTGGTCAACGGTGAATTCCGCGTCAGCACCGAGGCCGATCGCATGGGGCTGCGGCTTGAAGGGCCGATGCTGGCGCATTGCGGTGCGCAAGAAATCGTTTCGGATGCCACCGTACCGGGCTCGATCCAGGTGCCCGGCAGCGGCCAGCCGATTGTGCTGCTGGCCGATGCGCAGACGGCGGGCGGTTATCCCAAGATCGCCACCGTGATCAGCGCCGATCTGCCGCGGCTGGCGGCGTTCCGGCCCGGCCAGGCGCTGCGCTTTGCCTGGGTCGACGCCGCACAAGGCGAGCAACTGGCGCGCGCGGCCGAGGCCGAGACGCTGGCCTGGCTGCGGGCGGTGTCGCCGCTGCTGCTGGCCGACGGCATCGACGAGGCCGCGCTGTATGCCGGCAACCTGGTCAGCGGCGTGGTGCATGCGCTGTCGCCCGAGTCACCCCAGTCGATTGATTGGCCTGGCGACGGGCAGACTGCGCCCTGAAGCAAGAACCGATGAACAGGAGTGCGCTGACATGCTGATCAACCTCAATGCCGATCTCGGCGAATCGTTTGGCGCCTGGACGATGGGCGAGGACGAGGCCTTGCTAGGCATCGTCAACTCGGCCAACATCGCCTGCGGCTTCCATGCCGGTGATCCGCTGGTGATGCGCAAGACCGTGCGCACCGCACTGGCTGCCGGTGTCGGCCTGGGCGCCCATCCGGCCTATCCCGATCTGCAGGGCTTTGGCCGCCGACCGATGCGCCTGGCCCCCGATGAGCTTGAAGCG
>JBBQJN010000445.1:0-1797 GCA_038325945.1 Burkholderiales bacterium | reverse complement strand
GATCGTGGACCTGCTGCGCAACGACATCGGCCGCGTGGCCGTCACGGGGTCGGTGCGGGTGCCGGCGCTGTTTGTCATCGAGCCCTACAGCACGGTGTTCCAGATGACCTCGACCATCGAAGCCCGGCTGCGGCCCGACGTTGGCTGGCCCGAGTTGCTGCGCGCGACCTTCCCCTGCGGCTCGATCACCGGCGCGCCCAAGCACCACACGATGCAGATCATCCGTGAACTTGAAGGCACGCCGCGCGGCCTGTACTGCGGCGCCATCGGTTGGCTGGACGCCGCGCCTGCGGGGCAGGCCGTCGGCGACTTCTGCCTGTCGGTGGCCATCCGCACCCTGACGCTGGCGCCGGAAGAATGCGGCCAACGTGCGCTGACGCTGGGCATAGGCGCGGGCATCGTGCTGGACAGCGTGGCCGCCGACGAGCTGGCCGAATGCCGGCTGAAGGCGCGTTTTCTGACCGCGCTGGACCCGGGCTTCGAGCTCTTCGAAACCCTGCTGCACCGGCCCGGCGCCGGCCTGCAGCACACCGGGCTGCACCTGGCGCGACTGGCCGCCAGCGCCCAGGCACTCGGCTTCGCCTTCGACGCCGGTGCCGCGCAAGCGCTGCTGCAACGCAGCCTGCCGGCGCTGCCCGCCGGCGTATCCGCACGGGTGCGGCTGGCGTTGGCCCACAACGGCCGGCTGGCGGTGACCCACGCCCCGTTGCAGCCACTGGCCGATGGCCCTGTGAACCTGCTGATCAGCCCTGTGCTGCTGCCGCAGCACAGGCCGCTGGCGGCGCACAAGACCACCCGGCGCGCGCATTACGACGCGGGCGTGCGGGCGGCGCAAGCGCTGGGTGCTTTCGACAGCCTGTTTCTCGACAGCGCCGGCCAGCTTGTCGAAGGTGGCCGCACATCGGTGTTCCTGCGTCTGGGTGGCCGCTGGTTCACGCCGCCGCTGGCCGCCGGCGCCCTGCCTGGCATCCAGCGCGGCCTGCTGCTGGCCGACCCCGCCTGGGCGGCAGCCGAGCGTGCGCTGGATCGCCAAGACCTGCAGGCGGCCGAGGCCATCGTGGTGTGCAACGCGCTGCGCGGCGCGTTGTCGGCGCGGCTGTTGCAGCCGGTGGCGCACGCCGCATGACAACGCTGGCCCTGTTCGACCTGGACCACACGCTGATCCCTTTCGACAGCGGCATGGCCTGGACCCAATGGCTGGTGCAGCGAGGCCACCTGCCGCCCGGCGCCGAGGCGCGCTACCTGGCCTTCTGCCACGACTACGTGGCCGGCACGCTGGACATCCACGCCATGCACCACGCCAACCTGGCGCCGCTGGCCCGGCACAGCCCGGAAACGCTGCAGGCCTGGGCCGGTGACTTCGAAAATTACATCCGCCCGCAGGTGCCCGCCAGCCGCCGCGCGCTGGTGCAGCGGCACCTGGACGCCGGCCACCTCTGCGCCATCGTCACCGCCACCACCCGCCTGGTGGCCGAGCCGCTGACGCGTGTGTTCATGCTGCAGCACCTGGTGGCCACCGAGGCCGAGCAGGTCGATGGCCGCTACACCGGCGCCATCGCCGGCGAGCCCTGCTTTCGTGAAGGCAAACCGCGCCGTGTGAACGCCTGGCTGCAGCAGTTGGGCTTCGACGCCGGGCTGCAGGCCTTCGATGCCAGCTGGTTCTACAGCGACTCCGCCAGCGACCTGCCCCTGCTGCAGGCGGTGACACACCCGGTGGCCGTGTGTCCCGACGCGCGGCTGGGCGCGCATGCGGCTGCCGCCGGCTGGACCATCCGGGAAGACCGCTGAACCCGCAGG
>JBBQJN010000444.1:0-1837 GCA_038325945.1 Burkholderiales bacterium | reverse complement strand
GCATGGTCGTGGCACGGTGGGCATGGTCAACGTGCACCCGAACAGCCGCAACGTGATCCCCGGCCGGGTCAAGTTCAGCATCGACCTGCGCAACGCCACCGACGCGCTGTGCGAGGCGATGGACGCCGACATCCGCGCGGTAGCAGCCCGGCTCAGCGCCGAGAGCGGTTTGCCGATCGAGATCACGCCGGTCTCGGCCTACCCGGCGCAGGCCTTCCATCCCGATTTGATCGGCGCTGTCGGCCGCGCTGCCGAGGCGCTGGGCTACAGCAACATGACCGCCGTCAGTGGCGCCGGCCACGACGCCGTCTACATGGCAAGGCTGGCGCCGGCGGGCATGATCTTCATCCCCTGCAAGGACGGCATCAGCCACAACGAGATCGAGGACGCCAAGCCCGAGCACATCGAGGCCGGCTGCAACGTGCTGCTGCACGCGATGCTGGAGCGGGCCGGCGTGGTGGGCAGCTGATTTCTCGCTGAAATCTTCTCACTATCAACCGACTTGTAGCCCGCCTCGGCGGGCTTCTTCTTGGCTGAACCCGAGTGAATCACTCTATTTTCATCTTCACATCAACATGCAGGCGGCGCGCAGCGCCATCGTGCAATACGCCGGCCGCACCTTTCTGGAGGTGGAGCGCTTTGATCGGCACGGGCCTTGGGGCCGCAGCCCGCTGGTGAGTCTGACCACGCTGGACGCCGCTTTCCTTGGCCAGGGCAGCGGCGACTGGCCGCGCCTCGCGGCCGCTCTGGGCACCATGGACCTGCTGGATGTCGCGGCCCAGCCCGCCATCAGCCAGCTGTGGTGGTTTGGCCGCCTGATCGCCAACACCGACATGCACACTGGAAACCTCAGCTTCCAGCCGGTGCCGCGGGTGGATACGGACGGTACGCTAGCCGCCGGCCCGCTGGCGCTGGCCCCGGCCTACGACATGCTGCCCATGGCCTACGCCCCGCTGCCCGGCGGCGAGGTGCCCCCGCGCACCTTCACGCCGACACCAGCGCCGCCGGCGCAGCGCACCGCATGGCTGGCCGCCTGCAGCGCCGCGATCGGCTGCTGGAGCCGCGCCGCATCCGACAGCCGGATCAGTGAGGCCTTTCGCGCCACTGCCACCGCCAACGCGCAAGCGCTGACGGGTCTGCTTGATCGGGTTTGAGGGGCCGGCCTGCGCGAAGGCTTGCCTGACGGGCCAGCCGCCCGGCCTGGCTGGCTGGCTGAGCGCCGCCCAGTGGCTTGCTGCGGGCGCCGCGAACGCCCGGGTTGTCGGTTAGGCTGCGCGTCCACACCAACGCCGGACGCAAACCCTTGTTCACCTGGTTCGAAAACCTCGTCGATCCCTATCCTGAGGAGCCACCGGTCACGCCGCCGGCCGGCTTCTGGCCGTTCATCTGGGCGGCTTCGCTGGGGCTGCGGCGCTATGTTGCGGCAATGGTGGGCTTCACCGCCGCCATCGGCATCTTCGAGGCGCTGCTGTTTGCCATGCTGGGCAGCATCGTCGAGGGCTTGTCCAAGGTGGCGCCCGAACGGCTGTGGCTGGACGAGCACGCCCGACTGCTGGGCCTGGCCGCGGTGCTGGTGGCCAGCCTGGGGCTGGTGGCGATGCAGTCGCTGCTGCGCCAGCAGTCGCTGGCTGGCAACTTCGCGATGCGGCTGCGCTGGAACTTCCACCGCCTGATGCTGGGACAGAGCATGGGCTTCTACGGCGACGAGTTTGCCGGCCGGGTGGCGGCCAAGGTGATGCAGACCGCGCTGGCGGTGCGCGATGTCTGGATGATCGTCTGCGACATCCTGGTCTTCATCGTCATCTACTTCGTCACCCTGGTGCTGGTGGTCGGCAGC
>JBBQJN010000443.1:0-1877 GCA_038325945.1 Burkholderiales bacterium | reverse complement strand
GCGCCGCATTGGCCGGTATCGCAGCCAGCGTGGGTGCCGGTGAGCGCCAGCGGGCCGCGCAGCAGGTCAATCAGCAGCGTGGCGGGCGCCACCTCGGTGGCCACGGCGCGGCCGTTGACCTCAAGCTTCAGGGGAATCATGCCAAGCCTCCAGGCGTCGAATTTGCCTGCGATGGTAGCGGCAAGCGCACGCGCTTGCCGGCGGCCAACCTGGACTCAGATGCGACGACTGTAGACCTTGAGCAACGCGGCCAGCACAGCGATGACGCCGACCAGGCCGAGCAACTCGAAGCGGTTGTCACGCAGAAACTCGAGGGTCTCGCGGGGAATGCGTAGCAGCGGATTTTCCTCGCCCAACTGAGCCGGGCGTGCACCGCCTTCGCGCCAAGGCTCTCGCATCGCGGGCTGCGCCGCAACGCCCTCCGCAGCTCCCGGCCACATCTTGGATGGCACCGGTTCGGCGGCGCGCCGATCACCCTGCCAGGTGCCGATCTCGCCCTGCCGCTGCACAGGCAAGGCTTGGCGCTCAAGCAGGGCTCGATCGGCCTGCGCGGCGGCTTCGGGTGAGCGCGCCATCTGTGCGGCCCGGGCCCGCAGTGCACTCAGCTCAGCAGCCACAGCCGACGCAGCAGCCGCCGAGATCGGCGCCGCGTGCTGCGCGGCGGCATCGGGCTGACTGGTCAGCCCCGGCGCGCTGAGCAAGAGATCCAGCTCACCCACCCCGGTGCTGGCCGCTGGCATCATCGACCAGTCCAGTACCGACATTGAGGTTTTGGGGGTGCCTTCGGCGCTGGGCATGTTGACGGACTGGCCCGACGCCTGGCGCCGAGTGGCAGCCTCATCAGTCAGGCTCACCGGCGCGGCATGGGCCGCGACAAGCAAACCTGAGCAAAGCCAAGCCACGCCAGATACCACCCAAGGCTCAGGCCGCCCAGTTGGCTGCCCGGTTGGCTGCCCAATCAGCCGAACTGCGGGCCTGTCAGCGGGCCGATCAGCAGCCTGCACGGCCCGCCAAATGGTGGGCCGGACAGCCGGCCAAACGGTGCGCCACGCGAGTCGTTTCAAGCCACCTCCATCACGAAGCGGCCTGAGCCGCCTGAACAAGCGCTTGATTCTGTCAGCGGGCGAGCGAACCGGAAAGCCCGATCAACGGGCCGCGTGGCAAATCGCATTCAGACCAGCACCTCGACGCAAGCAGGGTGGCCCAGAAAGGCCTGCGGGCTGGCGCTGGCGCCATAGGCGCCCGACTGGAAGACCACCACCAGATCACCCACATCGGCCAGCGGCAGATTCATGCGGTCGGCCAGCAGATCAAGCGGCGTGCACAGCGGCCCTACCACCGAAACCACCTCGCGCTCGGCGGCATCGGCCTTGTTGCCGATGCTCACCGGGTAGTTCTTGCGCACCACCTGGCCGAAGTTGCCCGAGGCCGACAAGTGGTGGTTGAGGCCGCCATCGGTTACCAGGTAGACCTGGCCGCGTGAGACCTTGCGGTCGACAATGCGCGTCACGTACAGGCCGGCCTCGCCGACAAAGTAGCGGCCCAACTCGATCACCAGCGAGGCCAGCGGCAGTTCACGGCCGGCACGCTCGGCCAACTCGGCCAGGTTGGCGGCAATGGGCGCCAGATCCAGCCGCTGCTCGCCAGGGAAATACGGGATGCCGAAGCCGCCACCCAGGTTGAGAAAGCGCACCGGCTGCGCGCAGCCCTCGGCCAGCCGCAGCGCCAGCGCATAGGATTTTTGCTGCGCCTCGCAGATCGATTCAGGCCGCAGGTTCTGCGAGCCGGCAAACAGATGAAAGCCTTCAAACGCCAGCCCGCCGGCCGCGATCAGCGCCATCATCTCGGGCATCAGTTCAACATCGATGCCAAATTGC
>JBBQJN010000442.1:0-1886 GCA_038325945.1 Burkholderiales bacterium | reverse complement strand
CATCGCGTCGAACCCGGTGGCGAGCACCAGCGCGTCGACCTCGTACACCCGGCCGCCGGTACGTACCCCGTTCGGCAGAATTTCCTCGATCGGATTCGACTTGATGTCGACCAGCGTGACGTTGTCGCGGTTGAACGTCGCGAAATAATCGCTGTCGATGCAGATGCGTTTCGAGCCGATCGGATGGTCGTTTGGCTGCAGCAGCTTCGCGACGGCGGGATCCTTGACGATCTCGGCGATCTTCTCGCGCACGAAACTGGCTGCGGTTTCGTTCGCCGCCTTGTCGAGCGGGAGATTGTTGTAGACGCCCATGAAGGTCAGTCCGCCGCGCGCCCAGCGGGATTCATATTTGGCGCGCCGCTCATTGTCGCCGTCGTCGAGCGCGCCCCTGTCGGGCACTTCCTGCACGATGCCGTTCTTCATTTCCTCGCGGGCGACGCGCCGGATTTCCGGATAGTTTTGGCGAAACGATTGCCGTTCCTCTGGTGTCAGCGCGGCGTTGCGCGCGGGAATGCTGAAATTCGCCGTGCGCTGAAACACGTAGAGATGGTTGGCCTGTTCGGCGATCACGGGCACCGACTGTATCGCCGACGAGCCGGTGCCGATCACGCCGACGCGCTGGCCGCTGAAATCCACCGCCTCATGCGGCCAGCGTGCGGTGTGCAGCACGCGGCCGGCAAAATTGTCCAGCCCAGGGAAATCGGGCTGGTTGGGTGACGACAGCGGGCCGCAGGCCATCACCAGGAAGCGTGCCGACCAGCGCTCGCCGCAGTCGGCGCGCGCCAGCCAGCGTTGCGCTGCCTCGTCGAAGTCCGCACCGTTGAGCCGGGTGTTGAAGCGGATGCCATCGCGCAGCGCAAAACGGTCGGCCACATGGTTGGCGTAGCGCAGCAACTCGGGCTGATCGGCGTAGCGCTCGGTCCAGTGCCAGTCTTGCTGCAGCGCCTCGTCAAAGCTGAACGAGTACTCCATGCTCTGGATGTCGACCCGCGCGCCGGGGTAGCGGTTGTGGAACCAGGTGCCGCCCACGCCGTCGGCGGCTTCAATCACCAACGCGTTCAGGCCTTGGCGTCGGGCCTTGTGCAGCATGTACAGGCCGGCAAAACCGGCGCCGACGATCAGCACATCGACGGGCTGGGGGCTGGGGCTCATGGGGGCGTTCCTGGGGAGGTCAAACGACAAGACAACGGGCGGCAGTGTGCCGGCAGCCTGCGCCGGCCGCTGTCGCCTGCAGGTCGCCAGGCTGAAACCAGCCAGCATCTCCTGGCTTCAGGCCGGGCTTGCCCCAAGGTCAGGCCTGCATGCCGATCACACCCTCAGCCCATCTTGATGCCGCGCTTCTTGATGAGTTCGCCCCAGCGCTGGTGCTCGCTGGCGATCAGCGCGTCGAAGGCAGCGCCGCCCAGGGCCATGAGCTCGGCGTCGATGGCGTCGAGCCTGGCGCGGGTGTCGGCCTGGGCCAGCGTCTGCAGAAACTGCTCGCTCAGCCAGGCCACCACCGGCGCCGGCGTCTTGGCCGGCGCGGCAATGCCGTACCAGCTCTGCACCAGCACGTCAGGGAAGCCGGCTTCGGCCACCGTGGGCACGTCGGGCAGCGAGCGGGTGCGCTTGCCGGCGTTGACCGCCAGCGCCCGCAGCTTGCCGGTCTGGATCAGCGGCAACGCCAGGCTCTGCGAGATCAGTGCAAAGTGCAGCCGTCCTTCGGCCAAGTCAATCAGTGCCGGCGGCTGGCCGCGGTAGTTGATGTTGGTGAGCTTGATGCCGGTGCGCTCAAACAGCAGTTCCTGGCCCAGGTGAATCGAGCTGCCAGAGCCGGGGTTGGGCACGTTGAGCTCGCCGGGCTTGGTCGCCGCCAGCGCAACCGCCTCCTTCAGCGTCTTGGCCGC
>JBBQJN010000441.1:0-1889 GCA_038325945.1 Burkholderiales bacterium | reverse complement strand
CTGCCAGGCCACCAGCACCGTGAACGCGTGGATCGGCGTGAAACCGGCGATGTTGGGCAGGCTGTAGTCGCGTATGAAAGCGCTGGCCAGCGCGGTGCCGGCCATCAGCGCCACCCAGCACCAGCCCAGCGCCCGGTGGCTGCCCGTGCCCTTGCGCCGGGCCAGGATGAAGACACCCAGCACCAGCGCGCCCAGCGCCGTGACGAGGTGGAAGAACACCAGCGGGTGCTGTTGCAGCAGGCGGTTGAAAGTCTTCAGCATGGCGCCAGCTTGCCGCCGCTGCGGCTGCGTGTCGCGGATCAGGCGACGATCTGTGGCCCCGTGTCGCCAGTTGTCGGCCTGTGGGTGTGGGTGGTGGTGGCCCCGCCGTGTGCCGCACTACATGCCCTTGAACAGGTGCGCGTAGAGCCGGCTGGCGCTCAGCCGCTCGCTGCGGCCGCGCAAGTGCAGCACGATCTTGCCGCTGTCCTCGCGTTGCGCCATGGTGATCGCCGATGCACGCACTACCAGGCCGCGGTGCACCTGCCAGAACTGCTGCGCGTCCAACTGCGGCAGCAACTCGCGCAGCGAAAGCCGGATCAGGTGCTCGCGCTCGGCGGTGACCACCCGCACGTATTTGTCGGCGGCCTCGAAGTACAGCACCTCGGCCACCGGCACCAGGTGCACCAGGTTGCCGACGCCAGCCTGGATCACCTGCAGCGGTGGCACGCTCGCCTCGCGCGGCGGCGCGGCGCCGGGGCCGCCGCCGGCCAGCAGGGCGCGCAACTGTGCCAGCGTCTGTTGCAGCAGGGCCTCGCTGTCTCCAGCCGTGCCGGTGTCTGCGGGGCCGGCGCTGAGGTCGGTCTTGGGCGGGCTGGCCTGGTCGGCCAGGCGGCGCTGCAGCCGCGCCACACAGGCGCCCAGCCGCGCGCTGTCGACCGGCTTGACCAGGTAATCCACCGCCTGGGCCTCGAAAGCCGCCAGTGCGTATTGGTCGTAGGCGGTGACGAAGACCAGCAGCGGGAAGGGGGTCTGCGCCGGCCAGTCTTCTGCCAGTGCCTGGGCGGCCTCCAGCCCGCTGGCGCCGGGCATGCGGATGTCGAGGAAACACAGCTGCGGCCGCAGCGCCAGCGCCTGGGCCGCAGCGCTGAGGCCATCGCCCACCTGTGCCACCACCTGCAAGCCGGGCCACAGCCTGAGCAGATCGGCGGCCAGCGCGTCGGCCAGCAGGGGTTCGTCTTCGGCGATCAGTGCGGTGGGCATGGGTTGGACACGAAGTAGACAGGGGATCAGGCCGCCGCCACCGCCGACGGGACGGGTGGGAGGTCGGCATCGGCCGGCAGCGGCAGGTGCAACTCGGCCAGGGTACCGCCCTCGGCGTCATCGGCCGGCCGCAGGCTGAAGCGGGCTTTGTCGCCGTACAGCGTGGCCAGCCGCTCGGCCACATGGCGGGTGCCGAAGCCGCTGCCGGGGGGCGGATCGAAAACCGGCGCCGAGGCCGAAGCGCCGGTCGACATGACAGGCGATACCGGCAGGCCAACGCCGGTGTCGCGTACCGTCAGCACCAGCGCGCGGCCCTGCCGGCGCGCGCGGACCTCGATGCGTCCGCCCGCCACCTGGGGCTCCAGGCCGTGGCGGATGCTGTTCTCCACCAGCGGCTGCAGCAACAACGGCGGCACCGGCAGGGCGCGCAGATCGGCCGGCAGCGCCAGCGCCACCTGCAGCCGCGGGCCCATGCGCAGCGCCATCAGCGCCAGGTAATCATCGAGCAGCTCAAACTCCACCGCCAAGGGGTGCAGCGTGCGCTGGCTGGCGCCCAGCGTGGCGCGCAGGTAGCGGATCAGGTGATCGAGCATGACCTGCGCACGCGGCGGATCGAGCGTGACGAGCACCCGCAGGTTGGCCAGGGT
>JBBQJN010000440.1:0-1899 GCA_038325945.1 Burkholderiales bacterium | reverse complement strand
CGGGTGCAGCGAGGCCACCGCAGCCAGTACCTCGGGCTGGGTGCGCGGCGCAGCCTGAGGCGGCAGATCGGCACCGAGCCGAAACGCAAACTCGGGCTCGACCACCCGCATGCGGTTGCCCGACAGCGACACGGCTTGGCCAACGGCATGCACAAAGCGGCTCAGGATGCGGCCCGGCAAGGGCCCGCTGACGTTGATGTGGGCCTGCCCGGCGGCGCTGGTGGCCGCGATCTTCCAACCGACAACGGCCAAGCCGCTGACCTTGGGCAACTCGGCCTGGATGGCATGGCCGGCGCCGGCGTCCTGGGGCCGCAGCCGCTCGGGCAGGCCGTTGACGGTGGTGCCGGCGCAGCGGTGGCGCCACAGCAGCTCGGCGGCTTCACGGGCGGCGGCGATCATCAAGGGCTCCTTCGTAGGGTTGCAGCAGGCTTCATCATGCCGCAGGCAGCTTCGCCGCCTGCCGCGCAGGCCGCACCCGCAACGCCCACACCACGCCGGCGATCAACAGCAGCACGCCGATGCCGGTGAGCAGCGGCGGCACGCTGCCGCGCAGCAGCAGCGCATAGCCCAGCGCGGCCAGCGTCTCAAAGACGATCAACTGGCCAACCAGCGCGGTGGGCAGGCGCTGGCTGGCCTCGTTCCAGCACAGTGTGCCCAACCAGCTGGCCAACAGGCCAATGGTGAACATCATGGCGATGAAGACTTCGGGCCGCGGGCCCAGCGGCATCGCCAGCGCGCTGCCGCTGGCCGCACTCCAGGCCCAGAACAGCGCGTAGCCCAACAACGCCATCGGCAGCGTGGCCAGGCCTTGCGCGGTGGCCCAGGCGCGCGGGCTGCGGCCCGGGTGGTTGCGCAGCCAGTCGGCATTGCGCATCGGGTACCAGGTCCAGCAGGCCACCGCGCCCACCGCCAGCAAGCCGCCCAGCAGGTAGCGGGAGGAATCGCCGGCTGGCTGCGCTTGCAGGTGGTCCAGCTCCACCTGGTTGACGCAGGCGATGCCGGCAGCGATCAGGCCCAGTGAGGGCAACAGCTTGAGCCAGGGCAGGCGGCCGTCGCGCCGCTGCACCTGGGGCGAGCGGCGCAGGTTGCTGGCAATGGCGATAACCACCGGCAACGTGCCGATGATCATCGTCGGCAGCGGGCCGCCGGCACGGCCGATGGCGCTGGCCAGAAACAGGTAGTAGACGATGTTGCCAACCAGGCCCAGCTTGGTGGCCTCGATCCAGTCGGCGCGTGTGAGCTGGGCCAGCCGAGCGCGATCCAGCCAGGCCAGCGGCAGCGCAATCAGGCCAAAGGCGATGTAGCGGCCAAAGGCCTGCATCGCTGCCGGGTAATCGGGCAACAGCAGCGGGCTGACAAAGACCAGCCCCCACATCAAGCCGGCGGCCAGGGCGAACAGGGTTCCGATGGCCATGGCGGGATTATCCGGTGCACTGCCCGGCTGCCTGGGCCACCGCCTTGCCCGCCATCAACGCACGGCCCGGCCCGGTGCTAAGCTGATTGCCCACCGGGCTGGCCAACGGCCCGGCACCGCTTTCGATAGGAGTACCTCATGCCCGGCCTGCTGCCCGATGTCGATCCCGACGGCCTGCTCGAATACTCGGTGGTTTACACCGACCGCGCGCTCAACCACATGTCGGCCAAGTTTCAGGGTGTGATGCGCGACATCTCGGCGCTGCTCAAGGAGGCTTACCACGCCCATTCGGCGATCGTGGTGCCGGGCAGCGGCACCTTCGGCATGGAGGCGGTGGCGCGGCAGTTTGCCGGCGGCAAGAAGACGCTGGTGATCCGCAACGGCTGGTTCAGCTACCGCTGGACGCAGATCCTCGAGATGGGCGCGATCCCGGCCAGCAGCACGGTGCTCAAGGCCCGACGTGTCGCCGAGATGCACCAGGCGGC
>JBBQJN010000439.1:0-1912 GCA_038325945.1 Burkholderiales bacterium | reverse complement strand
AGCCTGTCGGGCTTGGGGCGTCGAAAAGCGAGAATCGGCCCCAGCGAGGACAGTTCTTGCCGGATTTGCAGCCCCATAGCCCAGCTATGGGGCAAAAAGACGGTGAGAAATGGACCGCTGCGGTCGATTCGCAGCCGACGCTCCCCAAGCTGCGGCGCAAACTCCGGGCACAAGGCCCAGAGGCCGCTGCGGCGGCAAACAGCCCGCCAGCAGTCTGGCCCCTTTCTTGGCCCGCCGCTCAGCGCACAAACTGCTGGATGTAGTCCTCGCCCAGACCCACCTCACGGTAGTGCTGGCGGCACAACTCAAGCTTGGTGAAGACGTCTTCGTAGCCGGTGACGCCGCCCTGCTCGTCGACATAGACCATGGCGCCGTGGATGTTGAACTGGGTGATCATTTCTGGCTCGGCAGCTGATTCGTCGACCACCAGGGTATGGATCTCACCCGGCGGCTCGTAGACGAATGAGCCTTCGCTGGCCTGCCAGTCGTGCTCGAGGTAGCGCCAGCTGCCTTTGATGACGTAGCCGGTAACCCAGGACGGATGGATGTGGCGCGACAACACGCCGCTCTTGCGCACCCGCAACAGGTTGCACCAGCTGCCAGTGACGGTGTTGAGCAGCAGCGGCCTGAACCAGACGCCGGGCGCCTG
The DNA here is from genome assembly GCA_038325945.1 of Burkholderiales bacterium. Lineage (GTDB taxonomy): Bacteria > Pseudomonadota > Gammaproteobacteria > Burkholderiales > Burkholderiaceae_C > Pseudaquabacterium. The sequence continues at coordinate 1,263 of JBBQJN010000439.1, read as the reverse complement.
CGGCACCCAGACCCGCTCGTCGTCCGGAATGGCCTTGACGGCGATCTCGCGCTGGATGCCGGGGTGTTGCTTGATCATGTGGGCGCTTTCTGTTGAACGGGATCAGTTGATGAGGTAGCCGCCGTCGACCGGCAGGATGACGCCGGTGACAAACTGCGCCGCCGGGCTGGCCAGAAACAGCACCGGCCCGGCCACATCGGCCGGCGTGCCCCAGCGGCCCATAGGCGTGCGCGCCAGGATCGGCCGGGACCGCGCGGGGTCGTCCTGCAGCGCCTGGGTCAGCGGCGTCGCGATCCAGCCCGGCGCCACCGCGTTGACGCGGATGCCCTCGGCCGCATAGGCGATCGCCAGGCTTTTGGTGAGTTGCGCCACGCCGCCCTTGCTGGCGCTGTAGGCCGGCACCAGGCCGCCGCCAAAAAAGCTCAGCATCGACGCCGTGTTGACGATGCAGCCGCGGCGCGCTGCCAGCCCCGGCCGGGCGGCGGCGCAGACGCGCATCGTGCCGGTGAGGTTGATGTCGATGACTTCGGCAAAGGCCGCCAAATCATGCTCGACGCCGCGCCGAATCACGCCCGCGCAGTTGACCAGCACATCCAGGCCACCAATGCGGCCGAGCAGGGCCTCCACCGCCGCGCCGTCGCGCACATCGAGCACGGCAAATTCAATGTCCGGATCGCGCGCCGCTGCGGCCCGCACCTCGGCCTGGGTAGCGCCGGTGGCGGTAACACACGCACCGGCGGCGCTGAAGGCCTGCGCAATGCCCAGCCCGATGCCGCTGCTGGCGCCGGTGATCAGGACACGGCGCCCGGTGGGGGCTGTGGTGCTTGTCATGCGGTGGCTCCGGATCGATGGGGTTCAAGGCGCGGCAACCGGCCGCCGCTGCAGGCCGCCTTTGTACCTTGTACCTGGCAACTCGTTTGGCTGCATCCAGGTAAATCAGGTGCATCGGCGCATCGGCACAGCGGCGTATTTCGGGCCATTTCAAGGCGGTCAATGCAGAAGTTCACTAGGGATTGCCATTCCCCCGGTTTAGGGGGGAAGCCCAGGCAGACACCACGCATTGATCAGACACTGCAAGCACCGATTGCCGATGGGTTCGGCACGTATGCATCGCCCCATTCCTCGCCAAGCCGCCGCAAGCATCCAGGGCGTTGGCGGGTACCGAGGGCAGCTCAGCAAACCACGCTCTGAAAGATCGAAATGAAAGCATCAGCAAAAATTGCATTGGCATCTCTGGCCTTGATGGGAGCCGCGTTGGCGCCG
>JBBQJN010000438.1:0-2005 GCA_038325945.1 Burkholderiales bacterium | reverse complement strand
TGCTGGCCACACAGCTCCTGTGGATCAACCTGATCACCGACACCGGCCCGGCGCTGGCCATGGGCGTGGACCCGATCGCCGACGACGTCATGGCGCGCAAGCCCCGCCCGCGCAGCCAGCGCATCATCGATGCCCGCATGGCGCTGGGTGTGGCCGAGGGCGGCGTCGTGATGGCGGTACTGACCTTGCTGACGCTGGACCTGTTCTTGCCCGGCGGGCTGATCGAGCCGGTGGACAGCTGGCTGGGCGCTGGCCCGCACAGCCTGGAATTGGCGCGCACTGCTGCCTTCACGGTGTTGGTGCTGACGCAGCTGTTCAACTGCTTCAACGCACGCTCGGAATCCGCATCCGCGTTTCGGGCAGCGTTCTCGAACCACTGGCTGTGGGCGGCGGTGGCGTTGTCAACCGCACTGCAAGTGGCTGTTGTGCACCTGCCCTTCCTCAACCTCGCCTTCGGCACCGTGCCGCTCTCGGCGGGCCAGTGGGGCGTGTGTGTGGCGATGGCCAGCGGGGTGCTCTGGTTCAGCGAAGGGCGAAAGCTGTTGCGACGATTCTGGGCCGGTCGGGTGATTGCCCAACCTGGGCAGTGAGCGCATGGCACTGCTGCCTGCAGCGGCCCGGCGGCGGATTGCAGGCCTCGAGGATTCGATAGGGCCGCCCATATCACCGCCCTTTCGCGCCAAGCTTGACCCGTGGTCGTCTGCACGTCGATTTCGGTCAGGATCCCGAAGCCCTCGGTCTCGAGGGCCTCGGTCAACTTGACCACAGTCAGGGCGAAGTCCTGCCGCGGCCGACGCAGTGGAAGCCGTAGGCGGAAGCGGAAGCGCACGGCGCAGGGACGATGTCGGCTGTGACGCTCAAGACGGCACCCCTTACTTGGCCTGGCGGCGGTGCTGGCACCCATCGGGCATCTCCATCGCTTGCTGGCAGGCTCGGTCGAGCTTCATCGCCCCGTTGATCGCCGTAGCCCGAGCCGAGTCGGAACCACCGGTACGTGAGGTGCGCCAGGGCAGCAAAGGCGAACCAGAACCTAAGCCAGCTCAGCGTGATCGCATCCATGTCGACTGCTACCTTGAGTTCAACGCCGCTGGGTCGGTTGCGGTCGTTGCCGGCCGGATCGCCTCTTTGAGGGCGAGCCCAATGAGGCCGGATCAGCTTGGGAATTGCGCGCAGCGCGGTGCCGCCGGGTCAACAAGAAGAGCCAGAGCCCCACCGCACTCAGCGCCAGGTAGTTCAGCGCCATGAACCACGGTGTGTTCCAGGCCATGCCGTCGAAGCCGCGCTGGGTGAACGGGTAGAGCACCGGCGAGGCGTAGAAATCGGCCGAATGCGTGAACACATCGATGACGATGTGCGACCACCAGCCGAGCAACGGAATCCACAATGCACGTCGAAGCCGCCAAACCAGCAACGTGACGACCCCCGCCACGACTGCGCTGTGCGCCATGCAATGCAAGTGGTGCGATACGAAGAGCACGGCAGGTGGCAAGATCGGCTCCTGCCCGGGTACGGCGATCGCAAAGGCATGCACTGCCGCGAAGGTCCCGGCGCCGAACCACCACCAGGCCAGCACTGGCAGCATCTGCAAGACATCGGGCAGCGCAGCCAGGGTGATAGTCGTTGCTGCGATGCGGCGTGAGACCGGCATGCGCAGGCCCAGAAGCGCAACCCCGGCGCCGGCCCACAGGCTGTGTGCAAGGATGTCCATGGCTTTGTTGGCGCTTTGCCGGAAGTCAGAGGTTGAGAGGCAATCGGATGCACCCGCGCCGGGGTGGCCAAGGGCCCTGAGCAAGGCGCGGCGCGCAGCCCGGACTCCTGTCCGGGCAAGCGATGCAACGCCGCGCAGCACCCTTGGGTACCCCGGCCCTTCGGGTAAGCCCCCAAAACAGCCCCACTCGTCGTTGCAAATGCTCGTTGGGTCCCAAACCCAACTCCGCTTTGCGCCTAGATTGGGGCTGTTTTGGGGGCTTACGCGGGTGCATCCGATTGCCTCTCAGCCTCTCAG
>JBBQJN010000437.1:0-2015 GCA_038325945.1 Burkholderiales bacterium | reverse complement strand
TCTTGTTGGCGGTGTTCATCGTGGTGCGCTCAGACCATCGCGTGGCGGTGGTTGGCCGAATATTGGCCGGTGACAAAGTGTTCGATCTGGCGCTCAACGTCGGTCAGCAGGCTTGACGCGCCAAAGCGGAACAGCGCCGGCTGCAGCCAGGCGTCGCCGAGCTCCTCTTTCATCAGCACCAGGTACTGCAGCGCCTGCTTGGCGCTGGCAATGCCGCCGGCCGGCTTGTAGCCAATCTGGAAGCCATGCAACTGGTGGAACTCACGGATCGCCCGCACCATCACCAGCGATACCGGCAGCGTGGCGTTGACGCCCTCTTTGCCGGTGGAGGTCTTGATGAAATCGGCGCCGGCCATCATGCAGACCCAGGACGCGCGCGCCACGTTCTCCAGCGTTGCCAGGTCGCCGGTGGCCAGGATGGTCTTCATGTGCGCCGGGCCGCAGGCTTCGCGGTAAGCCTTGACCTCGTCGTACAACGCCGCCCAGTCGGCCAGCAGCGCATGGCGGCGGCTGATCACGATGTCGATTTCCATCGCGCCGGCGGCCACCGACAGCTCGATCTCGCGCAGCTTGGTCTCCTGGCTGCCCAGGCCGGCCGGGAAGGCGGTGGACACCGCCGCCACCGGGATGCCCGAGCCGGCCAGTGCGCGCACCGCCGGCGCGATCATCTCGTGGTAGACACAGACCGCGCCGACCTGCAGGCTGCTCAGCCCCAGCGCTTTCAGCAGGTCGTCGCGCAGCGGCCGCCTGGCCTTGCCGCAGAGCCGGGCAACGCGGCCGGGCGTGTCGTCGCCCGACAGCGTGGTCAGGTCCATGCACTGGATCACCTTGACCAGCCAGGCCGCCTGGTGCGCCTGCTTGATGCTGCGCCCGCCGTTGAGCGCAGCCACCCGCGCCAGCACCGCCGGTTGATTGACCCGGCGCGAGGCCACCCAGCCGACGTCCAGCGGCACGCCGGGGTTGCGCAGCAGCGGCGACGGGTGGGCAGACAGTGGGTTTTTCATGCGGTGCATTCTCCGGGCATCCGCAAGCCGTCAGCGGTGCGGGGGCGCCAGCATATCGGGCTTGGGGCCCAGTTCGGTAGGTTGGAGTGAACAGGGTGAACTCCAACGTCAGTTCGATATCATCTGGGGCACGTTTGGCATGACCAGACCCCTGCACAAAATTGTTGGAGTTGCCACTCCAACCTACCGGCTGCACCTGCACACGCACCTTCCCATGCCCCTGATGCCCACAAGTTCGCTGCCGCGTCGACGCTTCAACACGCTGCTGTTGGCTGCCGGTCTGCTGGCCAGCGGCTGCAGCCGCGCCAATGAACCCGACAACGCCGACCGGGTTAGCCTGGACACCGCCCGCGCCGAACATGAGTCGGGCCGCGCGGTATTGATCGACATCCGCGAGCCGGCCGAACATGCCACCGGGGTGGCCGCCGGGGCGCGATTGCTGCCGATGAGCCAGTTGCGTAGCCGTCTGGCCGAAATCCCGGTCGCCCCCGGCCAGCCGGTGCTGCTGATCTGCAATACGCAGAATCGCACCCGCGCCACCCTGAAGGCCTTGCGCGAGCTTGGCTACGGCCATGTGCGCTATGTGCACGGCGGCATGAGCGGCTGGGCGCAGCGCGGCTGGCCGCTGGTCAAGCCGCCAGGCTGACCAGCCCGGTAGGTTGGAGTGAACAGAGTGAACTCCAACGGCAGTTCCATATCATCGGGGGCACGTTGGGCATGATCAGACCTCTGCACACAATTGTTGGAGTTGCCACTCCAACCTACCGGGCTGGTAAAAAGCCACCGCATCGGCCAAGTGCTGGGTTGCCTGCGGGTGCAGCGCATAAGTCACCGAAGCTTGGCGCGCAAGCTTGCCATCGCAATGTGACTGGGGATCAGCTCAACCGCACCTGATTCGATCTCTTCGTCTCTGCGCCGGGCTTCAGCCATCCAAGCCTCTTCAACAGCGGCGTCGGTGTCGAGGCTGGCGATCAGTCGGTCGAGCAGATGGCCTCGATCCACCAAGGGCAG
>JBBQJN010000436.1:0-2066 GCA_038325945.1 Burkholderiales bacterium | reverse complement strand
TCAGCGCCGCGCCGCCATCAGATGCCGCGCCTGCACATAGCCAAACGCAAAATCCACCGATTCGTCGATGTTGCGCCGTGTTGCCTGGCGCTCGCGCTCGGTGCTGAAGAAGGCCAGGTCGGTGCTGTGGCAGATGTACTGTGCCGGCATGCGGTTGAGCGCCACGCAGGCCACGTCGGCGAGCAGCGCGGGTTCATCGGCCAGGCCGGGGAAGCGCGGCGCGGCGGCCGCCACCGCTTCGAACACGGCGGTTTCGCGGGTGTTGTAGACGCTGGTAAAGGTCATCGCGGCTGCTCCTGGGCTTGACGGCTGAACCGCTGTCATCGGCCGTCACAGCCGCTGGCTGGAGGGTCTGTGCGGCTTGCGACTGCGCCGCCGCGTGGATTTGTCACATCGGCGGCTGGATCGGCGCGGCGCCAGGCCTACCATCGCCGCCATGACCAGCGCCGCAGCCCATGCCGCAGCCCATGCCGCCGACACCCCGCCGCCGCTGCGCCAGGACGCGCTGACCATCGGCCTGGTCGGCCTGGCCCATGGCGTCAGCCACTTCAGCCAGTTGTTGCTGGCGCCGCTGTTCCCCTGGTTGAAGCAGGATTTTGGCGTCGGCTATACCGAGCTGGGCCCGCTGCTGACGATCTTCTTTGTGGTCTCCGCGGGTGGTCGGCATCGGCATGGGCCTGGCCGCAGCCATCGCGCTGTGCGTGGCGTTGGCGCCGCTGGCTGGCTGGATGGTGCCGATATTGTTCGGCCTGATGGGCCTGGTGTCGGGCAGCGCCGGGCCGTCACGCGACATGCTGGTCAAGCGCTCGACACCCGACAACGCCAGCGGCCGCGTCTTCGGCGTGGTCTATTCGGGGCTGGACATCGGCCAGGCCTTGGCGCCGCTGCTGTTCGGCCGGCTGATGGACCAGCAGCACTACAGCGCGGTCTGGCTTGGGCTGGCGGCGGTGCAACTGGTATTGATCGTCAGCGCCTTCCAGGTGCGGCGGGTGCGGCGCACATTGCGCCCTGTTGATAATCGACCCAACCCCGCTTGAGACTCCTGACCGAGATTGCTGACCATGACGCCTCGCCCCGCCGGCCATGTCCTTGTTGAAGCCCTGATTGCCCAAGGTGTCTCCACCGCTTTTGGCGTGCCGGGTGAGAGCTACCTGGCCGTGCTCGACGGCTTCCACCAGCACCGTGAGCAGATCCGCTTCATCGCCTGCCGGCAAGAGGGCGGCGCGGCCTTCATGGCCGAGGCCCAGGGCAAGCTCAGCGGCCGGCCTGGCATCTGCTTTGTCACCCGCGGGCCGGGTGCCACCAATGCCAGCATCGGTGTGCACACGGCGTTTCAGGATTCAACGCCGATGGTGCTGTTCGTCGGCCAGGTGGCCAGCGATCAGCGTGACCGCGAGGCCTTCCAGGAACTGGACTACCGCCAGATGTTTGGCCCCGCCACGCTGGGCCTGGCCAAGTGGGTGGCCGAAGTACAAGATGCCGACCGGCTGCCCGAGTATGTGGCGCGGGCTTTCCACACCGCGCTGCAGGGCCGGCCCGGTCCGGTGGTGCTGGTGCTGCCCGAAGACATGCTGACCCGGCTTACCGCTGCGCCGGTTTTGCCCCGTGCCGAGCCGGCGCAAGCCGCCCCGGCGCCTGCCGCCATGCAGCGCTTGCGCGACATGCTGATGGCGGCGCAGCGGCCGCTGCTGATCGTCGGCGGCAGCGGCTGGGACGCCGGCGCTGCGCGTGCGCTGCAGCGTTTTGCCGAGAATTGGCAACTGCCGGTGGGCAACGGCTTTCGCTTTCAGGATACTTTCGACAACCACCATGCGCTGTATGCGGGCGACGTCGGCATCGGCATCAACCCGAAGCTGGCGCAGCGCGTCAAGGATGCCGATCTGATCATCGCGCTGGGCCTGCGCCTCGGCGAGATGACCACTGGCGGCTATACCTTGCTGACGCCACCCAAGCCGCAGCAAAAACTGGTGCACATCCATGCCGGGGCCGAGGAGCTTGGGCGTGTCTACGCCGCCGACCTGCTGCTGCAGTCCAGCGTGGCCTGCGCCGCCGCAGCGCTGGCCGCG
>JBBQJN010000435.1:0-2073 GCA_038325945.1 Burkholderiales bacterium | reverse complement strand
GCCACCGGTGCAGCCAGGCTCACCGGTGTTTCCGGGCGACACGCCTTTTGAGCTGCGCTGGAGCGCAACGCTGTCGGCCGACTGCCCGGTCAACGTCAGCACGCTGACGCTGAGCCCGCACACCGGCGCCCATGCCGATGCACCGCTGCACTACAGCGCTGACGGCGCGGCGGTCGGCGCGCTGGACCTGGCGCCCTTCCTCGGCCCTTGCCGGGTGATCCATGCCATCGATTGCGGGCCGCTGATCGAATGGGCACACCTGGCCCATGCACTGACCGATCTGCCACCGCGCCTGCTGGTGCGCACCTGTGCCCGTGCGCCTACCGGCTGGGACGCGCAGTTCAGCGCCTTTGCGCCCGATACGGTGGCGCGGCTGGCCGATGCCGGCGTGTTGCTGATCGGCATCGACAGCGCCAGCATCGACCCCGCCGACAGCAAGGCGCTGGCCAGCCACCAGCAAATCCGCCAGCGCGGGCTGCGGGTGCTGGAAAACCTGGTGCTCGACGAGGTCGCCGAGGGCGACTACGAACTGATCGCACTGCCCCTGAAGCTGATGACCGCCGACGCCTCGCCGGTGCGCGCGGTGCTGCGCGAGCTTTGAACCCTTGTGAACCCGGCCAGCTAACACGCCATGACCCCGCCATGACCGCCATGACCCGTGACGATGCCCAGGCGCTGGACGCCACCGATGCGCTGGCGCCGCTGCGCCAACAATTCACTATCCCCGACGGCCTGGTCTACCTCGACGGCAATTCGCTGGGGGTGCTGCCACGTGCCAGTGCCGCGAGGGTGCAGCAGCTGATCACCGAAGAATGGGGCCAGGGCCTGATCGGCAGCTGGAACAGCGCGGGCTGGATGGACCTGCCGCAACGCATCGGCGACAAGATCGCCATGCTGGTGGGCGCCCGTCCGGGCGAGCTGGTGGTGGCTGACTCAACCTCGGTCAACCTGTTCAAGGTCTTGTCGGCCGCGCTCGCGCTGCAGCGTGAAACGGCACCCGGGCGCAGCCTCATCGTCAGCGAGCGCAGCAACTTTCCGACCGATCTCTACATCGCACAGTCGCTGGCCCATCAACATGGCTGCCAACTGCAACTGGTCGAGCGGCCCGAGCAGATAGCCGCTGCACTGGGCAGCGAAACCGCGGTGCTGCTGCTGACGCAGGTGAACTACCGCAATGGTTGGCTGCATGACATGGCCACGCTCAACGCAGCGGCCCATGCAGCGGGCGCGCTGACGGTATGGGACCTGGCGCATTCCGCCGGCGCGCTGCCGGTGGCGCTGAATGCCACCGGCGCCGACTTTGCGGTGGGCTGCGGCTACAAGTTTCTCAATGGCGGTCCGGGCGCGCCGGCCTTTGCCTGGGCCCATGCGCGCCATGCCAACCGCGCCTGGCAGCCGCTGGCCGGCTGGCTGGGCCATGCCGCGCCCTTCAACTTCGAGTCCGGCTACCGGCCGGCGCCCGGCATGCAGCGCTTTGTCTGCGGCACGCCGCCGGTGCTGGCGCTGGCCGCGCTGGAATGCGGCGTCGACACCCTGATGGAGGCCCAGCCGCTGGGCGGCATGGCCGCGCTGCGGGCCAAGTCGCTGGCGCTGACGCGGCTGTTCATCTCCCTCGTCGGCCAGCGCTGCGCCGACCACGGCCTGGTCTTTGCCTCACCCGACGACGATGAGCGGCGCGGCAGCCAGGTCTGCCTGGCCTTCGACGCCACCAGCGAGGCCGGCCGCGCCGGCGCCGCCTACGCCGTGGTGCAGGCGCTGATCGAGCGCCGCGTGGTCGGCGACTTTCGCGCCGGCAGCGCCGGCCCCGGCCTTGACGGTGGCGACAACGGCCTGCCCGACATCCTGCGCTTTGGCGTGACGCCGCTGTACACCCGCTTTGTCGACATCTGGGACGCGGTCGAGCAGCTGCGCCATGTGCTTGAGAGCGGCGAGTGGCGCGAGGCCCGCTTCAACCAGCGTGCCGCCGTCACCTGAGCTGCACCAAGCCAAGCCGCACACCGCAAGATGCCGCGCTGAACCCGCCATGAGCAGCTGCCCCTTCGACCCCGATCATGCTGGCGCCAACGCTGCCGC
>JBBQJN010000434.1:0-2080 GCA_038325945.1 Burkholderiales bacterium | reverse complement strand
CGCTTCAAGCTCATCGGGGGCCAGGCGCATCGGTCGGCGGCCAAAGCCCTGCAGATCGGGATAGGCCGGATGGGCGCCCAGGCCGACACCGGCAGCCAGTGCGGTGCGCACGGTCTTGCGCATCACCAGCGGATCACCGGCGTGGAAGCCGCAGGCGATGTTGGCCGAGTTGACGATGCCCAGCAAGGCCTCGTCCTCGCCCATCGTCCAGGCGCCAAACGATTCGCCGAGATCGGCATTGAGGTTGATCAGCATGTCAGCGCACTCCTGTTCATCGGTTCTTGCTTCAGGGCGCAGTCTGCCCGTCGCCAGGCCAATCAACCGAGTGGGGTGACTCGGGCGACAGCGCATGCACCACGCCGCTGACCAGGTTGCCGGCATACAGCGCCGCCTCGTCGATGCCGTCGGCCAGCAGCAGCGGCGACACCGCCCGCAGCCAGGCCAGCGTCTCGGCTTCAGCCGCGCGCGCCAGTTGCTCGCCCTGCGCGGCATCGACCCAGGCAAACCGCAGCGCCTGGCCGGGCCGACATGCCGCCAGCCGCGGCAGATCGGCGCTGATCACGGTGGCGATCTTGGGATAACCGCCCGCCGTCTGAGCATCGGCCAGCAGCACGATGGGCTGGCCGCTGCCGGGCACCTGGATCGAGCCCGGCACAGTGGCATCCGAAACGATTTCTTGCGCACCGCGATGCGCCAGCATCGGCCCTTCAAGCCGCAGCCCCATGCGATCAGCCTCGGTGCTGACGCGGAATTCACCGTTCACCAACGCGGCCAGCGCCTCGACGCTGAAGTGGTCAGCCTGCGGTCCGGCGATGACGCGGATGGCGCCGCCAGTCGGCTTGGGTGGGTGCGCCAGCATCTGCTCGGGACGCAGGCTCGGTGCGGCAGCCGGCAGCCGGTCGCCCGCAGCCAGCGCGCGCCCATTCAGGCCACCAAGCGCCGCGCGGGCATAGGTCGACGCGCTGCCCAGCACCAGGGGCAAGACCAGGCCTTCGACGGCGATCACCGCGATGCGGCCGCCATCGAGCCGACGCAGGCGCAGTTGCTCACCTTCGGCCAGCGTCAGCGAGCGCCAGGCGGCCAGGCGCTGGCGTTCACCGCCGCGTTCAATCTCGATCACCGCATCGCCCGCCACGGCCAGTCGCACCGCGCCACCGCGCGCCGCCAGCTGCAGGCCGCCGTCGAAACACTCGATCACCGCTACGCCCTCGGCGTTGCCGACCAGCGCGTTGGCGATGCGCATCAGGCGCGCATCGAGCACGCCGGCCCAGGGCACGCCAACCCGGCGATAGCCGCGGCGCCCCAGGTCCTGCAACGAGGCGTAGGCGCCGGGCGAGACCACTTCGAGTTGCGACCCGCTGCTCATGGCTGCGCTGTCCCGGACTCGATCAACCAGCGCGAGGGCTCGATCTCGCCTCGCTGCAACGCGTCCGCGATCGACTGGTAGTCATCCCTGGCCACCGGCTCGAAGCGCACGCGGTCGCCCACTGCCAGCAGCGACGGCGCCGCGCGCGTGGCATCAAACAAGGGCACCGGGCAGCGGCCCAGCAGGTGCCAGCCGCCCGGGCTTTGCCAAGGGTAGATAGCGGTCAGCGCGCCGGCAATCGCCACACTGCCGGCCGGCACACGCAGGCGCGGCTGTGTGCGCCGCGGCAGTTGCAACGCGGCTGGCAGTTCGCCCATGAAGGGGAAGCCGGGCAAGAAGCCCAGCATGTAGACGCTGACCTCGGTGCCGCTGTGCAGCGCCACCAAATGATCGACGTCGATACCCAGCGCGGCGGCCGTATCGGCCAAGTCAGGCCCGGCCTCGGCGTCGTAACACACCGGCAAGCGCCAGCGGCGGCCGCTGACGGCCGCGGCCTGCGGGGGCGCGGTCAACAACGGCCGCAGCTGCTCGATCAACTCGACACGCCCGGTTTGCAGCGGGTCAAAAAAGACCGTCAGCGAACGAAAGGTCGGCATCGTCTCGATCAGGCCGGCCAAGCCGCCAGCAGCCTGCTGTTGGCTGATGGCGATGTCGAGCGCCTGCACCCGCGCCAGCAAATCGGGTGCGATGGCATCGCCAAACTCGACCGTGAAG
>JBBQJN010000433.1:0-2085 GCA_038325945.1 Burkholderiales bacterium | reverse complement strand
CGGCTTGGTGGATGATGGCTTGGGTGTCCATGGCGCCGATCATGCTTGCCCATCAAGGTGTGTCAACGCCGCCTTGACCTGGGCCTTGCGCTCTTTCTTGCCGGGCCAGTCGGTGAACTTGTAGGACTCGCGCAAGGCCAGCGCGGCAGCGCGGCGTGACTCCGCCATCGACAGAGTCAGTGCGTATTTCAGAAAGTCCGCACGCATGCCGTCAAAGGCTGAGCCTGGCTTGTACTGCTTGCGCGTTTGCTCGTCGGCCAGTTGCAGACGGAACTCGGCCAAGCGGCTGGCTGCGGCCTCGGACTCGCGCTCTGCCGGGCCCATTGCTGCGATACGTTCGGTGCGCGCCTGGGTTGCTGCGGCTTCGCGTTGCAGCAACGCTTGCTGTTCGCGCAGTTGACGGGCTTTGGCGTCCTCGGCCATCGCACCGTAGCCCACCGCGGTCTTGGCGCCAAAGCCCAGCCACGCAAAGGCATGGCGCAGCGCGGCTTGCATCAAGGTTTGCCAGCCGTTGTTCTCGGCCAGATCGGGGGCAGTGCGGGCCAGCAAGGGCAGGTTGCATTGGACATGGAAGACGAAGCCCGATCCCGGCGGCACGGTGAGAAAGTTGATCGGGTTGGGTTGGCCAGATTCGTGCGGATTGGCGCCGTTCGGGCTTTTGGTGTCGTTTTGGTAGTAGTGCGACTGGTGCGGCGTCATCACCTCGACTTGCAGCCGGTCGCCGGCGATCTGCGGCAACACGTCCCAGAACAGGAGCGCACCGCGCTGAAACGTCGAGGATTCGTCGGCGCCGGCCGCTGGGTCCGGCATACCGAACAACGCATCGATGGCCGCTGGCGTCCAGCCCTGGGCGTCGCCCCATCGGTGGTCGGCCAGCTCACGCGCGGCCTGGCGCAGCACGCCCTTGACGCCGCTGCCCGGCAGGTAGGGCAGGCCGTAGGGGTTGAGAAAGGCAAAGCCGTTCTCCAGCGGATGGGCATTGCCCAGTCCAGTGGTGAAGGGCGCCACCGCAACCGCATCGAGCACCAGCAGGCCGCCCTGCGCTGTCAGCGGCGCGGCCAGCGCGGCCTGGCGTTGGCGCAGCGCAGCGAGCAGGGCTTGGTCTGAGGGGTTCAAACGCCGCACGCTGTCGAGCGCCGATTTTTTGTCCTTGCCTGTGAAGCCTTGCTCCCACAGCGGCAACAACATGCCAAAGCGCAGACCGGGCGAGGCCTGTGAAAAATCGGTGCCCAGGTAGAGGTAGGCCGGAACTGCGGCGATAGCCATCTCAAGCCTCCCTGACGCCAGCGGCCGGGTCAGACTTTTCGCCAACAGCCGGCGCCATTTGGCGGGCCCAGCGCAGCCAGGCGAACGCCTCGGCCGTGGTCTGCTGAAACGGGCCGGGCTCAGCCTTCATCAAGGCCTGCATCACGGCGCTGAAATCGGCGCTGGGCAGCGCTTGCGGAAACTGCCGGTGCAGCCAGTCGCGCAGGTGGTCACCCAGGTCGCGGCAGTGGCGCTGTGAATCTTTGCTGCCCTTCTCGTGCAGAAAAGCCAGCACCTGCATCAGGCCGCTGTTCATGATCAGCGCCGGCACGCTCTTGGCCAGGTTCTGGTAGGGCTTGCTGCAGCCTTGGCAGCGCTTCCAGGTATCGGCGGCGCGTTTTTGCTCCATCGTCTGGGCCATGGTGTCAGCCCTCCAGCACGGTCACCAGCACCAGGCCGCGGCCGGTGGTGGCATCGCCGCCGATCTGGATCAATTTGCCGTCGAGCGCAGTCTTGAGCTTGACCAGCACCGCGTCGGCCTCCAGCTTGTCGTCGGCCCGGCCGCTGCGGGTGGCGCTGGCCAGCAACGGGGCCAGCAGCAGCGACTCGGGCGGCAGGTTCTCGGTGTAGAACAGGCCGCGGTCAGATGCGGTGCCGGTGGCTGGGTCGATGCGCACATGCGGCTCAACCAGCGTGGCATGTTGGGCAAAGTAGCCGAAGTCGGTGTCGGACAACACCACCAGGTCTTGCGCCAGCTTGTTGCGGAAGAAGTCGTAGGGCGTGGTGGCCGGCAAGGCGCGGCGGGCCAGGTCGGCGGCCAGCGCGGGCAGGCTGGTCGAC
>JBBQJN010000432.1:0-2104 GCA_038325945.1 Burkholderiales bacterium | reverse complement strand
CGAACTGGCGGCTTTGATAGACCCAGTTGAGTGGCTGATCGGGCGCGATCTGCTGCCAACGATCGGCCAGTGCGGCCTGTACCAACGCCAGTTCGTCGTCCGCAGCAGGCTGGAAACTGGTCAGCAACCAGACCGGCGGGTAGGCGTCCAGCACCCAGTGCTCGCAACCCGGGTGCAGGCCGCCGCGGCCGTGAAACACCCGCTGTGCCTGCTCGGGCAGCGTCAAGGTGGCGATGGTGTCCAGCAGGGCTTGCATGCCGGCATTGTCGAGCGGAGGCGTGCGGGTGGCAGCAGGGCGCGGCTCAACCCGGCGCCGGCACCGGGCAGGCCTCGCGGTCGATCAGCGGCTGTATCGCGGGCGCCAGCGCCTTCAGCAACTGCGACGGCAGCGCGCTGGTGAAGCGGAAGTCCTTGGCATAGGGCTCGTGCACATAGGCCATCAGCGTGCCGTAGAAGCGGTCGCCGATCAGGAATACCAGCGTCGCCGAGCGGTTGACGACACGCGACGAGATCAGGCTGCCGCCGGGGCCGTGGATGTCGAAGCGGTGGTCGCCGGTGCCGGTCTTGCCACCAAGGGGTATATCGCTGCCGTCGGCCCACTGCAGCGCACCGCGCAGCCGGCGCCCCGTGCCCTCTTCGACCACGTTGATCAGCGCCCGGCGCACGGTATCGGCCACCGCCGGGTCCAGCAGTTGGCGCGGCGCCGCCGGCGCACGCTTCAGCCGGGTCTCGTAGGGCGTGTCGCGGGCAAACACCAGCGACTGCAGGCGTGTCACCGGCAGTTGCCGGCCGCCGTTGACGATCAGCCCCATCAGTTCAGCCAGCGCCGACGGCCGGTCGCCCGAGGCGCCCAGCGCGGTGGCGTAGGACGGTGTCAGCGCCTGGAACGGGTAGCCCAGCCGCGCCCAGGACTGCTGGATCAGCTCAAACGCCAGCTGTTCAAACTGGTCGCGGATGCGCCTGTCCTGCGCCGACTTGCGGCTGGTCTTGAACAACCAGGCATAGACCTCCTGGCGCTGCGCCGTGCTGGCGGCCAGCACCTCGGCCAGGCTGGCGCCGGGGTGCTGGCGCAGATAGCCCACCAGCCACAGCGCCAGCGGATGCACGCCGGCCAGGTAGGCGCGGTCGTTCAGGCCCCAGCGCTGCGGCCCGTGGCGCGCGTACAGGCTGGCGGCGTCGTCAGCATCGATCCCAGCGTCGGGCAGCCGCAACGCCAGGAAGCGCGCCAGCGCGGCCGCGTCGGCGTCGGGCTGCAAACCAAAAAACGCGGCAGTCAGCGGCACCGGCGCGCTGCGCACCTCGTCGAGCAGCGCGTCGGTGGCTGCCTCGGCGCTCAGCGCGCCGTACTGGCGATAGAAGCGGCCGAGGAAGACGCTGCCCTCCTCATTGGCAAACTGCTGCAGCAGCGCCAGGCGGCGCGGGTCGTCGGCGTCTTCGAGCACACGGCGGTCGATCGCCTCGCTGCCCTCCATCACATGGCGCACCACGTCGCGCATCAGCCGGATGAAGACCAGATTGACCGAGCGGGTCAGCGCCTCGCTCACCGTCATGGTGCGCTGGTCGTCACGCGACTCAAAGTTGTTGAAGCGGTGCACACCACCGCCGGTATAAAACGCCTCAGCCGGGCTGGCCGAGTAAGTGCGTTGCATCGCCGCGTCCAGCATCGCCGGCAGGCTGCGGTCGGACGCCAGCAGCAGGTAGGCACGCGCCCAGCGCGCAATCGCGTCGTTGGGGCCGGTCTTGATCACGGCCAGGCGGGCCGCATCGAGCCCGGCCCAGCGCTTGTGCAGCGCGGCCACCTGCTCCAGGTAGGTGACCAGGGTGCGCAGTTTGGCGGTCGAGCCCAGATCCAGCCGCGAGCCTTCATTCAAGTCAAAGGGCCGGTCGAGGTTGTCGGTCTGCAGCCGCAGCAGGTTGCTGTTGCCCACCCGCTCGAACAAGGTGAAGCTGATGGCCAGCCGGGCGGTGTTGTCGCCCTCGTTCAGCAGGTAGGGGCCGAACAGGCCTGCGTCGCGCGCGGCCTGCGGCTCGGCCAGGCTGCGCAGCAAGGCCGCTGAGGCCCGCTGCGCCGCTGCCGAGTAGCTGCTGTCGGCCTGCAGATCGA
>JBBQJN010000431.1:0-2113 GCA_038325945.1 Burkholderiales bacterium | reverse complement strand
CGCTGCCTCTGGCCGCAGGCACCGGGCCGCAACCAGCGCTGCCTGTGCCTCCATCCAGCTGGATTCCGACGGTCAACATTGCACCGGCGCTGGACTGGCCGGCCGGTGCCAAGCCCGTTGCGGCACCGGGCCTGCAGGTGCAAGCCTTTGCCAGCGGCCTGGACCACCCGCGCTGGCTGCTGGTGCTGCCCAACGGCGACGTGCTGGTGGCCGAGAGCAATGCGCCAGAGCGGCCCGACAACATGCCGGGCATCAAGGGCTGGGTGGCCGGGCTGGTGATGCAACGCGCTGGCGCCACGGTGCCCAGTGCCGACCGCATCACGCTGCTGCGCGACAGCGATGGTGATGGTGTGGCCGACCAGCGCAGCGGCTTGCTGCATGGCCTGCACTCGCCCTTTGGCATGGCGCTGGTTGGTGACCATCTGATCGTCGCCGAGCTGGGGGCCGCAGTTGCAGGCCTGGCTGAATCCGCACTTGCAGGCCAATCTGAACCTGCAGTTCAGCAAGACTGTGCGCACGGCGCAGGGCGCTGCGGCCGAGTTGGGCTACAGCTGGCAGCTCAAGCACGACTGGCGGCCCGAGGCCGAGTTCGGCCTGCAAGGCCTGGGTGAACTGGGCCCCTGGCGCCACTGGGCGCCGGCCGCCCAACAAGCGCACCTGGCCGGGCCGGCGCTGTTTGGCAGCCTGCGGCTGAGCGAGCAGCAGTCGATCAACCTCAATGGCGCCTGGCTGTTCGGCCTGGGCCAGGGCGCGCCACGGCATACCCTGCGCCTGGCCGCTGAACTGCCCTTCTAGGAGCCTGTCGGGCTTGGGGTCGGGCCGATCGCGCAGGCCGCCAGGCCCTGCGCCAGCGCCTGGCGCGGCAGTTGCCCGGTCAGGCCGATGGCCACCACCGCCGCCTGTGAAGCCGGCCAGGGCTCAGCCAGCCGGGGCGGCAGCCGGCGCAGCGAGGCATGGCGGCCGGCGTAGTGCAGCTCAAGCCAGCGTGCTGCTTCACCCGCCGGGGCGGGCAGTCGCAGCAGGCCCTTCAGGCGCTGCACGCCGGCCGGCAAAGCGGCCAGCCAGGCGCGCAGACGCGCTTCGTCGAAGCAGCCGGCTGGCTGGCTAGACCAGGCCTCGAAACGCTGGTCGTGATCAGCGGCAGCGGCGCGAAAGCCCTCGCCAATCCCTCCGAAGATCCCGCCGCCTTGTCCGAGCCCCAGCCCGCCGCCATGGGGTTGATACAGGCTGCTGCCCAGCAGCGACAGCGGCAGGTCGGCCTGCCGGGTTTCGATCACCGGCGCCGCGGCCTTGCCGCGGCCCCGTGCGTCGTCGGCGATCCAGGCACGCGCTTCGCTCAGCTCGGCCGCGCTGGCCAGGTCGGCCTTGTTGAGCACCAGCAGGTCGGCATGGGCCAATGGCCGCTGCAGGGTCTCGGTCAGCAGCGGGTCGGCGCGCTGAGCGGCCAGCGCGCTGGCGTCGAGCAGCACGATCACGCCCTGCAATTGCAACTGCGGGTCGGCCAGCGCGTACTGGGCGATGCGCCAGGGGTCGGAGACGCCGCTGGCCTCGACCACCACCGCGTCGAAAGCCGGGCTCATCGCCAGCACGCGGGTCAGTGCCTGAGACAAGTCGTCGCCGATCGAGCAGCAGACGCAGCCGTTGCTCAGCGCGATGGCGTCGCCGCCGGCCTGGCTGACCAGCGCGGCGTCGATGTTGATGGCGCCGAAGTCGTTGACCAGCACCGCAAAACGCTGGCCCGTGGCCTGCGCCAGCCAGCGGTTGAGCAGCGTGGTCTTGCCGGCGCCGAGGAAGCCGCCGATGACGGTAAACGGTATGCGCGGCAAGTCAGGCCAGTGAATCAGGCGACGACCGTGCTGCCGGCCTCGAATACCCGGCCCGACAGCAGCGTGCCCCAGACCCGCACATCCTTCAGCGCCATCGGGTCGAGCGCCAGCGGGTCGTCGTGCAGCACGGCGAAGTCAGCGCGCTTGCCGCATTCGATGCTGCCGATCTCATGGTCGAGCTTGAGCGTCCAGGCCGCGCCCAGCGTGATCGCGCGCAGCGCTTCAATCACGCTCAGCCGCTCGGCCGCGCCCAGCACGCGGCCGCTGGGCGTGATGCGGTTGACCGC
>JBBQJN010000430.1:0-2116 GCA_038325945.1 Burkholderiales bacterium | reverse complement strand
GCTGTTTGTGGTGGCGCAGAACTACCTGCAAAACCTGCTGGCGCTGGGCGAGACAGCGGTGCAAGGCATACCGCTGCTGTCTCAGTTCATCTCGCCCAACCGCTGGCTGCTGTGGCTGGGTGTGCTGTTTGTGCTGTCGGTTTATCACTTCCCCAGTGGGGTGGTGGGACGGCTACGGGCTCGGGCGCTGCAGCGGCCACCCGCTTGATTCGACACCAAAAACTGGAGAGAGACCATGAAGCTGCACCAACAACACCGACGCTGGACCTTGCTGCCAATGACCCTGGCGGCCCTGTTGGCTGCGGGCTGCCTGGGCGGCACCGACGACAGCCCCGAGGTCAACGTCCGACCGGCCTACCTGAGCCAGCTGCGCACCGCCAGCTACGACGGCGTGAGCGACGACCTGCTCACCGCAGGGCTGGGCAAGACCGGCCTGGGCGCGGCGGCGGCCCCAGCGACCTCGGCCACGCCCACCGCAGCCGAACTGCGCCGGCTGGCGATCTGGAGCAGCTACCGCGCCATCGTCGACGCCACCACCGCCGGCGGTTACGGCGTGTTCTACGGCCCGAACGTGAGCGCACAGGGCGTGGTCGGTAGCGGCGAAGGCCTGATCGCCGGCACCGAAACCCTGGCTTACAGCGATGACGGCACAGGCCGCCAGAACGTGGTGCTGATGGTGCAGGTGCCGGCCGGCTTCGACCCTAAGGCGCCCTGCATCATCACCGCCACCTCGTCCGGCTCACGCGGCGTCTATGGCGCTATCTCCACCGGCGAGTGGGGTTTGAAGCGGGGCTGCGCGGTGGCCTACACAGACAAAGGCACGGGCGGCGCGCCGCATGACTTGTCCGACGACAGCGTGGCCTTGATCGACGGCACGCGCAGCAGTGCCGCCGCAGCGGGCACAACGGCACATTTCAAGGCGGTGTTGACAGATGCAGAGCGCGCGGCAGTCAACGCCGCCACGCCGAACCGGTTCGCCTTCAAGCACGCGCACTCGCAGCGCAACCCCGAGAAAGACTGGGGCCGCAGCACGCTGCAGGCGGTGGAAATGGCTTTCTGGCTGCTCAACGAGCAGTTCAGTCCGACCTTCAACAACGGTGTGCGGCAACGGCTGATCACGCCGGCCAACACCATCGTCATCGCCTCCAGCGTGTCCAACGGCGGTGGCGCGGCCTTGGCCGCCGCCGAGCAGGACAGCGCCGGATTGATTGACGGCGTGGCCGTGGCCGAGCCGGCGGTGGAACTGCCGGCGGCGCCGGGGGTGGTCATCAAGCGCGGCGCGACCACGGTGGCCACGGTGGGCAAGACGCTCTACGAGTTCACCAGCCTGGCCAACCTGTACCAGAGTTGCGCCGCGCTGGCGCCAGCGGCCGCGGCCGGCCCTGGGTCGGCCTATGTGGTGGCTGCCTGGGCCGGCAATCGCTGCGCCTCGCTCAAGGCCAAGGGCCTGCTGACGGCCAGCACGCTGTCTGAGCAGGCCTTGGAGGCACTGGCCAAGCTGCGTGAGCAGGGCTGGGAGGCCGAATCGGACGTGCTGCATGCCTCGCATGCCGCGTTCGAGATCGCGCCCGCGGTCACGATCACCTTTGCCAACGCACTGGCCCGCGCCAGCGTCAAGGACGCACTGTGCGGCTACAGCTTCGGTGCCACCACGGCCCAGGGCCTGCCCACCGCGCTGACGGCCGGCTTGCCGACGATGGCTGCCACCGGCAACGGCGTGCCGCCCTCGTCCGGCGTGCAGCTGATCAACAACCGCAGCCCCGGCGCGGCGCTGCGCGACCTGTTCTCGTTCTCGCCCAGCACCTTGTCGCAGGATTTCAACCTCGACGGCGCAATCTGCCTGCGCAACCTGCTCAGCGGCAGCGACGCACCGGCCAAGGCGCTGCAGGCCGGGCTGGACGAAACCCGGCGCAACGGCAAACTGGGTGGCCGGCCGACGGTGATCGTGCATGGCCGATCGGATGCGCTGCTGCCAGTGAACCACACCTCGCGCCCCTACACGGCCCTGAGCAAGCTGGCCGACGGCGCGGCCAGCCAGCTGAGCTACATCGAAGTCACCAACGCCCAGCACTTTGACGGCTTCATCGGCCTGCCGGCGATCCTGCCCGGCTACGAC
>JBBQJN010000429.1:0-2122 GCA_038325945.1 Burkholderiales bacterium | reverse complement strand
GTAGCGCAGATTGATCGAGAAGCGCTGCAGCCCTTCCACCGTCTCGCCAATCACCAGGCCACCCACGGCGCCTGCGATGACTTCTTGCACATCGGCGATGTTCAAGCCGTAGCGGGCAGCGTTGTCGCGCTGGATATCGACGTCGATGTAGCGCCCACCAGACAGGCGCTCGGCCAGCGCGCTGCTGACGCCGGGCACTTGTTTCACGGCGGCTTCGATCTGCGCCGTGAGGCGGTCGATGGTGGCCACATCGGCGCCACCCACCTTCACTCCGACAGGGCTCTTGACGCCGGTGGCGAGCATGTCGATGCGGTTGCGGATGGGCGGCACCCAGATGTTGGTCAGCCCCGGCACGCGCACGGCGCGGTCCAGTTCTTCGACCAGTTTTTCCGGCGTCATGCCGGGCCGCCATTGCGCGCGTGGCTTGAACTGGATGGTGGTCTCGAACATCTCCAGCGGCGCCGGGTCGGTGGCGGTGTCGGCGCGGCCAGCTTTGCCGTACACCGTGGCCACCTCGGGCACGCTCTTGATCATGCGGTCGATCAGCTGCAACAGCTCGGCCGCCTTGCCCACCGACAAACCGGGCAGTGCGGTAGGCATGTACAGCAAGTCGCCTTCGTCCATGGGCGGCATGAACTCACCGCCGATTTGCTGCAGCGGCCACCAGCTCACGGCCAGCACCACAGCTGCCAGCACCAGGGTCATGCGCGGCCACTTCAGCACCACTTCAAGGCAAGGCCTGTAGATCGCCATCAGACCGCGGTTCAGTGGGTTGGCCGTCTCGGCCGGGATGCGGCCGCGGATCAGATACCCCATCAGCACCGGCACCAGCGTCACTGCCAGGCCTGCCGCTGCCGCCATCGCGTAGGTCTTGGTGTAGGCCAGCGGTGCAAACAAGCGACCTTCTTGCGCCTCTAATGTGAACACCGGGATGAACGACAGCGTGATGATCAGCAGCGAAAAGAACAGCGCCGGCCCGACCTCGGTGGCTGCCTTGCTGATCACCTGCCAACGTTCGGGGTCTGACAGTGGCTGGCCAGGGTGCGCTGCCGCATGGCGCTCCAGATGCTTGTGAGCGTTCTCGACCATCACGATGGCAGCATCGACCATGGCGCCAATGGCAATGGCAATGCCGCCCAGCGACATCACGTTGGCGTTGATGCCCTGCGCCTGCATGACGATGAAGGCGGCCAGGATGCCCAGCGGCAACGACACCACGGCCACCAGGGCGCTGCGCAGATGAAACAAGAATATCGCGCAGATCAGCGCCACCACCACGAACTCTTCGATCAGCTTGCCGCGCAGGTTGTCCACGGCGCTGGTGATCAAGTTCGAGCGGTCGTAGACCGGCACGATCTCGACACCCGCAGGCAAGCCACGCTGCAATTCCGCCAGCTTGACCTTGACCGCAGCAATGGTCTGCAGCGCGTTTTTGCCTGAGCGCATGACGATGATGCCGCCCGCGGCTTCGCCTTCGCCGTTGAGCTCGCCAATGCCGCGCCGCTTTTCCGGGCCCATTTGCACATGGGCAACATCGCCCAGGCGGACTGAGACGCCGGCGTCGGTGGTCAGCAGCGGGATGGCGCGAAAGTCCGCCAGGTTGCGCAGGTAGCCGTTGGTACGCACGGCGTACTCGGCCTCACCCATCTCGAGCACCGAGCCGCCAGCTTCCTGGTTGCCGCGCGCTACCGCCTGGGCCACTGCAGCCTGCGTGATGCCGTAAGCCGCCATCTTGTCCGGGTTCAGCACGATCTGGTACTGGCGCACCATGCCGCCCACGCTGGCGACCTCTGCCACATCGGGCACGGTCTTGAGTTCGTAACGCAAGAACCAGTCTTGCAAGGCGCGCAGCTGCGACAAGTCCTGGCCGCCCGTGCGGTCGATCAGCGCGTACTGGTAGATCCAGCCCACGCCAGTGGCGTCGGGGCCGATCGAAGACTGTGCCCCAGCCGGCAGCCTGGATTGCGCCTGGTTCAGGTACTCCAGCACCCGCGAGCGAGCCCAGTACAGGTCGACATCGTCTGCAAACAGCACATACACAAAGCTGTCGCCAAACATCGAGAACCCGCGCACCGCCTTGGCCCCAGGCACGGACAGCATCGTGGTCGTCAATGGATAGGTG
>JBBQJN010000428.1:0-2130 GCA_038325945.1 Burkholderiales bacterium | reverse complement strand
GCTACCGCGGTCGCTTTGCGCCCTCACCCACCGGGCCGCTGCATGCCGGCAGCCTGGTGGCGGCGCTGGCCAGCTGGCTGGATGCGCGCGCCCACGGCGGACGCTGGCTGGTGCGCATCGAGGATGTGGACACGCCGCGCTGCAGCCCCGGCGCCGCCGAGTTCATCCTTGGCCAGCTGGCCGCACTGGGCCTGCAGCCTGATGAAGCGCCGTGCTGGCAGTCGCGGCGCAATGCGCTGTACCAGTCGGCGCTGGACCGACTGCAGGCCTTGGGCGCCAGCTATGCCTGCGGCTGCAGCCGGCGCGAAATTGACGAGGCCTTGCTGGCGCAAGGCGGCACGCTCACGCGCTTCACTGATCGTGTCTACCCCGGCACCTGCCGCGACGGCCTGCACGGCAAGCCGCCACGCGCCACCCGCTTGCGCACAAACTGGCACGGCGACGAGGTCAACCTGCACTGGATCGACCGCCGGCTCGGCCCGCAGCAGCAGAACCTGGCCCGCGAGGTCGGCGATTTCATCCTGCACCGCGCCGACGGCCTCTGGTCCTACCAGCTGGCGGTGGTGGTCGACGACGGCGAGCAGGCCATCAGTGATGTCGTGCGAGGAGAGGACCTGGCCGACAACACGGCGCGGCAGATCCATCTGCAGCGCCTGCTCGGCCTGGCCACGCCGCGTTATCTGCACACGCCGCTGGTGCTGGCCGCCGACGGCCACAAGCTCAGCAAGCAAAACGGCGCCAGCGCGCTGGCCACCGACGATGCGCTGGCCACGCTGCGCGCCGCCGCTGCGGTGTTGGGCCTGCCCACGCTAGCCGCGGCCAACGTCAGCGACTGGCTGGCCGCTGCCACCCAGGCCTGGGCCGTGCGCTGGCGGGTGCCGGAATTCAGCGGCTCGCCGTCCGGTGGCATGATGCGGGCCCCTTGATGCTGTTGAAACGGACCTTGACATGACCCCCACCGACTCCGGCCTGCAGTTCGACGACACCATGCCGGGCACCGGCGCCGAAGCCAGCGCCGGCCAGCGCGTCACCGTGCACTACACCGGCTGGCTGCATGACACCAGCGCCGCCGACGGCCGCGGCAAGAAGTTTGATTCCAGCAAAGACCGCGGCGACCCGTTCCGCTTCAACCTCGGCGGCGGCGAAGTCATCCGCGGCTGGGACGAAGGTGTGCAGGGCATGAAGGTCGGCGGCACCCGCGTGCTGCTGATCCCGGCCGCGCTGGGTTATGGCGCACGCGGCGCCGGCGGCGTGATCCCGCCCAATGCCACGCTGGTGTTTGAGGTCGATCTGATCTCGGTCTGATGCCAGACTGAGATCAGGGCTGGGTCGGGCCGGGCCGGTTTCACCGCTGCACGGCGGGCCCGGATCGGCTTTGCAGCGGGCGTTGCCGCGTAGCGGCGCCGGCGTTCAGACCGCCAGCAGGTGCTGACGGTAGTGGATCAGCTCGTCGATCGACTCATGGATGTCGGCCAGCGCGGTATGCGCCTGGGCCTTCTTGAAGCTGGCCAGCACCTCCGGCTTCCAACGCCGGGCCAGCTCCTTGAGCGTGCTGACGTCGAGGTTGCGGTAATGGAAGAAGTCTTCCAGCAAGGCCATGTCCTTGGCCAGGAAACGCCGGTCCTGGCAGATCGAGTTGCCGCACATCGGGCTCTTGCCCTTGGGCACGTACTGCTTGAGCCAATCGATCACCTGGGCTTGGGCCTGCGTCTCGTCGATGGTCGAGGCACGCACGCGGTCAACCAGCCCGCTGCGGCCATGCGTGCCCTTGTTCCAGTTGTCCATGCCGGCCAGCACTTCGTCGCTCTGGTGGATGGCAAACACCGGGCCTTCGATGCGCTGGCTGAGTTGCGGGTCAGTGACCACCACCGCGATCTCGATGATGCGGTCGTTGAAGGGCGACAGGCCGGTCATCTCGAGGTCGATCCAGATCAGGTTCTGTTCGCTGATGGCCAGCGTGGGGGAGGGCTTGGGCTCGGTCATGTGCTGATTGTCGCAGCGCCTGCACTGCCCACGCGGCCCACGCCGATGACCCGGCCCGCCTACACTCGCCGCCATGTCGCCGATGCCGCTCACCCTGTTGTTCGCCAGCGCGCTGCTGCTGTCGCTGCTCACCCAGTTCTGGCTGGC
>JBBQJN010000427.1:0-2142 GCA_038325945.1 Burkholderiales bacterium | reverse complement strand
GCCAACGCAAACCACACCAGCAGCACCGCCAGCGGCAGCACGACGAACTGCGGCACGATCACGCCCTTGATGATCTCGGTGGCCAGGCGCGAGCGCTTGTCCAGCGTCTCGGCCACCTGCACCAGCGGTGCCACCTCGCCGGGCACGCCGGTCGGCGCCAGCCACAGATAGGCCACACGCACCGCATCGGCGTTGACCTCGTCGTCGCGGTAGCGCAGCGTCTGGGCCGGCGCGGCGGCCTCGTCGGGCACTGGCAGGTTGCGGTCGCCGGCGATGAACTCGCCGCGTGCGCCCAGCAGCTGGAAGTACACCTTCTCGGCGTCGTCGTTGCGCAGCACTTCGGCCGCCACCTCGGGCAGGCGCAGCCGGATCGCGCTGGGCAGACCGGGCGCGCCGGGCATCACCACCACCTGGCGCGCCACGGTGCGTGCCATCTCGGCCAGGTCGCGGTCGAACGGCCGGCTGGCTATGCCCTGGGCCACCAGCCAGGTCAGCGCCACGCTCATCGGCCACAGCAACAGCAGCGGGGCCAGCATCCAGTCCAGAATCTCGCCGAACAGCGATCGCTGTTCTTTGGGCGGTGAGTCCGGCTCGTCAACGGTGGGCATGGCGGGCACGAGCATAGGGCTTGTGCCGGCCGCTGGCAGGCCCAGCGTGCCAGCCTGGCGCGGCCGCAAGGCCCGCGCTCATGCCACCGCTGTCCTGCTACCCGTCAGCCCGGAATTTTCTCTAGGCAATAGCCCAGCCCACGTACCGTGGCGATGCGTATCGGCCCCTGCTCGATCTTCTTGCGCAGCCGGTGGATATAGACCTCGATCGCGTTATTGCTGACCTCCTCGCCCCACTCGCACAGCCGCTCGACCAGCTGGTCCTTGCTGACCAGCCTGCCGGCGCGCTGCAGCAGCACCTCCAGCAAGCTCAGCTCACGCGCCGACAGCTCGATCATCTGGTCGGCGATATAGGCCACCCGACCGGTGGCATCGAAGGTCAGCGGCCCGTGCTTGATCACGCTGCTGGCACTGCCCAGGCCGCGCCGGGTCAGCGCCCGCACGCGGGCCTCCAGCTCCTGCAGTGAAAACGGCTTGGCCATGTAGTCGTCAGCGCCCAGGTCCAGGCCCTTGACCCGCTGCTCGACACTGTCGGCAGCCGTCAGGATCAGCACCGGCACCGACGAGCCCCGGCTGCGCAGCTTGCGCAGCACCTCGAAGCCATGCATCTTGGGCAGGCCCAGGTCCAGGATCAGCAGGTCGAACTCATGCGACGCCAAGGCCGCGTCCGCCTCGCTGCCACTGCCCACCTGGTCCACCGCATAGCCGGTGGCCCGCAAGGCGCGCAACAATCCGTCGGCCAGCACTTGGTCATCTTCAGCGATCAGAATTCGCATTTAGGCTCTCCTGCCAGCCGGTGTTGTCGAATGAAACACCCTCGTGCGGCGATTCTGGCAAGCCGACCTGACGCCGGACTTGAGAAAGATCAAGCTCGTGGCGCGCCAGCAAGATCCGTAAAAAGTACTGTACAAAAAGCCAGCCCTTCAACACAATCGGCTCTCGCAACAGGAGAGCCGTTATGGACGCACCCGTGAAAGCCTTGAACACCGAAAAAGCCAAAGCCCTGGCTGCCGCCCTGTCCCAGATCGAAAAACAGTTCGGCAAGGGCTCGATCATGCGCCTGGGCGCCGGCGAGGTGGTCGAGGCCATCGAGGTCGTCTCCACCGGGTCGCTGGGTCTGGACATCGCGCTGGGCGTCGGCGGCTTGCCGCGCGGCCGGGTGGTCGAGATCTACGGCCCTGAGTCCTCGGGCAAGACCACGCTGACGTTGCAGGTCGTGGCCGAGATGCAAAAGCTCGGTGGCACCTGCGCCTTCATCGATGCCGAGCACGCACTCGACGCCCAGTACGCGCAAAAACTCGGCGTCAACCTGCAAGAAATGCTGATCAGCCAGCCCGACACCGGCGAGCAGGCGCTCGAGATCGTCGACGCGCTGGTGCGCTCGGGCTCGGTCGACCTGGTCGTGATCGACTCGGTCGCCGCGCTCACCCCCAAGGCCGAGCTTGAAGGCGAGATGGGTGATTCCCTGCCCGGCCTGCAGGCCCGGCTGATGAGCCAGGCGCTGCGCAAGCTCACCGGCACCGTCAAGAAGACC
>JBBQJN010000426.1:0-2161 GCA_038325945.1 Burkholderiales bacterium | reverse complement strand
CGCCGTGGCGCCGTCAAAGGTGGCCAGCGCCAGCTGCTTGCCCTGCTCGCGCGTCAGCCCCATCTGCGCGGCGGCGGCCATCATGGCCTCGATGAAGTAGAAGATATAGGCCGGGCCCGAGCCCGACAGCGCGGTCACCGCGTCCAGGTCGGCCTCTTGCGCCACCCACAGCGTCTGGCCGGTGGGCGCCAGAACTTGCTCGACCAGGCCGCGCTCGCCGGCACTGACCGCCGGGGTGGCGAACAACCCGGCGATGCCGCGGCCGATCAAGGCCGGCGTGTTGGGCATGCTGCGCACGATGTGTGCCCACGCCGGGTCAACGCCGACCGCGCGGGCGATGGTCTCACTGCGGATGCCGGCCATCACGCTGAGGTGCAAGGCGCCGCGCACATGGGCGGCACTGGGCGCGGCGGCTTGCGCAAACAACTGCGGCTTGACAGCCCAGACCACCAGCGCGGCATCGTCCAGTGAGGCATCGGCCGCCGCCAGCACCTGCACGCCAAAATCGGCCACCAGCCGCTGGCGCTGGGCCTCAAAGGGGTCAATCACCAGGATGCCATCGGCCGGGCGACCTGCGCGGATCAGGCCACCGATCAAGGCGCTGGCCATGTTGCCGCCGCCGATGAAGGCGATGGCGGGAGAAGAGGCTGTACTCATGGCGGGCAGTGTAGCCAGCCCGCTTTGGCGGCACAGCCGCTGCACCTCAGCGGCACGGCCTATGGCCGCGGGCCGCAGGGGCACAGCCTGGTCGACCCTGTCGGCGGCAGCTGGCCGACGCGGATGGAACAATACGGCTCTCACCATCGTCCCCTCAGGTCGGTACAGCCTGAACCCCATGCCCAAGCAAGCCCACGCCTACACCCTGACCGACTTTGATTTTGCGCTGCCGCCCGAACTGATCGCCCAGCACCCCGCTGCCGAGCGCAGCGCCTCGCGGCTGCTCGACGGCCGCGGCCGCACGCCGGTCGACCGCATCTTTCGTGAGCTGCCTTCGCTGCTGCAGCCAGGCGACCTGTTGGTGTTCAACGATACCCGCGTCATCAAGGCCCGGCTTTATGGTGAGAAGCCGACCGGCGGCGCGGTGGAGGCGCTGATCGAGCGCGTGCTGCCCAGCAATGAGGTGCTGGCCCATTTGCGTGCCAGCAAATCACCCAAGCCCGGCAGCCTGATCCGCTTTGCTGATGGCGCTTTCGAGGCCGAGGTGCTGGGCCGCAGCGGGCCGGATGAGGGCCTGTTTCACCTGCGCTTTCCGTCCGATCCGTTGGCGTTGCTCGAGTCCTTTGGCCATGTGCCGCTGCCGCCCTACATCAGCCATGCCGATGCGGCCGAGGACGTGACGCGTTACCAGACGGTGTTTGCCAGCCGACCCGGCGCGGTGGCGGCGCCCACCGCTTCGCTGCACTTCGACCAGGCCGTGCTTGATGCGCTGGAGGCGCGCGGCGTGGGCCGGGCGCAGCTGACGCTGCATGTGGGTGCCGGCACCTTCCAGCCGGTGCGCAGCGACACACTGGCCGAGCACAAGATGCACAGCGAGTGGTACGAGGTGGGCGAGGCCACGGTGGCGGCGATCCAGCGCACCCGGGCGGCCGGCGGGCGCATCGTCGCCGCCGGCACCACCAGTCTGCGCGCACTGGAGTCGGCCGCGCTGGGCGGTGAGCTGCAGGCCGGGGCCCGCGAGACCGATGTCTTCATCCTGCCAGGCTTCAACTTTCGCGTCGTCGACCGCCTGGTCACCAACTTCCACCTGCCCAAGAGCACGCTGCTGATGCTGGTCTCGGCCTTCGCCGGGCATGCGCACATGCACGCGCTGTACAAGCACGCCATCGAGTCACGCTACCGCTTCTTCAGCTATGGCGACGCGATGCTGCTGGATCGGGTGACGAGCTGAAGAACGTCGGCCAGAGGTCCACTGGCGGCTGTTAACGGCTCATAGCTGACGATGTGACCGGCTGCTGTTGTTTGCACGCGCCTCAACCTTGGTGCGCGTGACCAAGGCTGCTGGCCATGCGCACCGCTCCGTGTCCCCCGGTGCCGGACTTGCGTTCGCCACCTCCTCCTTTACCTCCGTGATCCACATGCCCAGCACCCTCGGCCACCAGCCTCTCGGCGGCGCTCTGATTAACTGCACCGAGCCCGGTAGGTTGGAGTGGCAACTCCAACA
>JBBQJN010000425.1:0-2180 GCA_038325945.1 Burkholderiales bacterium | reverse complement strand
GACCTGAACCTGCGCCACTATGCCGACGCGTTGGACGCCTTGGTGCTGCAGGGTGGCAACGATGTCTCGCCGCATTCCTACGGCGAGCAGCCACTGCAGCCGATCTGGGCCGGCGACGCCGTGCGCGACCGCTACGAGATGGCGCTGGTGCAGGCCTTCATCGATGCCGGCAAGCCGGTGTTCGGCATCTGCCGCGGGCTGCAGCTGATCAATGTCTGCCTGGGCGGCACGCTCTACCAGGACATCCCGAGCCAGCTGCCCAAGGCCCAGCTACACGTCAACCCCGGCCACTACGAGCGCAACCACCATGCGGTGCAGATCCTGCCGGACAGCAGGCTGGCCGAGCTCTACCCCGGCGTGGGCGAGGCGCGCATCAACAGCATCCATCACCAGGCCATCAAGGACCTGGCGCCCGGCTTCGTCGTCGAGGCCCGCTGCCCGCAGGACGGCATCGTCGAAGCGATTCGCATGCGCGGGCCGAGCTATGTGGCGGCAGTGCAGTGGCACCCCGAGTTCCATGCACCGGGCGATCCGGCCAACTTCGACGACGGGCCGATGCTCGACGACTTTTTGCGCGCCGCCCGCGCGGTACGTACTGCCCGAGAGCTTGTAAAAGCATGAATCCTGCCTTCACAAGCGCCAAGCCTGAACAGCCATGCCCACCCTGATCATCACCAACCCGGCCACCGGCCAGGCCATCGCCGAACTGCCGGCGGACACCCAGGCCACAGTGGCCGCCAAGGCCGAAGCCGCGCGCGCCGCACAACCAGCCTGGGCGGCATTGCCCATCGCCGAGCGGCTGGCCGTGGTGCAGCGCTTTCGCGCTGGCGTGGTGACTGAGCTCGAGACGCTGGCCGCCACGCTGACCGCAGAGACCGGCAAGCCGATCAGCCAGTCGCGCAATGAGCTGAACGGCCTGCTGCCGCGCATCGACTTCTTCCTTGAGCAGGCCGAAGGCGCGGTGCGCGACCAGCATGTGTTTGACGACGGCGGCATGCACGAGCAGATCGGCCATGTGCCGCTGGGCGTGGTGGCCAACATCTCGGCCTGGAACTACCCCTACTTTGTCGGCTGCAACGTCATCCTGCCGGCGCTGCTGACCGGCAATGCCGTGCTCTACAAGCCGTCGGAGTATGCCGCCCAGAGCGGGCGCCACATCGCCCGGCTGTTGCACCAGGCCGGCGTGCCGCAGGCGGTGATGGCCTGCCTGGTGGGTGCTGGCGAGGTGGGTGAGGCCCTGCTGGCCCAGCGCATCGACGGCCTGTTTTTCACTGGCAGCCACGCCACCGGCGTGCGCATCGCGCAGACGCTGGCGCCGCGGCTGGTCAAGCTGCAGCTCGAGCTGGGCGGCAAGGACCCGAGCTATGTGCGCGCCGACGCCGATGCCCGCATCGCCGCCCAGAGCCTGGCCGACGGCGCGATGTACAACGCCGGCCAGAGCTGCTGCTCGGTCGAGCGCATTTACGTGCACGCCAGCCTGCATGACCGCTTTGTCGAGCATTTCCTCGCCACCGTGGCCGGCTTCAAGCAGGGCGACCCAACCGACCCGGCCACCTACATCGGCGCCATCACCCGCGCCGCACAACTCGATGTGCTGGATGCGCAGGTGGCCGACGCGCTGGCTCAGGGCGCCACGCTGCACTGCGGTGGCCACCGTCTGCCCGGCCCCGGCAACGGCTACGCGCCCACCGTGCTGACCGAGGTGCACCACGGCATGGCGCTGATGCGCGAGGAAAGCTTCGGCCCGATCATCGGTATCCAGCAGGTGCAGGACGACGAAGAAGCACTGGCGCTGATGAATGACACGCGCTACGGCCTGACGGCCGGCGTCTACAGCCGCGACCAAGCTGCAGCACGGGCCTTGCTGGCCCGCGTCAACGCCGGCAGCGTCTACTGGAACTGCTGCGACCGGGTGAGCGCCCGCCTGCCCTGGAGCGGCACCGGTGATTCGGGCCTGGGGCTGACACTGTCGACCGCTGGCATCCAGACCTTCACCCGGCCCAAGGCCTGGCATTTGCGCCAGCCCTGAACGCCAGCCCTGAGCCACCGGGTTACGCTCGACCGCGCCGCATGCTGCCCACGCTGGCCTTGTTCGACCTTGATCACACGCTGCTGTCGGGCGACAGCGATGTGCTGTGGTGCGAGTTTCTGGTGTGTCACGGCCAGCTGCCGCCCAGCCA
>JBBQJN010000424.1:0-2195 GCA_038325945.1 Burkholderiales bacterium | reverse complement strand
TTGTCGCTGATGCGCGAAGGCACCACCTATGTGGCGCTGAACAGCCATGCCACGCCGACCGCGGCCTTTGTCAAGAACGCCGACTGGCAGGCGCCTACCGCCGGCTGCGAGGCTGCGCTGATAGCAGCCGTGGGCCGCGACCACCTGGGCCTGTTCGATGCCGAGCAGGTGGCGGTGCAGTTGCTGGGCGACAGCATCTATGCCAACCCGCTGCTGCTGGGCTACGCCTGGCAAAAGGGCCAGGTGCCGCTGAGCCAGGCCGCGCTGCTGCGCGCCATCGAGCTCAACGGCACGCAGATCGACAACAACAAGGCGGCGTTTGAATGGGGTCGGCGCTGTGCGGTGGATCTGGCCGAGGTGCAAGCCCTGTTCAAGGCCGCGCAGGTGATCCAGTTCGTCAAGAAGCCCTCACTCGACGAGATCATCGCCAAGCGGGTGGACTTTCTCACCGGCTACCAGGACGCCGCCTATGCCCAGCGTTATGCCGATTTTGTGGCCGGCGTGCGCCAGGCCGAATCAGCGCTGAACAGCAGCAGACTGACCGAAGCAGTGGCCCGCTATTTGTTCAAGCTGATGGCCTACAAGGACGAGTACGAAGTAGCGCGGCTGCACACCGACAAGGCCTTCACGCAGAAGGTGGCCGACATGTTTGAGGATGACTACAAGCTGGTGCACCACCTGGCGCCGCCGATGCTGGGCAAGACCAATGCCCAGGGTGAGCCGGTCAAGCAGGCCTTCGGGCCCTGGATTCGCAGCGCCTTCACCGTGCTGGCCAGGCTGAAAGGCCTGCGCGGCGGCGCGCTCGACATCTTCGGCAAAACCGAGGAGCGTCGCACCGAACGTGCCTTGATCGACGAATACCGCGCCAGCATCGAAGAACTGCTGCGCGGCCTGAACGCCGGCAACCTGGCCGCCGCAACCGAAATCGCCCGCCTGCCCGAGGACATCCGCGGCTATGGCCATGTCAAGGCCAAGCACCTGGCCGCCGTGCGGCCCAAGTGGCAGCGCCTGATGGCGCAGTGGCGCGAAGGCGGCGTGCGCGCGGCGGCCTGACCGAGAGGGACCACAATTAAGCGCCTGCTGTGTTGTGCAGGCCCGCTCGCGGAGTCTGCCGCTTCAGGTCGGCCAGTTGGACAAAGGCTCACTGACCTTGTCTGACTGAGTAAGGACGCGGCTTCCAGTGGGAAGCCGCGGGCGTCCGGCAACACCCGCTGACACCGACGCGAGCACAGTGCAAGCGCGTGTTGGGCCACCGCGCGGCAGGGCCTCGACTGTTCTGGTCCACTGTCCGACGCCACGTGCCGCTCCTGTCCTACACCCGCGTCGTCGTCGTCGCCGCGTCAAGCTTGTCGCCGGGCAGCCTCCGGCGCCGCGAATTTCGCATCGTCGTGCGGTCGCCCAAAACACAGCGAGATACCCATGGCAACTGTGAGCTAAGGCTTGGTCGCTGGGCTGGCGGCGACGGTCGCGCTGTCGATTTTGATGGTGATGAAGGCAGCGATGGTCGTGATGCCCGCACTTGACCTGCCCAAGATGATCGCCGGCATGATGGGTTCGCCCGACACGCCGATGATTGGCGGGCCATCCACTTCATGATCGGCATCGTCGGCTACGCTCTGGCCATGGCGCTGCTCGACCGGCACCTGCCAGGCGACAGCCGCGTGACGCACGGCGTTGCGCTCGGCATCGCCGGCTGGCTGATCATGATGGTCGTGCTGATGCTGATGGCGCGCGCCGGCATGTTTGCGATGAACAGGGGTCTGATGGCGCCGATGATGACGTTGGTGCTGCACCTGATCTTCGGCGCGGTACTCGGCTGGACCTACCAACGGCTGCTCGGTGGCTCGATCGGGGGCGGCTGAGCGACAGCGGCTCGGTGGCCCCTCGATACAGGAATCGCCACCCCGATGAGCGATATAAAAAACCGAAGTCATGCCATGACGCAACGAGCTGGGGCATGTCATCGCACGGGAGCAGGCGCTGATCGCCGCCGATGACACGGTACCGGAGGCTGCAGAGGGCGTGGCCGGCACCGAGTTGGCGCATCGTCACGGTCTAGGAGCCTGTCGGACTTGGGGCGTCGATAGCGAGAATCGGCCCCAGCGAGGACAGTTCTTGCCGTATTTGCAGTCCCATAGCCCCGCTATGGGGCAAAAAGACGGTGAGAAATGGACCGCTGCGGTCGAGTCGCAGCC
>JBBQJN010000423.1:0-2196 GCA_038325945.1 Burkholderiales bacterium | reverse complement strand
CGTGAAGAAGGTGTTGATCGGCTCGGGGCTGCGCTACGACCTGGCGGTGACCTCGCCCGAGTATGTGAAAGAGCTGGTCACCCACCATGTTGGCGGCTACCTGAAGATTGCGCCCGAGCACACCGAGGGCGGTCCGCTGTCGAAGATGATGAAGCCGGGCATGGGCAGCTATGAGCGTTTCAAGCAGCTGTTCGACAAGTACAGCGCCGAGGCCGGCAAGCAGCAGTACCTGATCCCCTACTTCATCGCCGCACATCCGGGTACCAGCGACGAGGACATGATGAACCTGGCGCTCTGGCTCAAGCGCAATGGCTTTCGCGCCGACCAGGTGCAAACCTTCTATCCCAGCCCGATGGCCAGCGCCACCACCATGTACCACACCGGCCGCAACCCGCTGAAGGGCCTGAGCCGCGATGCCGCCAAGCCCGACCTGACCGAAAAAGTGGATGTGGTGCGCGGCGAGCGCCGGCGCAAGCTGCACAAGGCCTTCTTGAAGTACCACGACGCCGCCAACTGGCCGCTGCTGCGCGATGCGCTGATGGCCATGGGCCGCGCCGACCTGATCGGCAACGGCAAACGCCACCTCATCCCCAGCTACCAGCCGCAGGGCACGGTGCCGGCCGGCGCTGCCAAGCCGCCAAGGCGCAGCAGCGGCGGCAGCAGTAGCAGCGCGGCCGCCGCACCGCGCCGTGGCAGCCTGCTGACGCAGCACACGGGCCTGCCGCCGCGGCCGGGCACGGGCGCCAAGCCGGCGCCTGGCGGCCGGCGCAAACCCCGTTGAGTGACGCGATGTCAGCGTCAGCGTCAGCGTCGGCATCGGCGCTAGCGCCAGCGCCAGCGCCCGTGCGGCAAACGCCGCGCCAGCTGGTGCTGCTAGGCGGCGGCCATGCCCACGTCAAGGTGCTGGCCGATTTGGCCGATGCCAAGCAATCGCCGCTGGCCGGCTGGCAGCTGCACCTGGTCACGCCCTACCGGCGGCAAATCTACTCAGGCATGTTGCCGGGCTGGATCGCCGGGCACTACCCGATCGAAGCCTGCGCCATTGCGCTCGACCGCTTGGCCGCCGCTGCCGGCGTGCAACTTCACCAGACCAGCGTCAACGGCCTGGACCTGCCAGCCGGTCGGGTGTTGTGCGCCGACGGCAGCGCCCTGCCCTTCGATCAACTGTCGATCGACACCGGCCCGATGCCGGCATTGGCCGGCCTGCCCGGCAGCGCCGAGTTTGGCCTGTCGGTGCGGCCGATCGAAGCCTTCATCGCCGCCTGGCCGGCCGTGGTGCAGCGCATCGTTGCCGCGTCCGGGCGCTTTGAGCTGCTGCTACTGGGCGCAGGCGCTGCCGGTGTGGAGCTGGCGTTTGCCATCCAACACCGCGCCCGCGTCGAGGGCTGGCAGGCGCTGCGGCTGACCCTGGTCGGCCACGAGCACCTGCCGCTCGACGGCCAGCCCAGCCGGCTGCGCCGACGCATCGCCGCGCTGCTGGCCCAACGGGGCATCCGCTGGCTGGGCAATCGCCAGGCCGAACGCCTGTCGACCGGCCAACTGCATCTGGCGCAAGGCGCGCCCTTGCCCTTCGATGGCTGCCTGCTGGCCACCGGCGCGGCCGCGCCCGCCTGGCCGGCCGCCAGCGGCCTGGCCACCGACGAGCGTGGCTTCATCCGTGTCGGCACCACGCTGCAGAGCCTGTCGCATCCGCAGGTCTGGGCCGCCGGCGACGTTGCTGCGCTGACGCCGCCGCGGCCCAAATCAGGCGTCTACGCGGTGCGCGCCGGCCCGGTGCTGGCGCGCAACCTGCGCGCCGCCTGCGCCGGTCGCCCGCCCGAGGCGTGGGCACCACAGGCCCGCGCGCTCTACCTCATCAGCACCGGCGAGCGCCATGCGCTGGCCAGCTGGGGCCCCTGGAGCTGGGGTGGCTGGGGCTGGAGTGGCGCCTGGGTTTGGCGCTGGAAAGACCACATCGACCGCCAGTTCATGCGGCGCTTTGGCACTGCGCTCTGAGCGTGTTCAGGGTGGCGGGATAGCTGCTCGATGCTGCGTGCTGCGTGCTGCGTGCTGCGTGCTGCGCGACAGGACGGTATCGCAAAACCCTGGGCAGAACCGGCCAGCCAACCCAAGGCCTCAGGTGCTGATCACGCCGCCAGCGCCCGCGCGATGCGGTTGCGGGCCACGCGGGGCTTGGGTACGTGGAAGTCAAACCAG
>JBBQJN010000422.1:0-2201 GCA_038325945.1 Burkholderiales bacterium | reverse complement strand
GTGGTCACCGTGCTGCCGGTGCTGCTGTTGTTCCTGGCACTTCAAAAGCACTACATGCAGGGGCTGATGATGGGCAGTGTGAAGTGAGGCGCTGGCTGCCATGGCTGGCCACTTCGGCGCTGCTGTTGAGCCCCGGCCTGGCCGCCGCGCAAGCCAGCACCGAGCGCGTGATCGACGACTTCTCGGACCGCTCGCGCTGGGCGGCCTCGGCCAGCGACCAGGTGCAGGCCCGCATCGAGCCCGACGCCTCTGGCGCGATGTGCCTGCACTACAACTTCGGCCGCGTCTCGGGTTATGCGGTGGCGCGCCGGGTGCTGGTGCTGGAATTGCCGCCGCACCATGGCTTCACGCTGCGGCTGTACGGCCAGGGTGAATCCAACGCCTTCCAGGTCAAATTCATCGACGCCAGCGGCGACAACGTCTGGTGGCGGAACTGGCCGGATTTCACGCCGCCGGCGCAGCCCACGACCCTGAAGATTCGTCAGCGCCAGATCAACTTCGCCTGGGGCCCGACCGAGGACAAGCTGCTGCGGCGCGCGGCGGCGATTGAGCTGGTGGTGGCCAGCGGCCAAAGCGGCGGCGCCGGCCGGCTGTGCTTCCAGCGCTTGACCCTGCTGACCCTGCCGCCACCCGGCCCGGTTGCCAGCCCAGTGCTGCACCAGAGCGCTGCGGGCAGCACGCTGGACCTGGGCGCGGTGCGTGAACTCAACGGCCTGCTGTGGCGCTGGGGCGCCGGTGCACCGGTGCCGGCCAGGGTGTTGGCCAGCAACGATGGCCGGCAATGGCGCCGCGTGCACCAACTGCCTGCCAGCCAGCGCGCGCTGCAGGCGCTTTGGCTGCCGGAGCAGGAAGCGCGCTACCTGCGCATCAGCGGGCCGCGCCGGGCGGTCGAGATGTCGGCGCCTTCGCCGCTGGATTGGCCCGACCGCAATGCGATGCTGACCGCGTTGGCCGCGCAGGCGCCGCGCAGCCACTACCCGCGCGCTTTCCACGGCGAGCAAAACTACTGGACCTTGGTGGGCGTGGACGGTGGCGGCGGCCACGCCGCGCTGCTGTCCGAAGACGGTGCCATTGAACCTCACCGCGGCGGACCATCGATCAAACCGATGGTCACCGATGGCCAGGGTCGACTGCTGGGCTGGGCCGAGGTGCAGGCCGAAGGCCACAGCAGCACCACGCTGCGCGAAGGCCATTTGCCGCTGCCAAGCGTGCACTGGAAGCATCCGGATTTTGGCCTGCAGGTCGAGGTCGGTGCCGAGGGCAGTCGCGCCCAGGCACAGCTGATCGCACGCTACACCCTGCATAACCCGACATCGCAGCGTCAGACCTTGACACTGTTTTTGCTGTTGCGGCCCTGGCAGGTCAACCCGCCGCAGCAGTTTCTCAACACGGCCGGCGGTGTGGCGCCGCTGCGCTCGCTGGCCTGGTCCGGTGGCGCGCTGCAGGTCGACGACCGACCCTGGCTCAAGCCGCTGGCCAAGCCCGATCGGGTGCTGGCCACCGCCTTCGACGCCGGTGATGGGCTGGGCGCAGGGGCCACGCCGCTGCGAACACTGCGTGATCCGCAAGGCCTGGCCAGCGCACGCCTGGACTGGGCCATGGACCTGGCGCCGGGCGCGCGCCGCAGCATCTCGGTCGTGCTGCCGCTGGCCGGCCAGCTGGCCGCGCGGGCGGACGAGGCCGACGCCCCGGCGCGGCGCGATCAGCTGGCCACGGCCAGGCGCCAACGCCTGAACCGGGTGGGCTTCACGCTGCCGCCACAGGCGCAAGCGCTGCACGACAGCCTGCGCGTGGCGCTGTCGCACATCCTGATGTCGCGCGACGGGCCGGCGCTGCAGCCGGGCACGCGCAGCTATGCCCGCAGCTGGATCCGCGACGGCGCGATGATGGTCGCCGGCCTGCTGCGCCTGGGCGAGTTGCACGCCGCGCGCGAGTTCACCACTTGGTACGCCGGCCAGTTGTTTGCCAGTGGCAAAGTGCCCTGTTGTGTGGACGCGCGCGGCCCCGACCCAGTGGCCGAAAACGACAGCCACGGCCAGTTCATCTTCAGCGTGGCCGAGCTGTGGCGCCATACGCATGACCTGGCGCTGGCCGCATCCTTGTGGCCGCAGGTGGACGCCGCAGCGCGCTACATGGAAACGCTGCGCCAGAGCGAGCGCAGCGCGGCCAACCGCGAGCCTGGGCGCGAGGCCTTCTGGGGC
>JBBQJN010000421.1:0-2222 GCA_038325945.1 Burkholderiales bacterium | reverse complement strand
CGCATCGATCCCGCTGGCGCTGGACGTGGCGGTGCGTTCTGGCCGTGTCAAGCGTGGCGACACCTTGATGCTCGAAGGCGTGGGCGGTGGGTTCACCTGGGGTGCGGTGCTGCTCGATTTCTGACCGGCTGTGCCGGCCTGCCTGCCCACCGCCACCCTCCCGACCCGGCCTCGACCCATTCACCCTGACCGCAGTGGCATCCCGATGACTTCATTCGCCTTCGTCTTCCCTGGCCAGGGCTCTCAAGCCGTGGGCATGCTCGATGCCTGGGGCGATCACCCGGCGGTGCGCGGTACGCTGGACGAGGCCTCGGCAGCACTGGGCGAGGACATCGCGGCGCTGATCGCGTCCGGCCCCAAAGACCTGCTCGACCTCACCACCAACACCCAACCCGTGATGCTGACTGCAGCGATCGCCTGCTGGCGCGCCTGGCGGGCCGAGGGCGGCGCCTTGCCGGCCGCAGTGGCCGGCCACTCGCTGGGCGAGTACAGCGCACTCGTGGCCGCCGGTGTGCTGACGCTGGCCGACGCGCTGCCGCTGGTGCGCCTGCGCGCCCAGGCGATGCAGCAGGCCGTGCCAGTGGGTGCGGGCGCGATGGCGGCGATCCTTGGGCTGGACGCCGACAAGGTGCTGGCCGGCTGCGCCGAGGCCGCAGCGGCAACCGGTGAGGTGGTGTCTGCGGCCAACTTCAACGACCCCAAACAGACCGTGATCTCGGGCAGCAAGGCCGGCGTGGACAAGGCCTGCGATCTGCTGAAGGCGATGGGCGCCAAGCGCGCCTTGCTGCTGGCGGTCTCGGCCCCGTTCCATTGCGCACTGATGCGGCCGGCGGCCGAGGCGTTGCGCGAGCGCCTGGTAGCGGTCACCCTGGCTGCGCCAGCTTTTCCGGTGGTCAACAACATCGACGTCGCCTCGCCCGTGGACGCTGACGCGATCCGGGATGCGCTCTACCGCCAGGCCTTCGGCCCGGTACGCTGGGTCGAGGTGGTGCAGGCACTGCGCGCTCGCGGCGTCAGCCACATCGTTGAATGCGGTCCGGGCAAGGTGCTGGCCGGCATGGTCAAGCGTATCGATGCCGAGGCTGTCAGCGGGGCGGTGTTCGACCCCGCGTCGCTGCAAGACACATTGGGGCTGCTGGCATGACCGAGACACCGCAGGTGGCGCTGGTAACGGGTGCGAGCCGCGGCATCGGCCGTGCGATTGCGATGGCGCTGGCCCAGCAGGGTTTCACCGTCATCGGCACCGCCACCACCGACGCCGGAGCTGCGGCCATCACCGACGCCCTGGCGCCCCTGGGCGGCCGCGGCCTGTGCCTGAACGTAAACGATGCGGCGGGTATCGACGCCGTGGTCGAGGCCATCGTCAAGACAGACGGCGGCCTGCAGGTGCTGGTCAACAACGCCGGCATCACCCGCGACACGCTGGCCATGCGCATGAAGGACGACGACTGGGATGCGGTGCTCGACACCAACCTCAAGGCGGTGTTCCGCTGCAGCCGCGCCGTGATGCGCACGATGATGAAGCAACGCTACGGCCGCATCATCAGCATCACCTCGGTGGTGGGCGCGGCAGGCAACGCGGGCCAGGCCAACTACGCGGCGGCCAAGGCCGGCGTGTCCGGCATGACACGCGCGCTGGCGCGCGAGCTGGGCAGCCGCAACATCACCGTCAACTGCATCGCGCCAGGCTTCATTGCCACCGACATGACCGCCGAGCTGCCCGAGGCCCAGCGTGCCGCGCTGCTGGGCCAGATCCCGTTGGGCCGGCTCGGCACGCCTGAGGAGATTGCGCACGCGGTGGCCTTTCTGGCCTCGCCGCTGGCCGGCTACATCACCGGCACCGAGCTGCATGTCAACGGCGGCATGTA
The DNA here is from genome assembly GCA_038325945.1 of Burkholderiales bacterium. GTDB lineage: Bacteria > Pseudomonadota > Gammaproteobacteria > Burkholderiales > Burkholderiaceae_C > Pseudaquabacterium. The sequence goes on along the minus strand of JBBQJN010000421.1, from coordinate 354 downwards.
CATGAATTGAATGCAGGCAGATCGCCTGGCCGCAACGCTTGGCGAACTGCTCCCACCTGCCGGTCTCTGGCCCCGACCGGCGCGGCGGCAGCGCGAATCTGGATACGCGCTGCACCGCCGGTAGAATCCCGGGCTGTTTGAACATTTTTAACTCCTGGAGGAGTCATGAGCGATATCGAAGCACGCGTCAAGAAAATCATTGCCGAGCAACTTGGCGTGCCGGAGGCCGACGTCACCAACGAGAAGGCCTTCGTGGCCGACCTGGGTGCCGACTCACTCGACACGGTGGAACTGGTGATGGCACTCGAAGACGAGTTCGGCATCGAGATCCCCGATGAAGAGGCCGAAAAGATC
>JBBQJN010000420.1:0-2235 GCA_038325945.1 Burkholderiales bacterium | reverse complement strand
CCTGTAAAGCTTTGTTGTCCGGCGCCGGCTGCCAGCCGAAGAAGGCCAGCACCTCGTCGCGGCGGGCCAGCGTATCGGCCTCGCCCAGCGCCATCAGCGCCTGGGTGAAGGGCGCCTCAAACAGCAGGTAACTGGCCAACGTGGCGCCGCGCGGCCCCTGTGCGGCCAGCCGACTGCTGACGCCCACACCGCCCAGCAGCGCACGCACCGGCCGCGGCAGGCTGTCGATGTGCTGGGCGGCGATGTCATCGAGCCGCTGGCTGGGTGAGATCACCAGCGCCTCGATCGGTCGCAGCGCGGTGGCCAGGCGCTGCTGATCGTTGAGGATCGCCAGCGTACGATTCACCCGCTGCATGCGCTCGACGTCGACCATCAGCGCATCGAGGAAGATGCCCGACAGCGTATGGCCGGCGATCTGGGCGATGCTCGGGTAACCGGCATTGGCCACCAGCCGGGCAGCGGGTTCATGCATGCGGCCGGCGCCGATCACCAGCAGGCGCTGCGCGCCCAGGTGGATGGCCGGCGAGATCGGCGCCACCTGGCGGATCGAGCCATCGCCGAACCACTCGGTTCGATCACCACGCGGCAGTTCGGTGGCCGGAAAAACAAAGGGAATCGCCGACGAGGCCAGCAGATGCTGGTGCGTCAGCTCGGTGGCCACGGCCACGCGCTGGGTGCGGGTCCAGGGCGGGATCGCCGAGGCCGACTGGTAGAAGGTGACATGCTCGCCGCTGCCATAGCCCGAGGCGGTGATCGCCAGCGCATGCAGATGGCGTTGGCGCAGCAGCTGCGGCAGGCGTTGCAGCGGCACGGCATCCGTCAGCAGGCTGGCCAGTGGCTGGTTGTCGAGCAGCGAGCGCGGCCGCGCCTTGCGGAAGCGGTTGATGACCCAGCCGATCGACATCATCGTCAGCCAGGCCGCGCCGGTGCGAATCACGCCCAGAGAATCGGCGCGGTAAACCTGCTCGGCATGGAACTGGCGCCAGACCGTCGCCAGGCGCTGAACCGCGCCGTCAAAATCGTCGCTGTGGCTGGCCAGCGCGGCGGCGTTGATGGCGCCGGCCGAGGTGCCGCAGATCACGCCAAAGGGATTGCTGCGCAGCGCGGCACCGCTGTCGCGGCGCAGCTTGGCCAGCGCGCTCAGCACGCCCACCTGGTAGGCCGCGCGCGCGCCGCCACCGGTGAGGATCAGGCCGGTGAGCGGCGTCTCGTGCATGCAGCGCACTCTAGGCCCGGTACGCACGCACCAACACCGGAACAGGCCCCGATTGACAAGCCCTTCACCCGGCGCGGCGCGGGTTGGCCTACTCGTAAACGATGGCCAGGCGGCCTTCATCGGCCAGCGCCTTGCAGCGTGCCAGCGCCTCGTCGCTGGGCCAAAAGCGCCCTGCGTCACCCAGCTCGATCTCGGCCACCGCATGCTCGCGGCGGATCTGCAGCCGCACGGGCAAGCCCTGCGTGATCTCGCCGGCCTCGGTGGTCTCGCGCCGCGCCGGCCAGGTCTTCACTAACTCGGCCAGCGCGGGCACGGCGCTGCGCGCATCGCCGGCCAGGCCCATGCTCAGGCAGCGGCCAAAACGCGCGCGTGCCCCGGCCAGGTCCCAGACCTGGTTGACGTTGAGCCGCAGGCCGCCCGAGAAGCGATCGGTTTGCACCTTGCCCTGCACGATCAGCAGTTCGTCCTCTGCAAACAACGCCTTGTTGGCCTCGATCAAGTCGTCGTTGGCCACCGCTTCGATGATCTCGCTCCGGTCGTCGAGCTTGAAGATCGCCACGCGGCCGCGCTGGCCGTTGACAAAGCGCAGTTCGCTGACGATGCCGGCCAGCACCTGCAGATCTCGGCTGTCGACCAGATCAGCGATGCGCCGCTTGCAGAAGCGCCGCACCTCGGCCTCGGATTCCTGAAACAAATGGCCCGACAGGTAGAAACCCAGTGCCGATTTTTCCAGCAGCAGCAGCTCACGCAGGCCCCAGGGCTCGGCGGCCACCAGCGGCGGCTCCTGCGTGGATGAGCCATGGTCGCCGTCATCAAACAAGCCGCCCTGCGAGGCGTTGACCACCTGGTGCTCGGCAAAGTCGAAGCCCAGGCCGACACTGGCCAGCAGCATTGGGCGCCCCCAGGCGCCTGCGGCGCCGCCCCCCGAGGGGGTGCCATCGGCTTGGGGCGGCCCGGCGCCGATGGCGGCGCCCCAGGCGCCTGCGGCGCCGCCCCCCGAGGGGGTGCCATCGGCTTGG
>JBBQJN010000419.1:0-2258 GCA_038325945.1 Burkholderiales bacterium | reverse complement strand
GGCCTTGCCGCTGGCGGCCGCCGAGGCGCCGGTGGTGATCGCGGTTGACGGCGAGCTGATCAGCCAGCCCTATGTCGAGATCACGCTCAACCTGCTGGCCCGCTTTGGCATCGCCGTGCAGCGCGAGGGTTTCCAGCGCTTCACCATTCCCGCCGGCAGTGTCTACCGCACGCCGGGCGTGGTGCATGTCGAGGCCGACGCCTCGTCAGCCTCGTACTTCATCGCGCTGGGCGCGATCGCCGCCAGCGAGGCGCCCATCGTCATCGAAGGCCTCGGGCTGGACTCGATCCAGGGTGACATCCGTTTTGTCGAGGCGGCGCGGCTGATGGGCGCAGATATTCAGGCCGAGCCAGGCCGGCTCAGCGTGCGCCGCGGCGCCTGGCCGCTGCGTGCGATCCGCCTCGACTGCAACCCCATGCCCGACGCCGCAATGGCGCTGGCGGTGATGGCCTTGTACGCCGTCGGCACGACGCGGCTGGACAACATCGCCAGCTGGCGGGTCAAGGAAACCGACCGCATCGCAGCGATGGCCGCCGAGCTGCGCAAACTGGGCGCGGCGGTGACAGAAGGCGCTGACTTCATCGAGGTCAGCCCACCCCTGCGTTGGCAGGCCGCCGCCATCCACACCTACGACGATCACCGCATCGCCATGTGCCTGTCGCTGGCGGCCTTCAATCCGCTGGTAACCCGGCCCGGCGACGAGGTGGCCGTGCGCATCCTTGACCCGCAGTGCGTGGCCAAGACCTATCCCGACTACTTTGAGGCCTTGTTTGCAGTGGCCCAGGCGGCCGAGGCCGATATCCCGGTGATCACCATCGACGGCCCCACCGCATCGGGCAAGGGCACGCTGGCGGCCACGGTGGCCGCGCGCCTGGGCTGGCACCAGCTCGACTCGGGCCTGCTCTACCGCGCCACCGCGCTGGCCGCGCTGCGCCAGGGTCTGGCCGATGATGACGAGCCCGGCCTCGCCGTCGTCGCGGCGAAGCTGGATCTGCGCTTCGACGGCGAGCAAGTGCTGCTCGACGGCCTGGACGTGGCCGCCGAGCTGCGCGCCGAGCGCGTTGGCAGCCTGGCCTCGCGCATTTCGGCGCACCCGGCGGTGCGCGGTGCGTTGCACGCCTTGCAATTGGGCTTTCGCCGGCTGCCCGGCCTGGTGGCCGATGGCCGCGACATGGGCACGGTGATCTTTCCGGCCGCGCCACTCAAGCTGTTCCTCACCGCAGGCCCCGCCATGCGTGCCGACAGGCGCCATAAGCAATTGATTTCAAAGGGGTTTTCTGCTAGCATCGACGACCTCCGTGCGGACCTGGAGGCGCGTGATGAGCGGGACAAAAACCGGCTTATCGCGCCCTTGAGACCCGCACAAGACGCGCTGCTGCTCGACAACTCGGGTCTGACCATCGAGCAATCGGTTGATCAGGTGCTGGCTTGGTGGGCACAGCGCGGGCCGTTTTCAGGCGCTGGCGATCACTGATCGCCGGGCCATGTAGCGGCCAGTTTCGCCCACCCTTGCCCCCCGCTATGGCCGTCAGGCCGTCAGCCCATAAGGCCAGAGTGACCACCTGCCCATCCCCCCGCAACCCTGGTTGCATCCAACCCCGCCGGCAACTTCAATCTTGGTTTTCGCCGGCACCAAGGACTTCTGCATGACCCAATCCCTAGACCATATTCCCGACAGCCCGCACGCGATCGACAGCTTTGCGGCGATGTTCGAGGAATCGCTCAAGAAGAACGACATGCGCGCCGGCGAGGTTATCTCCGCCGAAGTGGTGCGCATCGAACACAGCCACGTGGTGGTGAACGCCGGCCTCAAGAGTGAAGCCTACGTTCTCATCGAAGAATTCAAGAACGACCAGGGCGAGCTTGAGGTCGAGGTCGGTGACTTCGTCTCGGTGGCCATCGACGCCATTGAAAACGGCTACGGTGACACCATCCTGTCGCGCGACAAGGCCAAGCGCCTGGCCTCCTGGCTGTCGCTGGAAACCGCGCTGGAGTCGGGCGACTTCGTCGAAGGCACCGTCAGTGGCAAGGTCAAGGGCGGCCTGACCGTGCTGGTCAACGGCATCCGCGCCTTCCTGCCGGGCTCGCTGATCGACACCCGTCCGGTCAAGGACCTGAGCCCGTACGAAGGCAAGACGCTCGAATTCAAGGTCATCAAGCTCGATCGCAAGCGCAACAACGTGGTGCTGAGCCGCCGCGCCGTTGTCGAGGCCAGCATGGGCGAAGAACGCGCCAAGCTGCTCGAAACGCTGACCGAA
>JBBQJN010000418.1:0-2268 GCA_038325945.1 Burkholderiales bacterium | reverse complement strand
GGCCTCGTTCAGCACCGCCACCCCCAACTCGATCGCCTTGGCGAGCTTGCTGCCGGCCTCTTCGCCGGCCACCACGAAGTGCGTCTTCTTCGACACCGACCCCGCCACCTTGCCGCCAGCGGCCTCGATCAGCGCCTTGGCAGCGTCGCGGCTCAGCGTGGGCAGGCTGCCGGTGAGCACCAAGGTCTTGCCGGCCAGCGGCTGCGGCGCGGCGCTGTCGACCGCGCCCTCGCCCTCGGGCCAAGTGATACCCGCGGCACGCAGTTGCTCGACCACCTCGCGGTTGTGCGGCTGCTCGAAGAAGGTGCGGATCGCCAGCGCGACGATCGGCCCTACGTCATGCACCTGCAACAGCTGCTCGACGCTGGCGTCCATGATGCGGTCAAGCGCGCCAAAGTGCCTGGCCAGGTCCTTGGCGGTGGTTTCGCCGACTTGGCGGATGCCCAGCGCATAGAGAAAACGCGGCAAGCGGGCCTGCTTGCTCTTCTCCAGCCCGGCCAGCAGATTGGCCGCACTCTTCTCGCCCATGCGCTCCAGCGCGCTGAGCTTGGCCAGGCCCAGCGTGTAAAGCTCGGGCAGGGTGCGGATCAGCCCGCCGTCGACGAGTTGATCGACCAGCTTGTCGCCGAGGCCCTCGATATCCATCGCGCGGCGGCCGGCAAAGTGCAGCAACGCCTGCTTGCGCTGCGCCGGGCAGAACAGGCCGCCGCTGCAGCGGTGGTCGATGCCGCCGCGCTCGCGCCGCACCGCGCTGCCGCAGACCGGGCACTCGCGCGGCATGCGGAAGTTGGGCACGTAAGGCAAGCGCTCGCCGGCCGAGCCACCGCCCAAGCGCCCCACCACCTCGGGGATCACATCACCGGCGCGGCGCACGATCACCTGGTCACCCACACGCACACCCTTGCGCCGCAGCTCGAAGACGTTGTGCAGCGTGGCATTGCTCACCGTGGTGCCGCCCACAAACACTGGCGCCAACTTGGCCACCGGCGTCAGCTTGCCGGTGCGGCCAACCTGGATCTCGATGCGCTCAAGCCTGGTCACCTGCTCTTGCGCCGGGTACTTGTGCGCCACCGCCCAACGCGGCTCGCGGCTGACAAAGCCCAGCCGCTGTTGCAGCGCCAGGCTGTCGAGCTTGTAGACGACGCCGTCGATGTCGAACGGCAGCGCGTCGCGCTTGGCGCCCATCGCCTGGTGAAAAGCCACCAGTCCGGCCGCGCCGTCGGCCACCACCCGATCAGCGCAGACCGGCAGGCCAAAGGCCGCCAGCGCGTCCAGTGTGGCGCTGTGCCTGGGCGGCTGGGCCCAGCCCTGAACTTCACCCAGTCCATAAGCAAAAAAGCTCAAGGGCCGCTGCGCCGCAATCGCCGGATCAAGTTGGCGCACCGCGCCGGCGGCGGCATTGCGCGGGTTGACAAAACTCTTGTCGCCGCGCTCGCGCTGGCGCTCGTTGAGCCGCTCAAAATCGTCGCGGCGCAGATAGACCTCACCGCGCACCTCCAGCACCGGCGGCGCCTCGCCGCGCAGGCGCAGCGGGATCTGGCCGATGGTGCGGATGTTCTGCGTCACGTCCTCACCGGTCTCGCCGTCGCCACGCGTCGCCGCCTGCACCAGCACGCCCTGCTCGTAGCGCAGGTTGATGGCCAGGCCGTCAAACTTGAGCTCAGCGGCATAGGCCAGCGGCGGCGCCTCGTCGGCCAGACCCAGCTCGCGGCGCAAACGTGCGTCGAAGTTCAGCGCGCCGCTGGGTTCGGTATCGGTTTCGGTGCGGATGCTCAGCATCGGCACTGCATGGCGCACCGGCTGGAAGCCGGCGAGAAGCTGGCCCAGCACGCGCTGCGTCGGTGAGTCGGCGCTCAGCAGTTCAGGATGAGCCGCCTCCAGCGCCTGCAACGCCTGGAACAACTTGTCGTACTCGGCATCGGGCAGCTCAGGCGCATCGAGCACGTAGTAGCAGTGGGCATGGTGGTGCAGCAGCATGCGCAGGCGTTCGACTTCCGCCGCCGGGTCGGCGGGCGCGTCGGAGGCGTCAGCGGCAGTCTGGCCGGCAGGCGATGGAGAGAGGCTGTTCACGGTGAGCAGGCGGCGGCACGGCGGCAAGGGGCGCCCAGTTTAGAGGGCGGCAGCCGTTCAGCCCTGGCGGCGCTGCACCCAGCGCCGCACCACGCTGCCCAGCACGTCCAGCGGCATCGAGCCGGCCTGCAAGACCACATCGTGGAAGTCCTTGATATCAAAACGTTCGCCCAGCGTTTGGCGGGCCTGCTCGCGCAG
>JBBQJN010000417.1:0-2277 GCA_038325945.1 Burkholderiales bacterium | reverse complement strand
TAGCGAAGGCCGAGGCGGCGCCGGAAGCCGCGGGCGGTGGCCGGCTGGGCCTGGCGCTGCGGCCGCTGGAGGGTTCCGAAGCCCGGCAGGCCGGCGTGTCTGGCGGATTGGTGGTCGAGGACGCGAGCGGCGCGGCAGCGCGAGCGGGCGTCGAAGCGGGCGACGTCCTGCTTGCGGTGAACGGCGCGCCGGTGACCACCATCGATCAGGTGCGCGCCGTGGTCGCAAAGGCGGGCAAGTCGGTCGCGCTGCTGATCCAGCGCGGCGAGGACAAGATCTTCGTGCCGGTGCGCATCGGCTGACGCGGCGGCCCTGCGGTTAGCATCGCCGCTAACCGAGGAGACTTCCGTGCCTGTGATCACCACCATCGAGGACCTGCGCGTCCTCGCGCAGAAACGCGTGCCGCGCATGTTCTACGACTATGCCGACTCGGGCAGCTGGACCGAGGGCACCTACCGCGCCAACGAGGCCGACTTTGCACCGATCAAGCTGCGCCAGCGCGTGGCCGTCAACATGGAGAACCGCAGCACGGCGGTGCAGATGGTCGGCCAGGCGGCGGCGATGCCGGTGGCGCTGGCGCCGGTCGGATTGACCGGCATGCAGCATGCCGACGGCGAGATCCACGCTGCGCGCGCCGCCGAAAAGTTCGGCGTGCCCTTCACCTTGTCGACGATGAGCATCTGCTCGATCGAGGACGTGGCCGAGAACACCAGCGCGCCGTTCTGGTTTCAGCTCTACATGATGCGTGACCGCGATGCGATGGCACGCATGATCGACCGCTGCAAGGCCGCCAAGTGCAGCGCGTTGGTGCTGACGCTAGATCTGCAGGTGATCGGGCAGCGCCACAAAGACCTGAAGAACAAGTTGCGCGCCTCGGTGATCCCGACACTGGGCAACATCGTCAATATCGCCAGCAAGCCGCGCTGGGTGCTTGGCATGATGGGCACGCGGCGCCACACCTTTCGCAATCTGGTCGGGCATGTGCAGGGCGTCAGCGACATGGGCTCGCTGGCGGCCTGGACCAACGAGCAGTTCGACCCGAGCCTGTCGTGGGCCGACGTGGCCTGGGTCAAGGCGCGCTGGGGCGGCAAGTTGATCCTCAAGGGCATCATGGACGCCGAAGACGCGCAACTGGCGGTAACTGCCGGCGCCGACGCGATCATCGTCAGCAACCATGGTGGGCGCCAACTCGACGGCGCGCCGTCGAGCATCGCCGCGCTGCCCGGGATCGTCGACGCCGTCGGCAGCCGAACCGAGGTCTGGATGGACGGTGGCATCCGCTCGGGCCAGGACGTGCTCAAAGCCTGGGCGCTCGGCGCGCGCGGCACGATGATCGGCCGCGCCTTCGTCTATGGCCTGGGCGCGATGGGTGAGGCCGGCGTCACCAAGGCGCTGCAGATCATCCACAAGGAGCTCGACGTGACGATGGCCTTCTGCGGCAAGACGCAAATCGGCCAGGTTGACAGGGGCATCCTGCTGCCGGGCAGCTACCCTGGCGCTTGAGAGCGCCCCCAGACCTGCCACTTCGCGTCAGGCCCCCCAAGGGGGATGAGGAAACTTGGGGCGGCCCGGCGTTTCCTCATGAGGCTGAGAGGCAATCGGATGCACCCGCATAAACCCCCAAAACAGCCCCAAACTAGGCGCAAAGCGGAGTTGGGTTTGGGACCCAACGAGCGTTTGCAACGACGAGTGGGGCTGTTTTGGGGGCTTACCCGAACGGCCGGGGTACCCAAGGGCCCTGCGCGGCGTTGCATCGCTTGCCCGGACGTGAGTCCGGGCTGCGCGCCGCGCCTTGCTCAGGGCCCTTGGCCACCCGGGCGCGGGTGCATCCGATTGCCTCTCAGCCTCTGAGCCCGGCGGGCGGCTCCTGCCGCCAGTGGGGTGGAGCTGGCCGGCGCCGATCACAACAGCCGGCATTGCATTGACCGCTGCCGGCAGGCTTTGCGCCAGGCCCTGGCGGCGCAACACGCACCAGTAGGCTGTCGGACTTGGGGTCGTGCGCGCGCCGGGCCATAAAGTGCTGCCGATTGCGTCCTTGTTGGCAGTTCAGCCGGCCAAAAGCCCCGCCATCGCCGGGCGCTGCGCCTAGAATGGCATGCAAGTTCTGTGCCGATAGATGTTTACCCTTAGCCCCCTTTCCCTGATCCTGCTGCTGGCGCTTGGCGTTGGCGGCGGTTCTGCGTTGGCCGAGAAGGCCGACCGCAGCCGCCCGATGACGCTGGAATCCGACCAACCCTGCACCGTCAACCTGCTCAAGCAGACCAGCGTGTGCAGCGG
>JBBQJN010000416.1:0-2279 GCA_038325945.1 Burkholderiales bacterium | reverse complement strand
CTTCCCCCTACGAGCCGCCCAAGGTCTGGACCTGGAACAAGGAAAGCGGCGGCCGTTTTGCCAACATCAACCGCCCGATCGCCGGCCCCACCCATGACAAGCCGCTGCCGGTGGGCCGGCATCCGTTGCAGCTGTATTCGCTGGCCACGCCCAACGGCGTGAAGGTCACGGTGATGCTGGAGGAGTTGCTGGCGCTGGGCCACAGCGGCGCCGAATATGACGCCTGGCTGATCCGCATCGGCGAGGGTGACCAGTTCGGCAGCGGCTTTGTCGGCGCCAATCCCAATTCCAAGATTCCGGCGCTGATGGACCACAGCGGGGCGACGCCGATCCGGGTGTTCGAGTCGGGCGCGATCCTGATGCACCTGGCCGAAAAGTTTGGCGCTTTCCTGCCCACCGATACCGCCCAGCGCGCCGAATGCTTGTCGTGGCTGTTCTGGCAGATGGGCAGCGCGCCCTACCTGGGCGGCGGCTTTGGCCACTTCTACGCTTATGCGCCGACCAAGATCGAGTACGCGATCGACCGCTTTGCGATGGAGGTCAAACGCCAGCTCGACGTGCTCGACCGCCGCCTGGCCGAAACCGAGTACCTGGCCGGCGATGCTTACACCGTGGCCGACATCGCCGTCTGGCCCTGGTATGGCGCGCTGGCCAAGGGCTTGCTCTACAGCGGCGGCGAATTTCTGCAGGTGCAAGACTACCGCCATGTGCAGCGCTGGGCCGACCTGATCGCCGCACGGCCGGCGGTGCAGCGTGGCCGCAAGGTCAACCGCGTGATGGGCGACCCGGCCAGCCAGCTGCACGAGCGCCACGAGGCCAGCGATTTCGACACCCAGACGCAGGACAAGCTGGCGCCGCCGGCCTGAGCGGCCTGCCGGCCTGCAGGTGCCGGCCTTCACCGGACCGGCGGGCCGGCGAGCCGGCCGGGGGGGTCGGCGCCGGCTCGTGACGGCCGCGAACTGCGAGCGTGCAGGCACGTGCGTTCGCGTCGCAGGCAATCGGCCGTACGATCCCGCTGAATTGCGCCCTCCTGAAGACAAGGATCTTTCCATGACCACCGACCCAACCTACCCCGCCCTCAGCCTCTACATCGACGGCCAGTTCCTGCACGGTGACGGCCGGGTCGAGCAAGACATCTTCAACCCGGCCACCGGCCAGGTCATCGCCAAGCTGCCGCATGCCCGCCGCGAGGACCTGGACAAGGCGCTGGCCGCCGCCGCGCGCGCCTTCGAGAGCTGGAAGAAGACCTCGCCGCTGGAGCGCAGCAAAGTGCTGCGCCGAGTGGCCGAGCTGGCCCGCGAACGCGCCCAGGACATCGGCCGCGCCATGACCATGGACCAGGGCAAACCGCTGGCCGAGAGCGTGGGCGAGATCATGTTCTGCGCCGAACATGCCGAGTGGCATGCCGAGGAATGCCGCCGCATCTACGGCCGCGTCATCCCGGCGCGGCTCGACGGCGTGCGCCAGCTGGTGCTGCGCGAGCCGGTTGGCGTGTGCGCCGCCTTCTCGCCCTGGAACTTTCCGTTCAACCAGGCCATACGCAAGATCTCGGCCGCTGTTGGCGCGGGCTGCACCATCGTGCTCAAGGGCCCCGAGGACGCACCCAGCGCGGTGGTGGCACTGGCCCGGCTGTTCCATGATGCCGGCCTGCCGCAGGGCGTGCTGAACGTGGTGTGGGGCGTGCCGCACGAGGTCTCTGAACACCTGATCAACAGCCCGGTGGTGCGCAAGATCAGCTTCACCGGCTCGGTGCCGGTGGGCAAGCTGCTGGCCGCCAAGGCCGCCGCGCTGATGAAGCGCAGCACCATGGAGCTGGGCGGCCATGCGCCAGTGATCGTCTGCGACGATGCCAACATCGACGCCGCCGCCGCGCTGCTGGTGCCCTTCAAGTTCCGCAATGCCGGCCAGGTCTGCATCTCGCCGACACGCTTTTATGTGCAAGAAGGCGCCTACGAGCGCTTTGTCGCCGAGTTTGTCAGCAAGACCCAGGCGCTGAAGGTCGGCGACGGTCTGTTGGCCGATACCAAGATGGGGCCGCTGGCCCAGGCCCGGCGTGTTGGTGCGGTGGCCGGCTTCATCGACGACGCGCAGAGCCGCGGCGCCACCGTGCTGGCCGGCGGCGCGCCGATGCCGGGTTCGGGCAGCTTCTTTGCGCCCACGGTGATCACCGACCTGCCCGAAGATTCGCGCCTGATGACCGAGGAGCCCTTCGGTCCGGTCGCCGGCATCGTGCGCTTCAAGACGGTGGACGAGGTGCTCAAGCGCGCCAACAGCCTGCC
>JBBQJN010000415.1:0-2283 GCA_038325945.1 Burkholderiales bacterium | reverse complement strand
CGCCGCTGGGTTTGATGAGGGTGCGCAGTTGCAGGCCGGCGCGGGGGGTTGAGGGTGAGGTCATGCGGTGTCTCCTGGGGATGGGGATGCGGGGACCGGCGCGTCGAGGTGCGCGCCGTGGGGTCGCATCGATCTGCCGTGGGGCGGAAGGGCATGGGAGTCGAACCCACCAGACACGCTGGGCGCGTCTCACCGGTTTTGAAGACCGGGCGCTCCACCGGGAAACGCTGCCCTTCCAGGCTTGAATCAATGAGCCGGTGACCTTAGCATGCAGGCCGCTTCAGGCCCAGGTTCGTGGTCGAATCGATGGTGATACGCACCAAAGTATTGCGACGGTCTGTCGAAAACCGGGCCTGACCCCTTACCCGATCAGTCGATCGACGCGCGCCACCCAAACTGCACAGCGCGCGCCGCTGCCGCGTGGATACTGCGGCAATGGACTTCGTCAACGGACCGCTGTTCGCCGCTGCCGCACTGGTATTTGTCAGCGTGCTGGCCGGTTTGTTCTCGGCGCGCCTGGGCTTGTCGTTCCTGCTGGTCTTCTTGCTCGCCGGCATCGTGGCTGGCGAGGACGGGCCCGGCGGCTACCGCTTCGACGATCACCGCTTGAGCTTCTGGGTCGGCAACCTGGCGCTGGCGGTGATCCTTCTCGACGGTGGGCTGCGCACGGCCTTCGCCACTTTTCGCACCGGCTTGAAACCGGCATCGGTGCTGGCCACCCTCGGCGTGCTGATCTGCGCGGCCATTACCGCAGCAGCCGGGGTGCTGCTGCTCGGCCTGGACTGGACGACGGCCTGGCTGCTCGGTGCCATCGTCGGGTCCACCGATGCGGCGGCAGTGTTTGCGCTGCTGACGCGCTCGGGCGTGACGCTCAACGAACGCGTGGCGGCGACGCTGGAGATCGAATCGGGTGTCAACGACCCGATGGCGGTGTACCTGACGCTGGCCATCATCGGCATTGCCGAGGCCGGCCGGTCGGGATCGGGCCCCGGACCGTGGTCGGACATGGCGCTGGCCTTCGTGCAGCAGTTCGGCTGGGGTGCGCTGCTGGGCACAGCCAGCGGCCTGGCCATGGCCGCACTGTTGCGCCGCGTCCGCGGGCACGATGCCAGCGGCGGCATCCTGGCGCTGCTGATCGGCGCCGGCGGGCTGTCGGTGTTTGCTGCCACCGGGCTGCTCGGGGGCTCCGGCTTCCTGGCGGTGTACCTGTTCGGCCTGGTCGTCGCCAACCGGGCGGCCGAGGCGGTGCAGTCGACGCTGAGCGCCATGGATGGCTACGCGTGGCTGGCCCAGGCCGGCATGTTCCTGCTGCTGGGGCTGCTGGTCACGCCCTCGTCGCTGCAGGCCACGTTGCTGCCCAGCCTGGGCGTGGCCCTGGCGCTGATTTTTGTGGCGCGCCCAGTGGCGGTGTGGTTGTGCCTGTTGCCTTTTCGCTTCTCGCCGCGCGAGACCTGGTTTATCGCGTGGGTCGGCTTGCGCGGCGCAGTGCCGATCGTGCTGGCCTTGTTCCCGCTGCTGGCGGGCACGCCACAGGCAGGCCTGCTCTTCAACGTCGCTTTCTCGGTCGTGCTGGTGTCCCTGCTGGTCCAGGGAACGACCATCGGCTGGCTGGCGCGACGGTTGGACATCGCCATGCCAGAACCGGGCAACGAGCAGGCCCTGCGCGCCAAGTTTCGCGACTTCGAACTCGATCCGCAGACTTCGGTCATGGCGCTGTGCGAGTTCTACGACCTGCCGCAGCCACCCGACGCGACGCTCTCACTCAGCGACTGGATCGCCGAGGCGCTGCGCCGCCCGCCGGTAGCGGGCGACACCTTGCGGCTGGGCAGCGCGACGCTCGTGGTGCGGGAACTCCGCGACGGCGTCATCACGCGCGTCGGTCTCGGCCTGCCGAAGTGACCGCGCGGTGAGCCAGGCCCTGTTGCTGAACGCCGGGCTCCAGCCGCCGCACGCACGCCCCGCTTGCCACCGGCAGCGCCGCGCCCAGGGTTTCAAGGGCATGGCGCACACCCTGACCGGGTAGGACCACAGCCGCGTCAACCCGTGCGCAGTCCCGGGTTGTCCTGTGACGCCGTCCTCGCCAAGTCCTTGTCGGGGCTCAGGTGCGACATCAGATCTGTGGCTTGTCAGCTCAGAGGCTGAGAGTTTTTCGGGCGCGACCGAGCAGCGCGCTCGAAAGGCGTCCGGTCTAGGCGCAAAGCGCATCCATAGCCCGGGCTATGGCGAGCATTTGCAACGACGAGCGGGCGTCTTTGGGCGTGATGAGCGGGCATGAACGAAAGA
>JBBQJN010000414.1:0-2296 GCA_038325945.1 Burkholderiales bacterium | reverse complement strand
CGTTTACCTGGGCGCGCTGACCCAGCCCGAGGTGGACGAGCTGTACAAGGAGACCCAGCCCTGCTCGACGGCGCTGCACCACCTGGAGATCGTGCATGGCAGCGGCAGCGGCCTGACCTGCACGCCGTCCACCGTCACCGTACGCGCTTGCCTCGATGCGGCTTGCAGCTCGCTCTACACCGGCGGTGTCAGCGGCACACTGGCCGCCAGCGGCGCCATGAACTGGCCCGACGGTGCGGCCTTCAGCATCCCGACGGGCAGCGGCAGCACCACGGTGAGGCTGCAGGCGCCAACTGCCGGCAGTTCGCTGCTGGACGCCGTCGGCGTTTCGCCAACGCCGACCGCGGCGCAAAGCTGCAACTTCGGCAGCCCATCCTGCAGCTTCAGCAGCGTCGACAGCGGCCTGCTTTTCAGCGTGCCCAACCATGTCAGCGCGGTGTCGCAGGCGGTTACCGTCAGCGCGCTGCGCAAGAGTGACAACGCCTTGGCCTGCGTGCCGGCGTTTGCCAGCGTCAGCAAGAGCGTGAACTTCAATTGTGCTTATGCCAACCCGGCCAGTGGCACGCTGCCGGTGCAGGTGGGTGGCGCGTCGCTGAACGCCGCCAACAACGCGGCGGCGGCCTGCGACGGTGGCGGCCGCAACGTCAGCCTGGCCTTCAACGCCAGCGGCGTGGCCAGCACCACGGTGGCCTATGCCGATGTCGGGCAGGTGACGCTCAACGCCACTTACACCGGCAGCGGCGCGGCCGAGACCGGCCTCGTGATGACCGGTAGCGACAACTTCATCGCCGCACCGGCGTCGTTGGCCTTCAGCGCCGTCACGGCCGGCCTGATCAAGGCCGGTGATCCGTTTTCGGCCACTGTCACCGCGCGCAACAACGCCGGCACGGCGACGCCCAACTTCGGCCGCGAGACGCCGGCCGAGAGTGTGCTGATCGGCTTCACGCGCTTTCAGCCCACAGGCGCTGGCGCCAGCAACGGCAGTTTCAGCGGCGCGCATGGCGTGTTTGCCGCCGGCAGCGCCAGCGCCAGCAACCTGCGCTGGACCGAAGTGGGCACGCTCGACCTGACGGCCAACCTGGCCAGCGCCAGCTACCTGGGCAGCGGCATCACGGCCGCTGGTACCACCGGCGCGGCCGGTGCGGTGGTCGGCCGTTTCATTCCGCATCACTTTGACCTGGTGGCCTCGCCAGCTTGCGGCGCCTTCAGCTACGGCGGCCAGCCGTTCAGCGTGCAGGTCACGGCGCGCAATGCCAGTAACGGCGTCACGCTCAACTACGACGGCAGCGCCGCCACTGCCCCCAACTTCGCCAAGGCCGTGAGCCTGGCCGAGCCCGCACCGCTGGGTCTGGGTCTGGGCGCTATGGGCGGCGCCAGCCTGGCGGCGTCGGCATTCACGGCCGGTGTTGGCAGCGGCAACCCCAGCTACGCCTTTACCAGCAAGACCACCGCGCCGCAGGCGCTGGCCTTGCGCGCCACCGACACCGATGCCGTCAGTTCAGCAGGTTTTGCTGAAGTCACCATGCCGCTGCGCAGCGGACGGCTGCGCCTGTCCAATGCCTTTGGCCAGGCCAGCGCCGCCTTGCAGCTGGCGGTGGTGGCCGAGTACTGGGGCGCCAGCGCCTGGGTGCTCAACAGCGCCGACAGCTGCACCACACTACCGGCGGCCAGCGTGGTGATGAGCAACCCGCGCAGCCCGGCAGGCGGCGCCACTGCGGCCAGCAGCAGCGCGTCTTTGATCAGCATCACCGGCGGCAACGGTGTGCTGACGCTGGCCGCGCCTAGCCCGGCGGGCAACGGCCTGAGTCTTGACCTGGCACTCAACCTGGGCAGCACCAGCGCTGACCAGTCCTGCCTGACCAGCCACCCGACTTCCACCGGCGCGGCGCGGCCCTGGCTGCGGGCACTGAACGGTGCCTGCGCCGCCAGCGCCGACCGCGACCCCGCAGCGCGTGCCAGCTTTGGCATCTTCAGCCCCGAGACCCGCAAGACGGTGCATGCGCGTGAGCTGTTCTGAATCGATGCGGCAAGGCCAGCGCGGCTTCACGATGGTTGAACTGATCACCGTGATGGTGCTGGTCGGCGTGCTGGCGGTGGTGGCGATGCCGCGGCTCGACGGTGCGCTGTCGCTGCGCGGCGCCGGTTGGCGCGACCAATTGCAGGCCGGGCTGCTGCAGGCGCGGGTGCTGGCGCAGGGCCATCGCCGGCTGGTTTGCGTCAGCGTGGCCACCGGCGAGATCCGGCTGAGCATGGCCAGCGCCAACCCGGCCAGCAGCTGCAACACGGTGCTGAACGG
>JBBQJN010000413.1:0-2296 GCA_038325945.1 Burkholderiales bacterium | reverse complement strand
ACGACGCTGCGGGCTCATGCCCGCGAGACTGTGCCCGGACATAAACAGTCCTGAGGACTGTTTATGCCTGGTGCAGGCCAGGGCCTCTGCGCCCTGGCTGAGCAACGCCGCCAGCGTGCGCCAGTGCGGCTCAATCGGGTGCGTAGCGCTGTCACCCAAGAGGTGAAGGTGGTCGTGGGTGCGAAAGCTAGAATTCATGCGGTGTAGCCAGCGCAGACAAGCGGTCAACTGCGGTTTCTAGGATCAAGCGCGGTCTCCATCGGCAGAGCGGGTGGGTGGCCGCAGGCTGACCTCGCCGCTGTTCAGTGGCAGGCGCTCAGCGCCGACCTGCAGCCACAGTGTGCCGCGCTCATCTATGCCGTCGGCGCGGCCCTGCGGTAGCGCCGGCAAGCTGGTGATGAGTTCGCGGCCGGCCAGCACATCGCGGCGGGCAAAGCGGGCCTGCAGCGGCGCAAAGCTCTCGGCCTCAAAAGCCAGCAGCGCACGTACCAGCGGTGCCGCCACCCGCGCCAAGGCGGCCGGTGCGGTGAGGCCGTAATCCAGCTCCTGAAGGCAGGCATAGCCCCAGTTCAGCGCCGGCGCGCCGGCTACCGGGGGCAAGGGCAGCAGGTTGAGGCCGACGCCGACCACCGCCATGCGGTGCTCGCCGATCTGCACGGTCTCGATCAGGATGCCGCCGAGCTTGCGGCCGATGTCAGCGCCGGTCGGGCCGGGGTCAAGCAGCAGCAGGTCATTCGGCCACTTGATGCCCAGCCGCGGCGCTTGGCCGGCCACCGGCGGATCCAGTACATCAGCCAGTGCCAGGCCGACGGCCAGCGACAGGCCCGACCAGTCGGCAGGCGCCAGCGGCAGCGACAGTGAGAAAGTCAGCGAGGCGCCGACACTCGACTGCCAGAACTTGCCCTGGCGGCCGCGGCCATGGGTCTGCTGCTCGGCCACCAGCAGGCAGGGCTGGGTATCGGCCTCGCGGCGGCCGGGATGGTGCGCGGCCTCGCTGCCCTCGGCGGTGCGCGGCGCACCGCGCAGGGTATTGCTCTGGCGGGCGCGCTCAAGCAACTCGGAATTGGTGGATCCCATGCTCGCCACCACCTCGACGCTGAGGCCCGGCAGCAGCGGCCCGAGCTCAAGCCAGAGTGCCTCGGCACCCCAGTGCAGGTGGTAAGGGACGGACATTCAGGCCCGCGGCTTGGCCTTGGTGCCGGGCGGCTTGGCCTTGGTGCCGGGCTGCTCGGATTTGGGCGCCAGCATGGTGCGGCGGCAATTAGGTGCGCCGCAGCGGCATTCAAAGCGCTTCTTCAAGGCCGGCGTATAGCGCTCGTCGATCACCAGGCCGTAGTCGAACGACAGCTCTTCGCCGGGGTGGATGTCGCGCAGCGCCAGCAGGTAGACACGGCCCGAGTCGTCGTCGGCCTCGACATTGGGCTCGCAGGCATGGTTGATCCAGCGCGAGGCATTGCCGTTGACGTTGCCGTCGATCACCAGCTCGTCGCTGAGGTGAAAGTAGAAGGTGTGATCGGGCTGGCTGGGGTCATGCGGGTGGCGGCGCACCGCCTCTGTCCAGGCGATCAGCTCACCGGTGTACTCGATCACCAACTCGCCGGCAGGGATAGCGACCAGCGCAAAAACACCCTTGCCATGCACGCCGCTTTTGCGCACCTGCAGGCGGCCCTTCACGCTGCCAGGTACCGGCGTGGTAGCCGGCCTAAGCTTGGTGGCGCGGCTGGCGGGCTTGATCACGGTCGCTTGTACGGGGGCATTCATTGGTTAAAGTGATTCCATGGGCGTGCGCGTGTACACAGGTGTGCAGGCGCGCGTGAGACGCAGCGGATTGTAGGCACGGGCCCAAGGGGGCCCGCCATGCCAAGCCAAGGGAATCAGAACAAGCCATGAGCAAGACCCTCATCATTGCCGAGAAGCCCAGCGTGGCGCAGGACATCGTTCGCGCGCTCACGCCAGTGGCCGGCAAGTTCGACAAACATGACGATCACTTCGAGAACGAGCGCTATGTCGTCAGCTCGGCGGTAGGCCATCTGGTGGAGATCAAGGCGCCGGACGAGTACGACGTCAAGCGCGGCAAGTGGAGCTTTGCCCATCTGCCGGTGGTGCCGCCGTATTTCGACTTGGCGCCGATCGACAAGGCCAAGAGCCGGCTCAACGCGGTGGTCAAGCTGGTCAAGCGCAAGGATGTGACGGCGCTGATCAACGCCTGCGACGCCGGGCGCGAGGGCGAGCTGATCTTCCGGCTGATCGTGCAGTACGCCGGGTACGGCCAAGGCGCCGCTGGCGCCTCAGGCGC
>JBBQJN010000412.1:0-2300 GCA_038325945.1 Burkholderiales bacterium | reverse complement strand
TTGCCGAAGCGCAGCGCCATCAGGTTCTGCACCGCCGGCTTGCCCAGGTAGTGGTCGATGCGAAAGGCCTGGTGCTCGTCGAACACGGCGCGCACCACTTGGTTGATCTGCTGCGCGCTGGCAAGGTCATGGCCCAGCGGCTTTTCCAACACCACCCGCACCTTGGGGCCGTTCAGCCCGGCCACGCCGAGCTGCTCGCAGACCACCGGAAACAAGTGCGGCGCGGTGGCCAGGTACAGCACCACGGTGTCAGCGTCGCGCTCTTCCAGCCAGCGCTTGAGCCCGGCGTAGTGTTCGGGCTGCGATAAATCCATGCGGCGGTAGTGCAGCAGCTCGGCAAAGCGGGCGAACTCGTCGTCGCTGGGGCGCTTGGCGCTGTCGACCTCCACAAAGCGCTCGCGGATGAAGCTGCGGTACTCGGCGTCGCTGCGCTCGTCGCGGGCCACCGCCAGAATGCGGCCACCCGGCGGCAGCTTGCCATGGCGAAAGGCCTGAAACAGCGCGGGCATCAGCTTGCGCCAGGTGAGATCGCCGGTGCCACCAAAGAAGACGAGGTCAAAGGACATGGTGCGGGCTGGCGGGGCCAGCGGATGTAATTAAGTTACATTTTCGATGATGCCCCAGTTTCTTGCCGAGGTCAATCGCGCAGTGTCGGGGTGGCCGCCGGTGCCGCCGGTGGCGCTGACGGCAGCGGCCCGCGACGGTCGTTGTCGGACCGGCCATGCGGCCCCAGCACCAGGCTGCCCGGCCCGAGCAACTGGTTGCTGTTGCTGCGCACCGGTGTGCCCGGCGGCAGCCGGGTGGCCCAGGCGCGGATGAAGACGCCACCGGCAGCCCGGTGGTTGATGAAGGTATTGCCCACCACCGTGAGCCGGCTGTCGGGCCAGGCGCTGCCCTCGGCGCCGAAGGACAACAGCGTCGAGTTCTGCGCCAGCGGGCTTTGCACCAGCAGGTTGGCCTCGACATGGGCGATGCCGCCATTGGGCAGGTCGATCTGGTACGAGGCTTCGCCGTCCAGGCCGTCGTCGAGCCGGTTGCCGACGATGAGCGACTCGCGCGCCCGCGACTTCAGCATATTGCCCTCTCGGCCCTGCAGAAATCGGCTGCCGCTGACCCGCAGCCGGGCGATGCGGCCGACATAGAGCAGATGGCCCAACTGGGTGGGCGGCGGCGCGGCCTGGCGGAACTCGCAGTCGTCGATCTCCAGTTCGGCCTGCCCGTCGTTGCCCGACAGCAGGCCGTTTTCGTTGTCGACAAAGCTGCAGCGCTGCAGCCGCAGGCGGCCCTTCTCGAAGCGGATGCCCGCGCCATTGCCGTCAGGCACGCGGCAGCCGCGAAAGCCGATGTTGTGGATCAGAAAGTCGCCATCGCGCAGCACCCAGATCGCCTTGCGTTCGGCGGCGCGGCCGTCGGCGATCAGCCATGGCCGCTCGCCGCTGGGCTCGCCGAGGCCGATGATGCGCAAGCGGCGCTGCAGGATCACCGCCACGTCGCCGCGGTATTCACCGGGCAGCACCTCAAGGGTGTCGCCGTCCTGGGCCTGCTGCAGCGCGTCGGCCATGCGCTTGAAGTCCTGACCCGGGCCGACGCGCAGCGCGGGGCGGGCGCTTGCCTGCGCCTCGCCCGCCGCCGTGGCCTGGCCTGCCGCTGGCAGCACCGCCGCCCCAACGCTCGCGCCCAGCAGATGCCGGCGCGATGAAGAAAATTGAGCCATGTTTGATTTTGATCGATGCGCTAGCGGGTTTGCCCCGACCGGCCGCCGCCAGGCCTGCCGGCTAGCGCGGCTAGCATGGCTGTCATCAACGCCCACTGTCGGGTGCCAAGGAGTCAGCGCATGACCTTGTTCAGATCCAGTCTCGCCGCCGCTGCACTGGCCGCTGTGGCCACTGCCCCCGTGCAGGCCCAGGAAGCCGGCCAGATCAACGTCATCTGCTCGGTGCAGGCCGAGTGGTGCAACATGATCCAGACGGTGTTTGCCAAGACCACCGGCATCAAGGTCAACATGTCGCTCAAGGGTTCGGGCGAGGCGCTGGCCCAATTGATCGCCGAGCGGGCCAATCCCAAGACCGATGTCTGGTTTGGCGGCACCGGTGATCCGCACCTGCAGGCCGCCGAACAAGGCCTGAGCCTGGAATACAAGTCGGCCATGTTGCCGCAGTTGCACGCCTGGGCCCAGCAACAGGCCCAGCAATCGGGCTTCAAGACCGTGGGCATCTACTCGGGCCCGCTGGGCTTTGGCTACAACACCGAGCTGATCGCCAAGAAGAAGCTGGCCGTGCCCAAGAGCTGGGCCGATCTGC
>JBBQJN010000411.1:0-2301 GCA_038325945.1 Burkholderiales bacterium | reverse complement strand
GGAGCCCTTCGGTCCGGTCGCCGGCATCGTGCGCTTCAAGACGGTGGACGAGGTGCTCAAGCGCGCCAACAGCCTGCCTTTTGGCCTGGCGGCCTATGCCTTCACCGGCTCCACCCGCAACGCCCAGGCCATCGGCAGCGGGCTGGAGGCCGGCATGGTGTCGATCAACCACATCGGGCTGGCGCTGGCCGAAACGCCGTTTGGCGGCATCAAGGACAGCGGCATCGGCAGCGAGGGCGGCTTCGAAACCTTCGACGGCTACCTCAACACCAAGTTTGTCACCCAGCTGAACTGAAGCCCCGACCCGGCGCTGCAGCGCAAGCATCAAGGCCCACCCCTTGAAGTCGGTTGTCATCCCTATCGCCGTCGCGGATCCGAGCGGCGGCGCCAGCCGGCAGCGCAAGCGCCAGGCGCCCAAGGGCCGGCAGGTCAATGCGGCGGCGCTGGCCGAGGTGCTGGCGCTGATCGGCCCCGGCCCCTACCGCCGCGACCTGCTGATCGAAACCCTGCACCAGCTCAACGACCACTTTGGCCAGCTGACCACGCCGCATCTCGCGGCGCTGGCGCAGTTGATGAAGTTGGTGCAGACCGAGGTCTTTGAGGTGGCCAGCTTCTACCACCACTTTCAGATCGTGCGCGAGGACGCCGACGGCCAGATCGCCGCGCCGCCGCGCTTGACGGTGCGTGTGTGCGACGGCCTGAGCTGCACGCTGGCCGGCGCGCAAGACTTGCTGGATCGGCTGCCCGCAATGCTGGATGCCGACGTGCGCGTGGTCGCAGCGCCGTGCATCGGCCGCTGCGAGCAGGCACCGGCGGTGGCCGTGCACCAGTACCCGCTGGCCCGCGCCAATGCCGACGATGTGCTGGCTGCGGTGCGCGACGGCCGCCGCCAGGCCATGCCGGCGGCGGCCATCAGCCTGGCCGACTACCAGGCGCAGGGCGGTTATGCGCTGCTGCGCGACTGCGTCGAGGGCCGGCGCGATGTCGAGGCCCTGATCCGGCTGATGGACGACAGCGGCCTGCGCGGCCTGGGCGGCGCCGGCTTCCCCGCCGGGCGCAAGTGGCGCATCGTGCGCGATCAGCCCGGCCCGCGGCTGCTGGCGGTGAACATCGACGAAGGCGAGCCCGGCACCTTCAAAGACCGCGTGCTGCTGGAGAGCGACCCGCACCGCTTGCTGGAGGGCCTGCTGATTGCCGCCTGGGCGGTGGGCATCAGCGCTGTCTATCTCTACCTGCGTGATGAATACCATGGCGGCCGCGCGCTGCTAGAAGCCGCGCTGGCCGAGTTGCGTGCCGCGCCGCCCGTGCGCGACCTGCCGCTGATCGAATTGCGACGCGGTGCCGGCGCCTACATCTGCGGCGAGGAGTCGGCGATGATCGAGTCGATCGAGGGCAAGCGTGGCCTGCCCCGGCTGCGCCCGCCCTATGTCGCCGAGCACGGCCTGTTTGGCCGGCCAACGCTGGTGCAAAACTTCGAGACGCTGTTCTGGGTGCGCGAGCTGATCGAGCGTGGCGCGGCCTGGTTTGCCGGCCAGGGCCGCCATGGCCGCCAAGGTCTGCGCCGCTATTCGGTATCGGGCCGGGTGCAAGCGCCGGGGGCCAAGCTGGCGCCGGCCGGCATCACGCTGCGCGAACTGGTCGATGAGTTCTGCGGCGGCTTGCTGCCTGGCCATGCGCTGTATGCCTACCTGCCCGGTGGCGCGTCGGGCGGCATCCTGCCGGCGCGGCTGGCCGATCTGCCGCTGGATTTCGACACGTTGCAGCCGCATGGCGGTTTCATCGGCTCGGCGGCGGTGATCGTGCTGACGCGCAGTGCGCAACACACCGACCGTGCGATCGACGCGGCGCGCAACCTGATGCGCTTCTTCGCGCACGAGAGCTGCGGCCAGTGCACACCCTGCCGCGTCGGCACCGCCAAGGCCAGCGCGCTGATCGAACAAGACCGCTGGAACCTGCCGCTGCTGGCCGAGCTGTCGCAGGTGATGCGCGAGGCCTCGATCTGCGGCCTGGGCCAGGCCGCGCCGAACCCTGTCGACTGCGTGATCCAATATTTCCCCGAAGAGCTGGTCAAGCCATGACCGAGGCCGAGATCCACTTCCTGCTCGATGGCCGCGAGGTCACCGCGCGCGTCGGCGAGAGCCTGCTTGACGTCGCCGACCGCGAGGGCGTGATCATCCCTCGCCTGTGCGCCGCGCCGGGCCTGCAGCCGGTAGGCAACTGCCGCGTCTGCATGGTTGAGATCGATGGTGAGCGGGTGCTGGCCGCCGCCTGCTGCCGTGCGCCTCAGGCCGGCATGAAGGT
>JBBQJN010000410.1:0-2305 GCA_038325945.1 Burkholderiales bacterium | reverse complement strand
ACGCCACCCGGCAAGTCAGAGGTGTCGAGCAACTGGTAGAACTCGGTGGCCACCAGGGGGTTGCGGCGCGAGGGCAGCAGCACGACGCGGTTGCCCATCGCCACCGCCGGCGCCAGCATCGATACCAGCGCCAGCAGCGGTGCCTGGTCGGGGCAGACCAGGCCGATGACGCCGATCGGCTCGTTGAGCGCGGTGACGATGCCGTGCAGCGGTGCCTGGTGCACCGCGCCGTCGTACTTGTCGGCCCAGGCGGCATGGTGGAACAGCCGCTCAATGCCGGCTTCGACCTCGGCCCGGGCCGCCTCGGCGCTGACGTCGGTGTCGAGTGCCAGCAGGTCAGTGAAGTCCTGCGCCCGCGCCGCCAGGTTCTCGGCCAGGTAGAACAGCACCTGGGCGCGGCCATGGGCGCTGTTGGCGGCCCAGCCGGTGGCCTTGCGCGCGGCCTCGACGGCGTTGCGGATGTCCTTGCGGTTGCCCTCGGGCACCTGACCGACCTCACGCCCGCCCAGCACAACTGCGCGGGTATAGCCACCGTCGGGGCGTTGCTGCGCGCCGCCGACGTAGAGCTTGGCGGTGCGGTTGATGGCGGCGCTGGCGGCGGCTAAGGGCGTAACCACCGTTGGCGTGGCCGTGGGCGCGGCAGCCGGCGCCAGCCGAACAGAAGCCGCCGTCGTGCACGGCTTCAAGTACTCGCGCAGGCCTTCGCGCCCACCCTCGCGGCCAAAACCCGATTGGCGGTAACCGCCAAAGCCGCAGCTGGCGTCGAAGCGGTTGGCCGAGTTGACCCAGACCACGCCGGCCTGGATCTGCGGTGCCACTTCCAGTGCCAGGCTGATCGACTCGCTCCAGACGCTGGCGGCCAGGCCGTAGACCGTGTTGTTGGCCAGCGCCACCGCCTCGGCCGGGGTGCGAAAACTCATCGCCACCAGCACCGGGCCGAAGACTTCGGTCTGCACCACCTCGGCGCTGGGGTCGGCATCGCTGATCAGCGTTGGCGGGTAGAAGCAGCCGGCCGCCGGCAGCGCGGCCTCGGATTGCCAGACGGTCAAGCCCTGGCCGCGCGCGCCGTCGACCAGGCCGCTGATGCGCGCCAGCTGCGCGGCATCGACGATCGCGCCCATGTCGGTGTTCTTGTCCAGTGGGTCGCCGACGCGGATCTTGGCCATGCGGGTGCGCAGCCGCGCCAGCAGATCGGCCTGCACCGATTCCTGCACCAGCAGCCGCGAGCCGGCGCAGCAGACCTGGCCCTGGTTGAAGAAGATGCTGTCGACCAGGCCTTCTACCGCGCCGTCCAGGTCGGCATCGGCAAACACGATGTAGGGCGATTTGCCGCCCAGCTCCAGGCTCAGCCGCTTGCCCGACCCTGCCGTGGCCTCGCGGATGGCGCGGCCCACTTCGGTTGATCCGGTGAAGGCCAGCTTGTCCACGCCAGCGTGGGCGACGATGGCCTGGCCCACCGCGCCGTCGCCGGTAATGATGTTGAGCACGCCGGGCGGCAGGCCGATACGCTGCGCCAACTCGGCAAACAGCAGCGCGGTCAGCGAGGTCGATTCGGCCGGCTTGAAGACCACGGTATTGCCGCAGGCCAGCGCCGGCGCCAGCTTCCAGGCCAGCATCAGCAGCGGAAAGTTCCAGGGCACGATCTGGCCGACCACGCCCACCGCCTCATGGCCGGCGTACTCGGTGGCCAGCAGCTGGGCCCAGCCGGCATGATGGTAGAAGTGGCGGATCGCCAGCGGGATGTCGATGTCGCGGCTTTCGCGGATCGGCTTGCCGTTGTCCAGCGTCTCCAACACCGCAAACAGCCGGGCATGCTTTTGCAGCTCGCGGGCGATGGCGTAGAGGAACTTGGCGCGCTGGTGGCCGCTCAACGCCTGCCAGCCCGGCAGCGCGGCGCGCGCTGCGGCCACCGCTGCGTCGACCTGGGTCGGGCTGGCCTGGGCGATTTGCGCCAGCTCGCGGCTGTCGGCCGGGTTGATGCTGGCAAAACGTGGGCCCTCGGCGGGCACCCAGGCGCCGTTGACGAAAAGGTCAAAACCAGCGCTATGGCCGGCCAGCCAGGCGGTGGCGGCAGAGGGGCTTTCAGGGGCCGGGCCGTAGCTCATGGTGTCGAGGATCTCGCTGACCGCGCTTTGGCGGACGGATGGGCGGGCGGTGGCTGGGGTCTTGTTGGCGGTGTTCATCGTGGTGCGCTCAGACCATCGCGTGGCGGTGGTTGGCCGAATATTGGCCGGTGACAAAGTGTTCGATCTGGCGCTCAACGTCGGTCAGCAGGCTTGACGCGCCAAAGCGGAACAGCGCCGGC
>JBBQJN010000409.1:0-2311 GCA_038325945.1 Burkholderiales bacterium | reverse complement strand
CCCGAAGGGCCGGGGTACCCAAGAGCCCTGCGCGGCGTTGCATCGCTTGCCCGGACATGAGTCCGGGCTGCGCGCCGCGCCTTGCTCAGGGCCCTTGGCCACCCCGGCGCGGGTGCATCCGATTGCCTCTCAGCCTCTGAGCCCGTTCGGCAACCGCAGCGTGCGCTACAGCGGCAGCGGCGACGACGACGCGCTGAACCGCGCCGTGGCCCGCTACATCGCCGATCCGCAGGCGGTGGCGCGCTTTGCCGCCGACACCGACCCCGGCGGCCGCATCCCGGTGCCGGTGCTCACGGTGCACGGCGTCGGCGACCCGACCGCGATGGTCGAGTACCAGCACAGCTTCCGCCGCACGATGGCAGCTGCCGACACCTCCAACCACTTGGTGCAGGCCTTCACCGCGCATGGCGAGCACAGCTACCTGAGTGACGCCACCTACGGCACACTTTTCTCAGCGCTGCTGGGCTGGCTTGACAGCGGCCAGGCGCCAACGCCGGCATCGATCAACCAGGCTTGCCCAGCCCATGAAGCCAAGTTCGGCAAAGGCTGCCAGTTCCTGCCGGATTACCAGCCGTCGCCGCTGCACAGCCGGGTGCCGGTGCGGCTGCGGCCCTGAGGCCGGCTGAGTTGCGCAGCAAAGCGCCAAGCGTTCAGACTTGTGCCAGCTTCTGCAGCGCCTGCGGATCGAGTACGCGCACGTTGTAGCCGCTGACCTCGATCACGCCCTGGCGGCTGAAGCTGCGCATCAAGCGCGACAGCGTTTCGGGCGTGATCGCCAGCTGCGAGGCCACGTCGCGCTTGCGATCACAGAGCTTGACCATCGCTTGACCGGCCATGCCGGCCAGCGGCTCGCAGCGCTGGTGCAGCCACTGCGCCAGCCGCGCCGGCGCGTCTTTGTGCATCAGTTCGTGGGTATTGACCGCCAGCCCCTGAACTTCACGCGACAGCCCACGGATCAGGCGCTCGGCCAGGCCCGGATGCTCGGCCAGCCGGCGCTGCAGCGCGCTGCGTGGCAGCTCAACCACCGTGGCAGGCGTCATGGCCTGGGCGTCCATCACATGCGGCGCGTCCAGCCAGGCCGAGCCCAGATCGAGCCAGGCCGGGCCACGCAGAATGCGCTCGGTGCGGAAAGTGCCGTCGGCGGTACGAAAACCCAGCGCCACTTCGCCGCTTTGCAGTGCTACCAAGGCGCTGGCATGGCTGGAGCGCTGGAGCACCGGCTGGCCGGCGCCAACCTCATGCACCTCGGCCAGGCCAACCAGCGCGGCCAGTTCAGCCGCCGTCAATGCCGGCGCGCCGAGCAAGGCCGTCCACAAAGCGGTGTCGACTGAGAACTTGGTCATCGGGCTGTCCTGGCGCAGTGGCTTGTCCGCTGCCACCGACCGCGCATCAACCCTGCGCTCGGAAAGCGGGACGGAGGTCAAACGTGCGGCGGAGAAGGGATCCATGCTTGGCTGTGGCGTGAAAGGCCGGGTCGCGTCAGGTCGGTTCGAGTAGTGCGTAGTGCGTAGTGCGTAGCGCGTAGTGCGTAATGCCTAATGCCTAATGCCTAGTGCCTGGTGCCTGGTGCGGCCCGTTGCTGGGATCAGGCCGAGGTTGATGGCACCAACTGTCCCGCAGCCGGGGGCCTGATGCCTTGCGATGGATCAACGCCAGCGTGCGCGCCGGGCAGGCCAGGCTGCCCAGCGGCCGAGAGCGAGCCACAATTCCGCCATGCAACCCCCAAGTCCCGCATCAGCTCTGCCCGGCTTGCGCAGCCCATCGGTGGGTTTTGAGCAGCCTTTCGAGATGCTCGGCGCCTGCCATGAGCGTGTGCAGCGCTCGCTCGATCTGCTGGCGCGGCTGCTTGAGCATCTGCGGCAACGCGCTGCCGCCGTGGCTCCGGACCGGATCGATGATGGCGACATCGTGGATGCTGACGCGCGCAGCGCGGCCACCGACGTGGCGCGCTACTTCAACCTGGCCGCGCCGCAGCACCACCTCGACGAGGAGCGGCATGTCATCCCGCGCCTGCAGCGCAGCGGCCAGCCCGCTTTGCAGGCCGCCGCGACGCAGATGCTGGCCGATCATGCGCAGATCGAAGCGATCTGGTCGCGGTTGGCGCCGCTGCTGGCGGCCGTGGCCGCACCGGCCGACGCTGCGCTAGCCCCGGCGCCCGATCTGGCCGGGCTGGCCGCTGCGGCCGAAGACTTCATCGCACTCCATGCGCGCCATCTGCCGCTGGAGGACGGGCTCGCTTTCCCTGCCGCCCGCCAGGGCCTGGATGAGGCCGCACTGGCGGCGATGGGCCGTGAAATGGCCGAGCGGCGCC
>JBBQJN010000408.1:0-2335 GCA_038325945.1 Burkholderiales bacterium | reverse complement strand
GATGACATGGTCCCAATTGCCGGCGCGGGCGGCATCCAGCATGTCGGCGCTGGCTTTTTCGATGGCTTCGTAATAACTCATGAGGCTGCTGTTCATGGCATGGGGCTCGCTGGCTAGGCTGCGCTGGGCGCGCCGCCTGGTCCGTGGGATTCAGTTGTGGACGGCGGCGGCGGCGGGCTGGCCGGGGCCAATCGCCGTCCAGGCCTCGCGCAGCGGCATCACCAGCGCGATGCACTCGTCAACAGCGGCGGCTTCGCTGTACAGGTTGGCCTGGATCAGCCGCACGCAGACATAGGCGTAGAGGTTGGACAAGTCAGCGGCGAGCCGCCCGCCCGTCTTGAGGTCGAGCGCGGCCTTCAGGCCTTCGTCGATGATGCGCATGGCCTGTGAGATGGCCAAGCCCTTGGCCGCAATGTCGCCGTCGCGCATCGCGCCCTTGGCGCGGTTGGCGGCGGCGATGAAGCCGTCGAACAGCAAGCTGACCAGACCATGCGGCGTGGCGTCGTTGACCATGGTCTGAACCCCGACCTGGTGGTAGGCGCCCGCAGTCAGCCTGGCGCGGGGATGGAAGGCGGCGGGTGTGGAGCTGAACATGGTGGGGGGGCTGGCAGCAGGGTTGCGGACTCGATGAAGTACTTATCGGCTGCTCCAGGGTGTGACTTGAGGCGGCGAATGCGGCGCTTTTTGGCGCTTCAGGCCGGGCGCCCCGGCCCTGGCGCCAGCGCAGCCCTGGTCGGCCGCACCGGCGCGGCCTTTGCTGCCAGGGCCGGGAAGGGCATGCCAGGCAGGACGCGCAGCGAGAGAGCGGCGGTCGGGGTGGCTTACCTGGGCTGGCGCGCCAGGGTGTCGATTGGCGGCCCGTTGCTTGCCGTGGCCGAGGCTGTCGTCGGTCCAGACGAGGGCTGGCACCGGCGACGATCGGCGCGGGCGATCAACCGGTGGAGCGGTTGAACTGCGTGATCTGCTGCGTCATGTAGCTGCTGAGGCCGGTCAGCGTCGCCATCTTGGTGTCGAGCGCCGCATACTGGGCCTGCAGCCTGGCGCGGGTCTGGTCCAGGCGCAGCTGCATGGCCTCCTGTGACTTGCTGTTGCGCGTCACGCCGGCCTTGATGCTGGCGCTGCGCGACTCAAACACGCCGGTACTGCCCAGCGCCGCGTCGGCCAGCTGCTTGAAGCGGCTGGCAAAACCCGAGCTGGCCGAACTGCCGCCGTCGGTAGCCAGCAGTTTTTTCAGCTCGGGCAGGTTGCCCAGCGCGTTGTCGAGCTTGGTTGCATTGGTTTCCAACGTGCCGTCGGCCTTGATGGCGATGCCGATCTCGCCCAGCCGCGACCAGCTCGACGAGGCGCTGCTGGCCTCGTTGAGCACCGCGCGCAGCTGGTTCTGCAGCGCCAGCGTCGACTGGTCACCCTGCAGCGCACCGCTCTGCTTGCTGTCGGCGTTGTAGGCGGTCTGGCTGCGAATGAACGAGGCCAGCGTATTGAAGGCGCCGACCAGGTCGGTGATGGCAGTCTTCACTGACGCGGTATCGGCCGCCACGCTGACGTCGACGTCGCCGCTGGTGGTCTTGAGCAGGCTCAGGCTCAGCCCGTCGACCACATCGGTCAGCGTATTGCTGGCCGAAGTCAGCGCGATGCCGTTGACGCTGAGCTCGGCGTTGCCGGCGTTCATCGTGCGCTGCATGGGGTTGCTGACAGCGCTGGCATTGAAGGCCAGCGCCGACAGGCCGTTGTCGGCGATGCCGTCGTCACTGGTCTCGGCGGCGCTGATGCGAAAGGCGTTCTCGGCGCCAGTGGCGCTGGAGCGCAGGCTGAGCCTGGCACCCGAAGCGTCGTTGACGATGCTGGCGGTGACGCCGGCGCCGGCGGCATTGATCTTGTTGCGGATCGCCGCCAGGCTGGTGTCGTCGGGGCCGATGGCTATCACCACCGGCGCGCTGCCACTCTTGGGGTCAAAGCCGGCCGCCGGGTCACCCGCCTGCCAGCTGCCGAGTTCGATCGTCAGGCTGCCTTGGCTGAGCTGCAGCGGGCCGCCCAGCGGCGCCCGGCTGATAACGGTCTGGCTCACCGCCAACTTGGCTACGTTGACCGCGTAGCTGGCCGCCGTGGCATTGCTGCCGGTCGAGACCTTGACAGCGGCCGGGTCGGCCGAAGTGGCGCTGGTTGCGCCCCAAAGCGTCGACGAGGTCAGCGCATTGGCCTTGTCCCGCAGCGTCGCAAACTGGCTTTGCAGCCGGCCCACGGTCGACAGCCTGCTGTTCATCGAAGTGGCCTGCGTCTTCAGCAGGGTCAGCGGGCGCTGTTCGAGCGACATCAATCTGTCGATCATGGTCGCGAC
>JBBQJN010000407.1:0-2337 GCA_038325945.1 Burkholderiales bacterium | reverse complement strand
AGCCAGCCTCACACCGCGCCAGGTGCCAGAGCCCGGCACACTGGTCAATGCGCTGCTGGCCCTGGGCCTGGCGGCTGCGGTGAGGCGCTGGCGGCGCCGGCAGTCTGCGCGCTGAGCTGATCTGCAGCACTTGCGCGCTGGCTCGGTCCAGCCTCAAGAGTTTGCCGGCTTGCAAGCCGGCAGATCCTTCGGCAGGCACTCGCCAGCGCGCAGGCGCTGGCTCGGTCCAGCCTCAGCCCATCATGCCTTTCATGCCGCCCATGCGTTTCATCATCTTCATCATGCCGCCGCCCTTCATCTTCTTCATCATGTCGCGCATCTGCTCGTACTGCTTGAGCATGCGGTTGACCTCTTGCACCTGCGTGCCCGAGCCGGCGGCGATGCGGCGCTTGCGGCTGGCCTTGAGAAGTTCTGGCTTGCGGCGCTCCAGCGGCGTCATCGACAAGATGATGCCCTCCATGCGCTTGACGTCACGCTCGGCTCTGTCCATGTCGACGTTGCCGGCCTTGGCCGTGAGCTGACTGGGCAACTTGTCCATCAGCCCCGACAACCCGCCCATCTTCTTCATCTGCGAGATTTGCGACAGGAAGTCGCTGAGATCGAAGGCATCCCCCGATTTGACCTTGTCGGCCAGCTTCTGCGCCGCGCCCAGGTCAACGTTCTGCTGCACCTGCTCAACCAGTGCCAGGATGTCGCCCATGCCCAGCACGCGGCCGGCATGGCGCTCGGCGTCGAACACCTCCAGTCCGTCGATCTTCTCGGAGACACCGGCAAACTTGATCGGCGCGCCGGTGATCTGGCGCACCGACAACGCGGCGCCGCCGCGTGAATCGCCGTCGAGCTTGGTCAGCACGATGCCGGTCAGCGGCAGCGCCTCCTTGAAGGCCTTGGCAGTGTTGATGGCGTCCTGGCCCTGCATCGCATCGACGACAAACAGCGTCTCGATCGGCTTGAGCGTGGCGTGCAGGTCGCGGATCTCGGCCATCAGCGCTTCGTCGATCGCCAGCCGGCCGGCGGTATCGACCAGCAGCACGTCAAAATAGTGCTTGCGGGCGTAGTCGATCGCCGCCAGCGCGATGTCATGCGGCTTCTGATCGGGCGTCGACGCAAACCACTCGGCGCCGGCCTGGCGTGTCACGGTCTTGAGCTGCTCGATGGCGGCCGGGCGGTAGACGTCGGCCGAGACGGTGAGCACCTTCTTCTTGCGCCGCTCGATCAGGTACTTGGCCAGCTTGGCGGTGGTGGTGGTCTTGCCCGCGCCCTGCAGGCCGGCCATCAGGATCACCGCCGGCGGCTGCGTCGCCAGGTTGAGGTCGGACACGCCTTCGCCCATGGTGGCGGCGAGTTCCTTGTGCACCACACCCACCAGCGCCTGGCCGGGGTTGAGCGAGCCGATCACCTCGGTGCCCAGCGCCTTTTCTTTGACGCGGGCGATGAAGTCGCGCACCACGGGCAGCGCAACGTCGGCCTCGAGCAAGGCCATGCGCACCTCGCGCAGCATGTCGGCGACGTTGCTGTCGGTGATACGGGCCTGGCCACGCATCGACTTGACGAGGCGTGACAGGCGGTCGGAGAGGGTGGATGCCATGGGGTGACGGACACCGCGAGCGGGTGGCCGCGAAAGTACACTGTGCTGGATGATTCTATCGTTCGCTCCCGCAGCCAACCTGGGCATGGCGCCGCTGGCGCTGGCGCTGGTGGCCACGCTGGCTTATGGCCTGGCGGCCTGGCCTGGCCGCGCCGAGTCGCGCCTGCCGGCGCCGGCCCTGGTGACGGGCTGGTTGCTGCATGCGCTGCTGCTGGGCCTGGACATCGGCGGCTGGGGCCGGGCTGAGCCCGGCGCGCGGCTGGGTTTTGGCCCGGTGCTGTCGCTCACTGTCTGGTTGGTGCTGGCGGTGCATACCGTTGAGAGCCGCTTTGTGCCGCTGCCCGGCGTGCGCCGCATGCTGGCGCTGTGTGGCGCGCTGGGCGTGCTGCTGGCTTGGGCTTTTCCGGGTGAGGTTCGGCCAGCGCTCAACGCCTGGGCGCCGGTGCACTGGATGCTGGGGGTGGCCTCGTATGCCCTGTTTGGCGCGGCCGTGCTGCATGCCTCGATGCTGAACGCGGCAGAACGCCGGCTGCGCCTGCCCGACCGCGCCGCGCAGCTGCCCAAGCACGGCCCGATGGGCTTGCCGCTGCTGCGGCTTGAGCGGCTTACCTTCCGCTTTGTCGAAGCCGGCTTTGCCGTGCTGAGCGGGGCGCTTTTGCTGGGTACGCTCACCGCCGGGCACTGGCAATGGAACCACAAGACGGTTTTTTCGCTGTTGGCCTGGCTGGTGTTTGCCGCCTTGCTGGCCG
>JBBQJN010000406.1:0-2338 GCA_038325945.1 Burkholderiales bacterium | reverse complement strand
GTGCGCCGACCGCCGTGGCCGGCACTTGAGGTCACAGTTTGTGACCTCAAGTTGGCGAACTCCTCGGCCGAGAGCTGAAACATGAAGTCCTCGGGGAAGCGCGCCAGGTTGCGCTTGACCGCCTGCACCAGCACCTTGGTGGCTACGCCGTAGAGCTCGGCCAGATCGGCGTCGAGCATCACGCGCTGCTCGCGCAGCGTGAGAATGCGGCTGCCGATGAGGGGTTGCAGCGCCGTCACCGCGCTTGACCTTGGTCGAGTGCGTTCTTCAGCATCTCAGCCACGAACTGCTGGCGGCTGCGCGGCAGCTTGGCGATTGCCTCGATGTGCTGCTGCCACTGCGGCGTGGGGCCGCGCTTGCCGCCGGTGCCGCGCGCCGCCTTGCCTTGCTGCTCCTCGCCAAAAAGCCCCATCAGCGACACCGACAAGGTGCGCGCCACGTTGGGCAGTGCCGACACCGGAATACGCCGGCTGCCGGCCTCATGGGCTTGCACCGTCTGTTGGGTCACGCCCAGGACCTCGGCCAGCGGGGTCTGGGCCACGTTCTCGGCAAAGCACTGCGCCGCTTCCTTCAGCGCGACACCGTCACGCCGTGGGCGCCTGCGGCGATCTGCGCGGCCACCACCTTGGCGCACTTGCTGGTCTTGATGTGCGGCCGCAGCGCCACGCCCAGGCCGCTCAGCCTACGCTGCATGCGGGCGATGTTGTGCGCCAGCCGCGGCAGATCAACCAGCGCGGCGGGGGTTTCAAGTTGGGCCAAGGTGGCATCGATGGGCATGGTTGGACCGGATGAGGTGGTGAGGCAAGGCAACCCGATGATTGTGCCCAGCGTGACGGCGGCATCCGTGACAGGCTGCTCGCCACCACCCTGCCCGGGCAGATACCCGAATTGCGCCGGGGAATAGCCCTGATGACATAATGCGCGCTGTCGAAAGGGGAGTAGCCGGCCGTTTCCCACGGTCGCGGCCCCCCGTCAATACGGCGCTGGCAGCAGCCGGCGCCCGGGACCGCAAGGGCAGCCTAGCCCTCGCAAGACCTTTCGGCGCGAAACCAATTCCTCTTTAGGAGTGTCCATGGACACGATCGCGCCGACCTGGTTGTGGGTCTTTTTTGTCGTTTCCGTCATCGTCGCCTTGTTCATCGACTTCGTCGTGCTCAAGAAGCAAGGCGCGCACGAGGTCTCGGTCAAGGAGGCAATCAACTGGTCGATCGTCTGGGTGGCCCTGAGCTTTGCCTTCAACGGCCTGTTCTGGTGGGCCGTGGCGCAGGACCATGGCTCTGCCGTGGCCAATACGCGGGCGATGGAGTTTCTGACCGGCTACCTGATCGAGAAGAGCCTGGCGGTCGACAACATCTTTGTCTTCCTGATGATCTTCACCTACTTCTCGGTGCCGCCTGCTTACCAGAAGCGGGTGCTGATGATCGGCATCATCGGCGCCATCGTGTTACGCACCGTGATGATCTTGCTCGGCTCGTGGCTGATCGCCGAATTCCACTGGGTGCTGTACCTGTTTGGTGCCTTCCTGCTGCTCACCGGCATCAAGATGTGGTGGGCCGCCGGCCAGGAGCCTGATCTGGAGAGCAACCCGGCGCTGAAGCTGCTCAAGCGCTTCATGCCGGTCAGCAAACGCTTTGACGGCGAACGTTTCTTCACGGTTGAGGACGGCAAGCGCATCGCCACGCCACTGCTGCTGGTGGTGGCGCTGGTAGGCATCACCGACGTGATCTTTGCGGTCGATTCGATCCCGGCCATCTTCGCCATCACCACCGATCCGTTCATCGTGCTGACGAGCAACATCTTCGCCATCCTGGGCCTGCGCGCGATGTACTTTTTGCTGCAGGCGGTGGCGACCAAGTTCCACCTGCTGAGCTACGGTCTGGCGGTGATTCTGGCCTTCATCGGCACCAAGATGATCTTGATCGACCTCATCAAGATCCCGGTGTTTGCCTCGCTGGGCGTGGTGGTCGGCATACTGGCGCTGACGATGTGGTTGAGCGTGCGCACGGCGCCGAAGATCCGCGTGCCGGCTGCCGACTGATAGCAACGCCGGCGCCTGGGCCACCGGCCACCGGGCGTCGGCGGGCAGCGATTGGCAGCACAATCCACCGGTTGCCGCCCTGCCCCGCCCGCACCATGGCCGTTGCCCTCCGCGCCCGACCTGAAGACTTCTTCACGCCTGCCCAGTGGCAGGTGCTGAGCGCACGTTCACGCTGGCGCGGCCTGTGGCTGGTGGTGCATTGCTGGGGCGTGATCGGCCTGGCCATGGTGATGGGCGTGTTGTGGCCGCCGACCATTCCGCTGGCAGTGCTGATCATCGGCACCCGGCAGCTGGGGCTGT
>JBBQJN010000405.1:0-2355 GCA_038325945.1 Burkholderiales bacterium | reverse complement strand
AGGCCGGGCGTGAATTGGGCTTGCTGAAATGACCGAACCGGCAAGGATCCTCATCATCGGCGCCAATGGCCAGATCGGCACCGAGTTGGCCGAGGCGCTTGTGCAGCGCCACGGTGCCGACGCGGTGGTCACCAGCGATCTTGCGCCGCAGGGCCGATTGCCGGCAATCACCCACGAGGCACTGGACGTGACCGACGCCGCGGCGCTGGCCGCGGTGGTCAAGCGCCACGGCATCGGCCAGATCTACCTGCTGGCCGCGGCGCTGTCGGCCACCGGCGAGCAGCATCCGCAATGGGCCTGGAACCTCAACATGGCGGGCCTGCTGAACGTGCTGGAGCTGGCGCGCAGCGTCAAGTTGCAGCGGGTGTTCTGGCCCAGTTCAATCGCCGCCTTCGGGCCCACCACACCGGCCACCGCGCCGCAGCACACGGTGATGGACCCCGGCACGGTTTACGGCATCAGCAAGCTGGCCGGTGAGCGCTGGTGCGCCTGGTACCACGCCAGGCATGGCGTGGACGTGCGCAGCCTGCGTTATCCCGGCCTCATCAGCTGGAAGACCGCGCCCGGCGGCGGCACCACCGACTATGCGGTGGAGATCTTTCACGGTGCACTCAAGGCCGGCCGCTACAGCAGCTTTCTGGCCGCCGATACCCGCTTGCCGATGATGTACATGGCCGACGCCATCGCCGCCACATTGGCGCTGATGGACGCGCCCGCAGCGCAGATCAGCGAGCGCGGCAGCTACAACCTGGCGGCTATCAGCGTCACCCCGGCCGAGATCGCCGCCGAGATCGCCCGCCGCGTGCCGGGCTTCACGCTGGATTGCCAGCCTGACTTCCGCCAGGCGATTGCCGACAGCTGGCCGCAATCCATCGACGACAGCCTGGCCCGTCGCGACTGGGGCTGGGCACCGCGTTACGACCTCTCGGCGATGGTCGAAGACATGCTGCTGCACTTGCGGCCGCAGTGGGTGGCTTGAGTCTGATGATTGAACCTGCTGCGGGGTTGAAGGGCAGGTTGCGGCTCGTTGCTGATGATGTGACCGGCTGCTGCTGTTTGCAGGCGCCTCAACGTTGGTGCGCGTGACCAAGGCTGCTGGCCATGCGGACCACTCCGTGTTCCCCGGTGCCGGACTTGCGTCCGCCACCTCCTCCTTTACCTCCGTGATCCACATGCCCAGCACCCTGGGCCACCAGCCACTCGGCGGCGCTCGGATTAACTGAACCGAGCGCGGTAGGTTGGAGTGGCAACTCCAACATGGGTGTGCAGGGGTCTGGTCATGCCAAACGTGCCGCCGTGAATGTGGAAATGCCGTTGGAGTTCACTTTGTTCACTCCAACCTACCGAGCTTGGCCTTTCGGGCGCTGCGACCGCAAAGCAGCTGCCGGCTGGCGAGGGCGTCGGGTGACCGGATCCCGCAGGTAAAAGGAGGAGGCGACTGGTGGCAGGCCTGCCACTGGTCGGCGGGGGACACGGAGGGATCCGGTCACCTGGCGGCCTCGTCAGCCACGCGCCCAACCCATGGGCGACGGCTTTTGGAAGGAGAGCGAAAGTCAGCAGAGAGCCGATACCCGCCAATCAAGCCAGTGCTCCCCGCAATGCCTCCAACAAACCATCGGGCACTTCGGCTTGCAGGCTGTGGCCAGATGGCAGCAGCACGGTCTTGGCCTTCAGCGCGGCGGCCAGGTCGCGGGTGGCGCGGGGCGGCGTCATCTGGTCCATTGTGCCGAGCACCAGCGTCGTCTTGGCGGTCACGCTGGCTGCCGCTTGCAGGCCGTTGGCATAGGCGTCGCAGACGCTGAAATCGTGGTGGAACAGGTTCACCGCGTTGCCGCCGGCGTGCGGCCCGTTCAGCGTGCGGCGCATCAGCGTGCGGTTACTGCCGTGCAGCCACATGCCGGGGCCGGGATAGGAGGGCTTGGCCGCCAACGTGCTGATCGAGAAAGCGTTGACCATGTCGATGGCCTGCAGCGGCGCATCGCGGGCGGTGTCGAGCAAGGCCTGCGACACCTTCATCGGGTAGGCCGAACCCACCATCACCAACCGGCCCACCAGCGCCGGCGCGCGGGCCGCGGCTTCCAGCGCGATCAGCGAGCCCATGCTGTGGCCGACCAGCGTGGTCTGGCTGGGATTGGCCACGCCGGCGGCGCCCAGCAAGGCCAGCAGCCAATCGGCGCAGGCTTCAACATTGGCCAGCGCCGGCCCGGCGCTGCGGCCATGGCCGGGCAGGTCGACCGCCAGCACGCTGTAGCCGTGGTGGGCACACCAGCGCGCCAGCAATGTCCAGACGCTGTGGTCGTGCAGCGCGCCGTGCACAAAAACGACGCAGGGCAGGCTGGCATCAAAGGCCTTGCC
>JBBQJN010000404.1:0-2367 GCA_038325945.1 Burkholderiales bacterium | reverse complement strand
GCCGAAGACACCGTGGCCGAGCTTGACCTGGAAGGCATGCTGCAGGTGGCCAGCTTCCACCCCGACTACCAGTTTGCCGATACCGAAGCCGACGACATCGCCAACGCCACCAACCGCTCGCCCTGGCCCACGCTGCATTTGCTGCGCGAAGACAGCATCGACCGCGCGGTGGCGGCGTTCCCCGAGGCCGAAGCGATCTACGAGCAGAACATGGCGACGATGGAGAAGCTTGGCACTGAAGGCTGGGACGCGCTGCAGCAGCAGTGCGTCGACGACAGCCGCTGATCGTCAGCGGATGGTGCGCCGCCGCTGCCTCAGCGCGCGGCGGCCCGGGCCATCGCCTCTTCCACCTCAGGTGCGTCGGTCTGGGCGTCGGCCTGGGTACTGGCCTGGATGCTGGCCTGGGTACGGGCGCGCCAGCACAGGTAGAGCCGAGTGTCGAACTCGATCTGGTGGTAGTCGGCCAGCATGTGCTGGCACAGCGCGTAGAACGGCTTGTTGTGCTCGCGCTCCTTGAGGTGCGCCAGCTCGTGCACCACGATCATCTGCAGCATCAAGGCCGGCGCGTCCTTGAACAGCGCCGCCACCCGCAGCTCGCGCTTGGCGGTGAGCCGGCCACCCTGCACCCTTGATACCGCCGTCAGCGTGCCCAGTGCGCGCTGGTCGATCTGCAGCCGGCCTTCAAACACCACCTTGGACAGCGCCGGCGCGTTGCGCAGGTAGCGCGCCTTCAGCGCCGCGGCATGCGCGTAGAGCGCGCCATCGCTGCGGATGACATGGGCCTCTGGGTAGCGGCCGATCAGGTAGTCACCGAGCCGGCCTTCGACCAGCAACTGCCGAGCCTGAGCCAGCAGCGGCTCGGCATAGCCGGACAGGAAGGGCAGCACCGGCGTGTTCACGGCATCTTCATCGACGGGCCCGCGACCGGATAAGGCTCAACGCACCCCGTCGGGCAGCTCGATCTTGACCTCGAGCACCTCAAAGTTGTCCTGCTTTTCCAGGCTGACCTTGATGTCCTCGGGCGAGATGTTGACGTACTTGCTGATCACCGCCATCAGTTCGGCCTGCAACTGCGGCAGGTAATCGGCGCGCGACGTGCCGCGGCCCGAGCGCTCGTGGGCCAGGATGATCTGCAGCCGCTCTTTGGCGACCGACGCGGTCTTCTTCTTTTCGCCGAGGAAGAACGAGAGAAACGACATGTCGCTCACCTCCCGCCGAACAGGCGCTTGAAGAAGCCGGGCTTCTCGGCCTCGGTAAAGCGCATCGGCACCGTCTCGCCCAGAAAGCGGCTGATGACGTCCTTGTAGGCCTCGCTGACATCGGTGGCGTTGAGGTGGATCGCCGGCACGCCCTGGTTGCTGGCGTCGAGCACGGTCTCGCTCTCGGGGATCACGCCGATCAGCGGGATGCGCAGGATCTCCTGGATGTCGGTCAGCGACAGCATCTGCCCACCCTCAACCCGGCTCGGGTTGTAGCGGGTGATCAGCAAATGCTCCTTGATCGGCGACTGGCCGTCGATCGCGCGCTTGGTTTTGCTCGACAGCATGCCCAGGATGCGGTCGGAATCACGCACCGACGAGACTTCGGGGTTGGTGACCACCAGCGCCTCATCGGCGAAGTGCATGGCCATCATTGCGCCGGTCTCTATGCCCGCGGGCGAATCGCAGACGATGTACTCAAAGTCCATCGCCGACAGGTCATTGAGCACCTTCTCGACGCCGTGCTGGCTCAGGGCGTCCTTGTCACGCGTCTGGCTGGCGGCCAGCACAAACAGGTTGCTGCACTGCTTGTCCTTGATCAGCGCCTGGTTCAGGTTGGCCTCGCCATGGATCACGTTGATCAGGTCGTAGACGACGCGGCGCTCGCAACCCATGATCAGGTCGAGGTTGCGCAGGCCCACGTCGAAGTCGATCACAGCGGTCTTGTGGCCGCGCAGGGCCAGGCCGGCGGCAAAGCTGGCGCTGGTGGTGGTTTTGCCCACCCCGCCCTTGCCGGAGGTGACGACGATGATCTTGGCCATCAGGGGTTCTTTCGTTGCATGGGGGTGGAGTGCGGGCCGGGCCGCGGGTGGGGCAGCGGGTCGGGCAGCGGGTGGGGCGGACAGTCGCTTGCGGCTCGAAACTTTCATGATTTCAGCGGCTCTACGATGATCTTCTCGCCGACCAGGCGCACCTGGGCGGCCTGGCCCAGCACGTCGGCGGCGAGCGGGTTTTCGGTGGTGCGGTAGATGCCGGCGATCGACACCAGCTGCGGCTCCAGGCAGGTGCTGTAGATGCGGGCCGTGGTATCACCCCGGGCGCCGGCAATGGCGCGGCCACGCAGCGGGCCGTAGACATGGATGCTGCCGTCGGCAATGACTTCGGCGCC
>JBBQJN010000403.1:0-2385 GCA_038325945.1 Burkholderiales bacterium | reverse complement strand
CGCGCCAGCGCCTGCGCCGGCACGCCGTTATGGATGCCGCAGAACACGCCGTGGGCCTTGGCGCGCTCGGCGATGTGGGCGATGGCCTGCGCCGCGGGCGGATCCACATCGTCGATCACCGGCCGGCAGCCCAGCGTCAGCGACAGGTCAGACGGGCCGACGTAGATCGCGTCCAGCCCATCAACCGACAGGATGGCGTCGAGGTTATCCACCGCCTGCGCGGTCTCGATCATCGCGAACACCACCACCGTGTCGTTGGCTTTCTGCGGGTAGTCGGCGCCGGCATACATCGAGGCGCGGATCGGGCCGAAGCTGCGGCATCCTTTGGGCGCGTAGCGTGCATAGCTGACCAGCCGCGCCGCCTCGTCGCGGTTATTGATCATCGGGCAGATCAAGCCGTAGGCGCCGGCATCGAGCGACTTCATGATGATGCCCGGCTCCAGCCAGGGCACGCGCACCATCGGCACCGTGTCGGTGGTCGAGATGGCCTGCAGCATACCCAGCATCGCGGCGTAGTCGACCACGCCATGCTGCAGATCGATGGTCAGCGCGTCCCAGCCCTGGTGGGCCATCACCTCAGCCGAAAAGTTGTCAGGGATCGCCAGCCAGCCGTTGACCACGGTCTGGTCGGCCGCCCACATCGTGCGCAATCGGTTCTCTCTCATCGGTGTCTCCAGGGTTGATGCCGGCGGCCTGCGCGCACGGCGTGACTTAGAGTGTGGCACCCGCCGCAGCGCCGCGCTGTCCTGCCGATGACCCTCAGCACCCCCCAAGCGCCATGAGCGACCCGAACAGCACCCTGGGCGACGGCCCGCGCGCGTATTCAACCGCGACGGCTTGGCCGTCGGCCACATCCACCTGCCCGAGCGCTGCGCCAACCTGTGTTTTGGCGGGCCGCGACGCAACCGCTTGTTCATGGCCGCCAGCCACTCGCTGTACGCGCTCTACGTCAACGTGCAAGGGGCGGTGATTTGACGCCGCAACCCCTGGGAAGGAGATCAGCATGACGACTCTGCAATTCCAGGTCCGCAAGGACCAGCTTGCCAGCACCCGGCTGGTGGCGGCCGCCGACCAGCCCTTGGCCGATGGTCAGGTGCGCGTGCGCATCGATCAGTTTGCCTTCACCTCCAACAACATCACCTACGCGGCGTTTGGCGACGCGATGCACTACTGGCAGTTCTTTCCGGTTGCGCCCGACGCCGACGCCGACGCCGACGGCACGGCCTGGGGCTGCATCCCGGTGTGGGGCTTCGCTGAGGTGGTGCAGTCGCTGCACCCCGGCGTGGCGGTGGGCGAGCGGCTGTACGGCTACTGGCCGATGGCCTCTCATGCCGTGCTGCAACCGGCGCGGCTGTCAGCCGCCGGCTTCAGCGACGCCGCGCCGCACCGCGCCGCCCTGCACGCCGTCTACAACCAGTACCAGCGCTGCAGCGCCGACCCGTTCTACACCGCCGACACCGAGGATCTGCAAGCGCTGCTGCGGCCGTTGTTCCTCACCGCCTGGCTGATCGACGACTTCCTGGCGGACAACCGCTACTTTGGCAGCACCGACGCAGCCGGCGCGCGCAAGCCAGCCATGCTGCTGTCCAGCGCGTCCAGCAAGACCGCCTACGCCACCGCCGCCCGGCTGGCACTGCGGCCCGAGATCGAGGTGATCGGCCTGACCTCAACCGGCAACGTGGCTTTTTGCGAAAGCCTGGGCGTCTACCACCGCGTCATCAGCTATGACCAGCTCGACACGTTGGCGGCCGATCTGCCTTGCATCTATGTCGATTTTGCCGGCGACGGCGCGCTGCGGCTGGCGGTGCACAGCCGCTTCGGTGCGCTGGCCTACAGCGCATCGATCGGCGGCACACACGTCGAAAACCTGGCCGGTGCACGCGACCTG
The DNA here is from genome assembly GCA_038325945.1 of Burkholderiales bacterium. Lineage (GTDB taxonomy): Bacteria > Pseudomonadota > Gammaproteobacteria > Burkholderiales > Burkholderiaceae_C > Pseudaquabacterium. Next base: position 497 of record JBBQJN010000403.1, on the reverse strand, counting down.
CCCGGCCCGCGCGCCACGCTGTTCTTCGCGCCGGCACAGGTCAAGAAGCGCAGCACCGACTGGGGCGGGGCCGAGTTCAACCGCCGGTTGGTGGCCGACTGGCAGCTGTTCCGCGCCCAGGTGAGCCACCCGGCAGCGCCCTGGGTGGTGGTGCAGCAGCACGCCGGTCCGGCGGCCGTGCAGCGGGCCTATGCGACGGTGCTGGGTGGCAAGGGTGACGCGCGGATGGGGCACATGCTGTCTTTCGACGTCGCCACCTGATCTCGGCGAGGGCCTTTGGGCACGGCACGGGCGCCGGCTGACGGCTCTGAGCTGTCGTTCGTTTTTTGGCCTGAAACTTGCCGTTCGTGGGTGTGGTGCGGCCGCGCCGCGCCGGGGGGGGGGGGCCCCCGCCGGGTGAATACCGGCCGGGAAAGCACCCGCCCCCCCCTGATTTACCGCGCGGGGCACCCCCCCCCCCCCCCGCGCGCAGCCCCCGGCAGCGCGCGCGGGGGTTT
>JBBQJN010000402.1:0-2409 GCA_038325945.1 Burkholderiales bacterium | reverse complement strand
GGCTGCGAATCGACCGCAGCGGTCCATTTCTCACCGTCTTTTTGCCCCATAGCTGGGCTATGGGGCTGCAAATCCGGCAAGAACTGTCCTCGCTGGGGCCGATTCTCGCTTTTCGACGCCCCAAGCCCGACAGGCTCCTAGGGGCTCAGTGCGATTGCGATGGTGCAGCCAGGCTGCGAGCGGGTACAAAGCAGGCTTTGCAGACCACTCTTTGAGGAGCATCCCATGATCGGCTACGTCACCATCGGTACCAACGACCTGCCCCGCGCGATGAAGTTCTATGACGAACTGCTGGCGCCGTTGGGCATCCAGCGCATCATGGACTTCGGCCGCGGCTATGCCTGGGGGCTGGCGATGGACAAGCCGGCGCTGGCTGTGATGATCCCCTTCGACCAGCAGCCGGCGACACCGGGCAACGGCACGATGGCGGCCCTTGTCGTCGACAGCAAGACCAAGGTGGATGCCACCCACGCGCTGGCGCTGCAGCTCGGCGGCACTGACGAAGGCCCGGCCGGCCCGCGCGGCGAAGGTTTTTATGCGGGTTACTTTCGCGATCTCGACGGCAACAAGCTCAATGTGTTTTGCATGGGCTGAGCCCGGACAAGGCACAGGCACAGGCACAGGCACAGGCCAGGGTGGCGCGCGTGCTGCAGGTGGAGAGCGCGGGCAGCGTGGGAAGCGATGTGCCGCCCTACACTGCCCCTCATGCCTGAACTGCTCACCACCGATGGCCTGAAGCTGTACCTGCAGGACTGGCCCGCTGCGGCCGAAGCGCGGCGTGGCAGCGTGCTGATCGTGCATGGCCTGGGTGAGCACAGTGGCCGCTATGGCCATCTGGCGGCGCAGCTGGCCGCCGACGGCTGGGCGGTGCAAGCCTACGACCAGCGTGGTCATGGCCGCTCAGCCGGGCCGCGCGGTGGGCTGGCGGCCGAGCACAGCCTGCTTGATGACCTTGGCCTGGTGCTGGCCCATGTTCGCCAGGCCAACCCCGGCCCGCTGCTGCTGCTGGGCCACAGCATGGGCGGCTTGCTGGTCGGTCGTTATGTTGCCGAGGGTCTGGCCGCGCAGCCGGCGCCCTGGTGGCAGCCGGTGGATGCGCTGGTGATGTCGTCACCTGCACTCGATCTGGGCATGACCCTGGCGCAGAAGCTGCTGCTGGCGCTGGCCGCGCCGCTGGCGCCCGATCTGGCGTTGGGCAATGGCCTGAAGCCGGAGTGGATGTGCAGCGACCCGATGGTGGTGCGCGCCTATATCGACGATCCGCTGGCGCATGACCGCATCACGCCGCGACTGGTGCGCTTCATGCTGGCTGCCGGCCAGCTGCTGCTGGAGGCCGCACCGCGCTGGACGGTGCCCACGCTGCTGCTCTATGCCGGCGCCGACCGCTGCGTCGCGCCGCGTGGCAGCGAGGCCTTTGCCGCAGCCGCACCGCCGGCGCTGCTGCGCAGCCGGCGCTACGATGGCCTGGCGCACGAGATTTTCAACGAGCCCGAGCAGGGCCGCGTTTTCGGCGACCTCAGCGACTGGCTGGCCACGCTGGCGCCGCGCTGAACGCCGATAGTCTGCACCCCGAACCCCCGCCGAGGAGACACCATGAACGCCCGTGATCCCCAACTGCCACTGCAAGCCGATGAAGCCACGGCGCTGGGCCGATTTGCCGACCAGCGCTGGGACGAGGCCATCGTGCCAGCGCTTACCGACTACATCGCCATCCCGGCCAAGAGCCCGATGTTTGATGCCGACTGGGCGGCCAACGGCCATTTGGAGCGTGTGGTGCGCGACGCCGCAACCTGGGTCGAGTCGCGCAAGGTAGCGGGCTTGACGCTGGAGGTGGTGCGCCTGCCCGGCCGCACGCCGGTGATCATCTTCGAGATCGAGTCCACCAAGACCGGCAGCACTGGCACGGTGGTGATGTACGGCCACCTCGACAAGCAGCCCGAATTCAGCGGCTGGCGCAACGACCTCGGCCCTTGGACACCCAAATACGAAAACGGCCTGCTCTACGGCCGCGGCGGTGCCGACGACGGTTACGCCGTCTACGCCGCCATCACCGCGGTCGAGGCGCTGAAGGCGCAGAACCTGGCGCACCCGCGCATCGTCGGCCTGATCGAGACCTGCGAGGAGAGCGGCTCGCATGACTTGCCGCCCTACCTGGACGCGCTCCGCGCCCGGCTTGGCGAGGTCAGCCTGGTGGTCTGCCTCGATTCGGGCGCCGGCAACTACGACCAGCTCTGGCTCACCACCAGCCTGCGTGGCATGGTCTCGGGCGTGCTCAAGGTCGAGATCCTCACCGAAGGCATCCACTCGGGTGACTCAAGCGGCGTGGTGCCGTCGAGCTTTCGCATCCTGCGCCATGTGCTCGACCGACTTGAAGATTCGGCCACCGGCCGGCTGCTGCCCGAAAGCTTC
>JBBQJN010000401.1:0-2446 GCA_038325945.1 Burkholderiales bacterium | reverse complement strand
CGGCAGGCCATGGCAATCCCAGCCCGGCACGTACTGCGCGTCAAAACCCGACAACTGCCGCGCCTTGACAACCATGTCCTTGAGCACCTTGTTGACGGCATGGCCCATGTGGATCTGGCCGTTGGCATAAGGCGGGCCGTCATGCAGGATGAACTTGGGCGCGTCGCGCCGCGCCTCACGCAACTGGGCATACAAACCTTCGTCGTTCCACTGCTTGACCCAGCCCGGCTCGCGCTTGGGCAGATCGCCCCGCATCGGAAACGGCGTGTCGGGCAGATTGAGGGTGGCGCGGTAATCGGTGGCACCGGCAGCGGATCCGGCGGCGGTGCTGGCGGGGGACTTGTTGGCGTCGGTCATGGCAACTTCACGCCGGGGCGGCCGGCGCGCTCGTCAAGGCAATGGGGGAGGGCGGGTTACCGCCCAAGATCCTGCAGGGGCGTCAGACGCGCGGCGGTCGGCAGCCAGCGGGCACTGACTGCTGCAGCCGGCGCTAGGCAGGCAGGCGCCGACTAATTCGATCGCGTGTGGTCTGGCGGCGCGTTGCGGCGTGCGCACGACCGGTGGAAAGACTGCAAACGCTCATTCGGCGATTGTAAGACGGGGTGCGGCGGCAGCGCCCGCGAGGCTGGGTGGACGGCTCAGAGGGCGGCGGGCTGAGAGCGCCGCCGGCACGCCGTCGAGTCGGTTTTCCGGTACTTGTGCCGCAATCCGCTGGCAGGCCTCGGTTCACGGCGGTACCTGGGCGGTCATCATGCCGGCCAGAGAGCCGCCATGATCTTGTCCACCACTGTTCCGACCGGCCTGCGATTTCGCGGCCTGCTGTTGATCTTGCTGCTGGCGCTGGGTTTGCTGGCGTCGGTGTCGATGTCGCAGAGTCGCGAGGCCGAGCAGCACCAGCGGGTGGTCAGCGAGGCCTTGCTGCCGGCGATGAAGCAGCTGCGCGACCTGAGCGCGGCGGTCGACGAATCACGCGGTCTGATGGCCTTGCACCTGCTGCTGCGCAAGGCCGACGAGCGCTCGCAGGTCGAGCAGCGGCTGCAGGCCACGCGCGTCGGTATCGAGCGCCGCATGGCGGCCCATGGCCGCGAGTTGGTTGACGATGCTGACCGCCAGCACCATGCGGCGGTGCAGGCCAGTCTGCTGAGCTACTGGCGCGTCAATGATCGGCTGCTGGCGGCCTCACGGCAGGCCGCCACCGACAGCGCAGCGGCTGATGCGGCGCGTGAGCTGATGGAGGGTGAAGCGCAACAGGCCTTTGCCCGCTTGCGTGCCGAGATCGACAACTGGTGGCAGCACACCGAACAGGCCGCTGCAGCGTCGGCGCGGCTGGCCAGCGCTGCGGCGCGATGGGCCGGCACGGCAGCACTTGCCGGGCTGGCGCTGGGCAGCCTGCCGCTGCTGTGGCTGCTGTGGCTGTTGTGGCTGTTGGCCCCAGGGCGCCAGCGCGCCGCGCCGGAGTTTGGGCAGGCGGCCGCTGGCCTTGAACAGGCTGACCGCTCGGCCCTGCAACAGCCGCTGCAGGCGCTGAATGCTGCGGTGGCCGCGGCGCGGCGCGGCGAGCAGGGCCTGGCCAAGCAGGGGGCTGAGGGCTTGCAGACGCAGCGCGGCGCTGCAGCGCCGTCGAAGCAGCCCGTCAGCGGCGAACCGCGCTGAGCTGCGGCCAGCCGCCCACCCGCCGCCCGCCCGGCAGCGGGCAGCGGCCGGCGCAGTCGAGCGCGTTGCCTGCTGGCTTACAGTGCGCTGCACCACGCCTGCCTCGTCCATGCCTTCACTGCCTCAGCTGCCGCAAGACCCTGCCAGCCTGCTCAAGCTGGCGGCGCAGTCGATGTTCGACCTCTATGCACAGACCGTGCAGGGCATGATGGTGGTTGACCGTGCGCACCGCGTGGTCTGGATCAGCGAGGGCTACAAGCGCTTTTTGCCGGCGCTGGGTTTTGCCGATGAGCACGAATTCGTCGGCAAACTTGTCGAGGAAGTGGTGCCCAACACCTTGCTGGCCCAGGTTATCGACAGCGGGCAGCCGATCCTGGTTGATCTGCTGAGCAACAAGGCCGGCACCTTTCTGGTCAGCCGCGTGCCGCTGCGCGATGCGCAGGGAGAGGTCATCGGCGCGCTGGGCATGGTGCTGATGGACCATCCTGAGAGCACGATGCAGCCGCTGATGGCCAAGTTCGGCCAGTTGCAGCGTGAGCTGGCCGCCGCCCAGCGCCAGCTGGCCGCCGAGCAGGTGCGCAACCGGCGGCCCAAGTACAGCATCGCCACCTACATTGGCGCCAGCCCGGCGGCGCTGGAGGTCAAGCGCCAGGCGCGGCGGGTGGCGGCCACCGGCTCCACCGTGCTGCTGCTCGGCGAGACCGGCACCGGCAAGGAGTTGCTGGCCCATGCCATCCACGCCGCGTCGCCGCGTGCGGCCAAGGCCTTTGTCGGCGTCAACATCGCGGCCGTG
>JBBQJN010000400.1:0-2454 GCA_038325945.1 Burkholderiales bacterium | reverse complement strand
GCTCCATCCGGGGGGTACAGCCCGAGCCTGCCGACAAACCCGAAGCGCTGGCCGCAGCGCTGGGCATCGCCGGGGTCGGCGCGGTGATCGTGATGGCGGGTGGCGACGACGAAGCCGACGAGCTGCTGCGCCCGCGCCTGGTGCAATTGGTGGGCCGCGGCCTGGTGCGCGCGGCGCGCGATGCCAACGCGCTGTGCATTGCCCGCGGCGGTGCCGGCGGCGTGGCCAGCCTGGTGGGCCGCGCCGTGGCCGACATCGACAACCCGCCGCCGCTGCTGGGCGTGGCGCCCGCGCTGCAGCTGCGCCTGCCCGGCCAGCCCGCCGAAGGAGAGGGTGCGCGCCAGCCACTGACACCGGGCTTGAGCCACCTGCTGCTGACCGCCGGTGCCGAATGGGGCGCCGAGCTGCGCAGCAAGATCGACGTGGCGCAGGCGCTGGCCGCCGGCAAGCCGGTGATGATGGTGGTGATCGGCGGCGGCGCCGGCACGGCGGCCGAGGTGCTGCAGGCGGTGCGCCGGCGCTGGGCGGTGCTGCTGGTCAAGCGCAGCGGCGGCGCGGCCGACGACCTGGCGCGCCAGTGGGAGGCGCGTGAGGCCGACCACGACGACCCGGTGGTGGCCGAGATCCTGGCCGACGGCAACCTGACCTGCATCACACTGGGCGAAAAGGTGGGTGATGCGGTCGAGACCCTGGCGCGCCAGGTGCTGCGCCAGTCGGGTGGCGAGAGTGTGCTGCGCCAGGCCTGGCGGCGCTTTGCAGCTATCGACAGCGCGGCGGTGCGCCAGCAAACCGACTTCATGACCTCGCAGTGGCGCGTCCTGGCGCTGGGCGTGCTGGCCGTGTTCTTGGCCATCGTGCACTTGCTGCTCAAGGACGCCGGCGTGCAGGGCTCGCCAGGCACGCCGGGTACCGCCGGCACACCGGGCAGCGCGCCGATGACCGCCGCCGGCCTGCTCTACAAGGCGCTGGGTTACATCCTGATTGCACTGCCGATCGGCACCTCGGTGCTGATCGCCGCCACCAACCGCTTCAAGCCCGGCAAACGCTGGATCCTGCTGCGCTCGGCCGCCGAGAGCATCAAGCGCGAGATCTACCGCTACCGGCTGCGCAGCGACGCCTACGGGTCGGACGCCACCCGCGAGAAAAACCTGTCCAAGGCGATCGAGGACATCACCCGCCGGCTGGCCCGCACCGAGGCCAACACCACCGCGCTGCCGGTCTACACCGGGCCGATCCCGCCGCCCAATGCCGCCAGCGCACGCGACGACGGGCTGAGCTTTCTGGGCACCGACCAGTACGTGCGCATGCGGCTGGAAGACCAGCTGGCTTTCTACCGCCGCAAGACCGTCGCGCTGGAGGCGCAGTTGCAGCGCCTGCAGTACGCCGTGCTGGGCGCGGGCGCTGCCGGCACCTTGCTGGCGGCACTGGGCGACAGCTGGGTGATCTGGATCACGCTGAGCACCGCGCTGGGCGCAGCCTTCATGAGCTTTTTGGGCTACCGGCAGATCGAGACCACGCTGGTGGGCTACAACCAGACCGCGACCGACCTGGACAACCTGCTGTCGTGGTGGACCTCACTGCAGCCGGAGGAGCAATCGCTGCGTGACAACGTCGAGGCGCTGGCCAGCCACACCGAGCAAGTCTTGTCGGACGAGTTGGCCGGTTGGACCCAGCGCATGACCGACGCGCTGGAGAAGCTGCGGCCCAAGGACGACACCAGCGAGCCGGCGGCGCCGGTGGCGCAACCGGCGCCAGCAGCCGCAGCGCTGGCGGCAGATGAGCCCGCCGTAGAAGCCGCGCGTCAGCCGGCGCAAGACTCCACCCTGGAGCCGGAGCCGGCCGTTGACGACGCCGCCAAGGCGGACACCGACCTGGCCGTCACCCGGGCCGACGAAGCCGGCGCGGTCAAGAAGCCCTGACGCAGGTGCTCGCCGCATCACACGCGGCGAGCCGGCGACGCGCGGACCTCACAACTTCTCGGTCTCGCCACCCCGGGGTTGCCAGACCATCAGCCGCCGCTCCAGCCGCCCCACCGCAGCGTCCAGCGCCAGCGCAAAGCCGGTCAGCACCAGGATGCCGGCCATCACCGTGTTGATGTCGAACACGCCCTCGGCCTGGTGGATCAGATAACCCACGCCACTGGCCGAGCCCAGGTACTCACCCACCACGGCGCCGACAAACGCCAGGCCCACGCTGGTGTGCAGCGACGAAAACACCCAACTCGTGGCGCTGGGCAAATAGACATGGCGCAGCAACTGGCGCGGGCTGGCGCCCAGCATTCGGGCGTTGGCCAGGATCACCGGGCTGACCTCTTTCACGCCCTGGTAGACGTTGAAAAAGACGATGAAAAACACCAGCGTCACGCCCAGCGCCACCTTGCTGGCGATGCCCAGACCAAACCAGACCGCAAAAATCGGCGCCAGGATGATGCGCGGCATCGCGTTCATCGCCTTG
>JBBQJN010000399.1:0-2473 GCA_038325945.1 Burkholderiales bacterium | reverse complement strand
GTCATGCAAGCCCGCGCCCAGGTCTTGCAGCAATGCCGAGACAAGGCGGCCCAGCCGCCAGGCGTGTACTCGCTTACCGTGCCCACTGGCGGCGGCAAGACGCTTTCGTCGCTGGCATTCGCGCTGCGTCATGCCGCGCAGCATGGCCAGCGCCGGGTGGTCTACGCCATCCCTTACACCAGCATCATCGAGCAGACCGCCGACGTGTTCACGCAGGTCTTTGGCCGCGATGCGGTGGTGGAGCACCACAGCCAGGCCGATGACCTGGAGCGTGACGAAACCAGCCGCAGCCGCCTGGCCTGCGAAAACTGGGACGCGCCGTTGGTCGTCACCACCAACGTGCAGTTGTTTGAGTCGCTGTTTGCCGCGCGCACCTCGCGCTGCCGCAAGCTGCACCGTCTGGCCAACAGCGTGATCGTTCTGGACGAGGCCCAGTTGCTGCCGCCGGAGTTTCTGCAACCCATCCTGGATGCGCTGAACCTGCTGGTGGCCCACTACGGGGTCACCGTCTTGCTGTGCACCGCCACCCAGCCAGCGCTGGCAGAGCTGAAACGCTTCGACCCACGCCAAGGGCTGCGCGGCCTGCCCGCGCCGCGCCGCATCATCGACGACGAGGCCGCGTTGTTTGCCCGGCTGGCGCGGGTGCAAATCGCCTGGCCGGCCGACCTGCAAACGCCCATGCCCACGGCCGAACTGGTCGATGCCATTGCCCAGCACGACGCCGTGCTGGTCATCGTCAACACCCGCAACGATGCGGCCGAGATCGTGGCGGCGCTGAACCGACAAACCGGCGACCCTTGCCTGCACCTGTCGGCCGCGCTGTGTGGCCAGCACCGCGCGGACGTGATCCGGCAGATTCGTGACCGGCTGGCCGCACGCCGCGCCGGCACCGACCACCGCCCGCTGCGTGTGGTGAGCACCCAGCTGGTTGAGGCCGGCGTGGACATCGACTTTCCGGTGGTGTTTCGCGCCCTTGCCGGACTCGACTCCATCGCCCAGGCGGCCGGCCGCTGCAACCGCGAAGGTTTGCTCGCTCAGGGACTGGTGCAGGTCTTCGTGCGCCCGCTGCCCCGCACTCTGACCGGCCTGCGGGCCGGCGCGGATGCCACCCGCAGCACGCTGGCGGCCGATGTAGCCGATACGCTGAGCCCGGCGGCCTTCGCGCGCTACTTTCCGCTGTACTACGGCGGCTTTGCCAGCCTGGACAAACACCGCATCGGCGAGCTGTTGAAGGGCAACCGCGACATGGTGATGGAGTTCCGCACCGCTGCCGAGCGCTTTCGCCTGGTCGATGACCGCCAACAAGCCACGGTGATCGTGCCCTATGCCAGCCCCAACCCGGACGCCACCAACATTGCGCCGCTGATCGCGCTGCTGCGCCAAAAGAAGGCTGATCGCTGGCTGCTGCGCAAGCTACAACGCTACGCCGTCACGGTGCGCCAAGCCACGGTCGACCTGTGGCAGGCCCGGCGCGATGTGGAAGAGCTGCTGCCCGGGCTCTACCTGCTGATCGACGAGCAGCGCTACGACCCACTGTTGGGCCTGCTGCCCGAAGGGAAGCTGCTCGACGTCGCAGGATTAGTGGCATGAAACGCAAGCTGCAGAGATGGCGCGGGGGCGTACCCCCGCGCCTGCCAAGCAGCCTTACGGCCAAAAAGGTTTCAACCCACGTCGCCTTCTGGACGACGAACATACAGTTTGCCACAAAGCTGCCTTGCGTCATAAAAGGAAGTGCTATATTTCAGCCGCCGTTGCGAGGTGGGAAACATGCACTTGGTCGATTTGCTCAGGGAGTTGCGCCTCTTGAAGGGTCAAGCGGGCTACCGCTATTGCCTCGCGTGGTTGGCCGTACTTTTCCATATCGGCGCCAAGCCGTTGGTCACAGTTTTTCTCTTCTGGCTGGCCGTCAGCAATGGCCTCGACCTGCGGGTGACACGAGCATTCCTGTCGATCTTGCCGTAGGTGGTTCTCTTTTTCAGTGCTCAGGAGTTCAGGGATGACAACGCAGAAGCGCTACTGCCTAGAAATCACGGGCGACTACGCCTGTTTCACCCGGCCCGAAATGAAGGTCGAGCGGGTGTCGTATGACGTGATTACGCCCTCGGCTGCCCGGGCGGTGTTCGAGGCCATCTTGTGGAAGCCGGCCATCCGCTGGCAGGTGCGGCGCATCGAGGTGCTGCGGCCGGTGCGGTGGATGAACCTGCGGCGCAACGAGGTGGCGTCGGTGATCTCCACGCGCAATGTGCAGCAGGCGATGGCCACAGGTGAGGGCGATCTGGCCATCCTGGTCGAGGACGACCGCCAGCAACGCGCCGCGCTGCTGCTGCGCGATGTGGCCTACCGCGTGCACGCCGACTTGGAGGTGCTGCCCGACCGCCACGACCCGCAGCCACCGCAGAAGTTTTTCAGCATGTTCGAGCGCCGCGCCCAAAACGGCCAGTGCGTGAACCAGCCCTACCTCGGCTGCCGTGAG
>JBBQJN010000398.1:0-2508 GCA_038325945.1 Burkholderiales bacterium | reverse complement strand
CGAGACCGGGCCCATCACCGGCGTGATGTCGCCTGGCATCTGCGTGCGCACCAGTGCCAGCCGCTCGGCCACCAGCTGGCGATTGCGGTAGATGTCGGTGCCCCAGTCGAACTCGGCATAGACCAGCGACAGGCCCACGCCAGAGGTCGAGCGAACACGGGTCACGCCCGGCATGCCGTTCAGCGCGGTTTCCAGCGGGAAGGTGACGAGCTGCTCGACTTCTTCCGGGGCCATGCCGCCGGCCTCGGTCAGCACGGTGATCAGCGGCTTGTTGAGGTCGGGGAAGACATCGACAGGGGTGCGCCAGGCCGTCACCGCGCCGTAGACCATCAACAGCGCGGCCACGGCCAGCACGAACAGGCGGTTGTGAAGGCTGGTACGAACGATCCAATTGAACATGAGTTGCGCTCCCGTTCAACGGATTTGTGCGATCAGCGGCGCGCCCTGGACGACGACGCGGTTGTCCGCGCTCAGTCCTTGCGTCACCACCACCGTGCTGGCGTCCAGCGGCCTGAATTGCACCGGCTGCGGGATGAAGCGTTCAGCGCCCGATTTGATCCAGACGATGGGCTCGTTGGATGGGTTTCTAACGACAGCCTGCGCTGGTAACACCACGCCCTTGATGCGTTCTCTCGACTGCGCCACCACGGTGACCGGCTGGCCGATGGCCACCGGCAAGGCGGTTCCTGGTTTGACTGGGCTCAGGGCAAAGGTCAGCGGCAGCACACCGTCACGCAAAGAACGCGACACGCCCAGCAGGCGCAGCGAAACCTCGGGCATGCCCTGCAAGGATGCCCCAGCAACACTGGCGGCTACCTTGGCGTCGGCGGTGGTGGCTTCCACCAGCATGCGCGCCGGGTCCACGACCTCGAACAACACGTCGCGCGGGTCGACGACCTGGCCTGCGACCAGGTCGGCGCGGGCGATGACGCCGCTGACCGGCGCGGTCAGCGCTTCGCGCGCCACCAGGCTGCTGGCGATACTGCGTTCGCGCTCGGCCAGGCTCACGGCTTCAGTGCGTGCGGCATCGATCTCCTTGCGCGGCACCGTGCCTTCCAGGCCGCCCAAGCGCTGCACGCGCTGCTCGGCCAGTTGCCGCTGCGCGCGCAGTTCAGCCAGCTGGGCCTGCTGCGCGCCTTTTGAGAACGGCTCGGCTTGATAGCGCACATACGCCAGCACCTCGCCTCGCTTGACCGCTTGTCCAGCGACGGGCAAGCCTCTGGGCCCCGGCTCGACGCGCCCGCCATACACGGCTTGTACGCGGCCGCTGGCGTTCGGGTCCATGACCACCCGGCCGGGCATCTCGACCGTGGCGGCGGCTTCGGAATCCACTGACAGCACCGTGCGGATGGCCATGCGCCGCTGCGCTATCTTGGGCACGTTGACGCTGCCGTCGGGCAGGCGTGCCAGGCCGGATGCGTTGACGGCTGCGCCAGGCGCGTCCAGATGCTCGCCATCGGGGCCGTGCGCGCCGGGCGCGGCATGCGCTGGCGCCGCAACGAGCAGGCTGGCGGTGAGTGTGAAAGCGCTGATGAGGGTCAGCACGCGCTGTCGGTTCAGTTGATGGCGTGTCATCACAGGCCCCCTTGCGGATTGCCGGCCACGCGGCGGCGTTGTCGCCACCACGCGATGCCGCCCACCAGACCCAGGGCCGCGATACCGCCGCCGATCCAGGCAGCGCGTTCCATGTCGTGATGGTGGTCGTCGCCATGGTCGTCGCCACCGTGGGCATGGCCGTGGCCGTCGTTTGCGGCAGCGGTGATGCTGGCGGGACCGCCTCCTGCGGCGTTGACCAGCGTGCCGTCGAGCAGGTCGCTTTCCTGGCCCGCCAACAAGGTAAAGACCAGTGCATGTTCGCCGGTGGCGGCCAGCGTTTTCAGCATGGCCGCGTCGGTGACGACATAGTCGCCCTGCTCTGCGCGAAAGGCGGCCACGGCCTTCAGCGCGCCACTTTCGACCTCAAGCGTTGCGCCGAGCACGGGTTCATTCGATTCGTAGCGGTCGATCATGATGACCAGCTCGGTGGCGCGCAGTTCCGCGACCAGCTCGAAGGTCTCGGAGTGGGCCTCGACGCGCGGCAGGGCGGACGTGGCGCGCATCGTGGTCGGGCCGTCCAGGTGCTCGCCATTCGGGCCGTGGGCACCGGGGGCTGCGAAGGCGGGCGGGTTGGCCAGCAGCAGCAGCGTCATTACGGCGGCAGCCAGAAGATGCCGCGTTGCGCAGCGGTTGTCGTAAGCGTTCATGGCAGGAGTCCGAGGGTTTGTTGGAGGTGCGCGCGGGCCAGGCCCAGCGCCGCGTTCTGGCGGGCTGCGGCGCCGTCGGCCTGCGCTGCATCGGCGAGCGCGCGCAGCAGGTCGGGCAGCGGCGTTTCGCCGGCACGGAATGACTTTTCGATCAGGGTGGCGCGTTCGCGCAGCAAGCGGGCACGCGACGCTTCGGCATCGAGTTGCGCCTGTGCCGAGCGCTGAGCGTCGCGTGCGGCGGCTTGGTCGCTGTCCAGGCGTTCAC
>JBBQJN010000397.1:0-2522 GCA_038325945.1 Burkholderiales bacterium | reverse complement strand
TGCTGCTGGCCACCAGCGCGCGCACATGCTCGGCGCCAGCGGCCGCGCCGTGGCTGCCGTGAAAGGCCTGGAAGGCCGGCAGGATGCGCACCGGAAAGCGGCGGTCGCCGCATTGGCGGCGCAACACCGCCAGCTCTTGCTCGCCCAGGCGATTGACCAGGTCGGTGGCGGTGGTCACGCCCTGCAGGCAGGCGATGGCGCCAAAGCTGCGCAGCCCTGCGTCGGTCATCGGCGCCAGGATGCCGGCGCCGGCCACCTGCTTGAGTACCAGGTACATGGCCGCAGGCTCCTGCAACTCACCATTGGGCTGGCCCTGCTGAACTCCGCTCTGGAAGCGGACTACGCCCTCGACCTCGGTCTCGGCGTTGACGCCGGCCAGCGCGAGCATCGCGCTGTTGGCGTTGAGCAGATGGCCATTGGCATGCAGCACGACGATCAGCCGCCGGCCGTCGCCAACGGCGTCGAGGTGCTCGATGGTCATGCGCTCGCCGCCGAAATAGATCGGGTCGAAGCCCCAGGCGACCAGCGCCTGCTCGGTGGGCTGGCCACTGGCACCGAGTTGCGCGTCGAGCTCACTCAAGCGGGCCACCACGGCGCCCATGCTGCGCAGGCCGGGCCAGACCAAACCCTGCGGGTCGCGGCGATCGAACCAGCCTAGGTAGGGCATGTCCCACATGCTGCCTTCTTTGAGGTGGCAATGGCCCTCGACGAAGCCCGGCATCAGCAACTTGTCGGCAAAGCGGGTGTCGAGCTCAAACTCGCCCCAGGCGCGCATGCGTACGAGATCGCCGACCGCCAGAATGCGGCCGTCACGCACCGCGACATGGCTGGCATCGGGCTGCGCCGGGTTCATCGTCAGGATGCGGCGGGCGGCGTAGACCGTGGTGAGTGTCATGGTGGCGGGGGAAAGCGGCGGGCCCGGCGGCCGGCCGGGGCGAGCGTCTAATTTAGCCCAGCGCGCAGCGCCGTGCCTGTCGAGGGCGCATCATCTGATGTGTAGGCAGCGCGACTTGCTGTTATGCCCAGCTGCGCTGATGCCCTGATGCCTTCAACCACCCAAGGAGCCGGCCATGACATCCGATGCCATTCACCTGCTGCTGCCGCAGCAGCTTGCCGCGCGCCGCCGCGCGCTGCAGCAACTGGCCTGGCCGGCAGCGCTGCTGCTGGCGCCTGCGCTGGGCAATGCCAGCGCCACCGCCACAGGATTGCAACGGCTGACCCCGGCGCAATCCGAAGGCCCGTACTACCCCATGAGCCTGCCGGCTGACAGCGATTTTGATCTGCTGCGCCACGGTGACCGCGCTTATGCGCGGGGCCAGGCCTGCTGGCTGCAGGGCCGGGTCAGCGATCCCGCAGGCGCAGCGGTGGCCGGCGCGCTGGTCGAGATCTGGCAATGTGATGCCGACGGCCACTACCGCCATCCGCTCGACGGCGACCGCGCTGATCCGGCGTTCCAGTCATATGGCCGGGTGCTGGCGGATACCCAGGGACGTTACCGCTTTCGCACCATGCGGCCGGCGGCCTACCGCGGTCGCACGCCGCACATCCATGTCAAGGTCGGGCTGGGCCGGCGCACATTGCTGACCACCCAGCTGTATGTGGCGGGCGATCCCGGCAATGCGCGCGACATGCTCTGGCGCGGGCTGCGCGATGCGGCCGACCGCGACGCGCTGACCTTGCCGTTCCGGCCGGTGGCCGATGGCCTGCTGGCTGAATTCGACATCGTCGTGGCGCTGTGATCACTGGCACCTGAGGCGATCAAGCGGCCAGCGTGGTGGTGACGCTGTCGCTTGAGCCATCGGGCCCGGCTGCCGGCCCGGGCCCTGATCCGCTCAGTTGGCGGCGGACTACTTCGCCGCGGTCTTCTTGGCGGCGGCTTTTTTGGCTGCCGCTTGTTTGACGGCGGTCTTCTTGGCCGCCGTCTTCTTCGCCGGCGCAGCCTGCTTGACTGCAGCCACCGCTTTCTTGGTAACCGCCGCAACCTTCTTGGTCGCCGCCTTCTTCGCCGGCGCCGTCTTGGCGCTCTTGTGGACCGTGCTCACCGTCTCGTTGATGGCCTTCTCGGCCTTGGCCACGCGCTTGCCGGCCGACTTCTTCAGCACGTCGACCTTGGCATCCACGGCCTTGGTGGTGGCCTTGCCCTTGCGGCCTGCGGCGTCCTTCAAAGTGGCGAACTTCTGCTTGGCAGCCGACTTCGTGCTGGCCACCTTCTTGCGCGCCACCGCTGCGGCGTCCTTGAGACGGGTCTCGGCCTTTTCGACCAACTCGTTGATCTGCTTCTTGGCTTCGTTGCGCTTCTTGCGCACCACTTTGCGCGCCTTGTCGAGTTCGGCGGCACTGGCGTTGCCCAGTTCCTCGAACGACTGACCGACCGCTTGGCGGATGTGTTGCGCCGCCTCGGCGATGTTGTCTGCCGCCTTGGAGAGTTCGGAACGGCTGGGAGTCTTTTTGGTCGCCATGCTTGCCTTTCGCTGCGTCGGTTGGAGGCTGCCCGATGGCAACCCCTGCGAATGTAGCGCGAC
>JBBQJN010000396.1:0-2562 GCA_038325945.1 Burkholderiales bacterium | reverse complement strand
AGCCAATGGCTTGCCGGCCGTTCGGCGGATTGGCGGGTTGGCCGGCTCAAGGAAGAGCCCGCGGTGGTGGTGATCGAGTTCCCCAACCTGGCTGAGCAGGGCGCGGCGATGAACCGGCTGGCCGCGCTGCTGGAAAAGACCGATGCGCCGCGCGATCGCTTGCTGGGCAACGCTGAACTGGCCAGCCTGATCAGTCAGAGCGGCGATAACCCACAGACTTTTTACCAGGGGCACGACTATGGCGGTGCCGGCCTGGCGCGATTCTTCAACCTGGCGCTGACCCAGCGGCTGGAGTTGGATGCCGCCGAGCGCCGGCTGCTGCAGATCCTGATCGACGCCGGCGTGTTGGCGCCCGCGCGTGGCGGGGCGCAGGGCTATGTTGAGCTCGGCCTGCAGGCCTTGATCAGTTTCACCGCCACCCAGGCTGACGACCCCAGCACGCCGGCCAACGAGACCATCGATGAAGGCCAGCGTGAATCCATCCTGCGCCACGAGATCAGCCACGGCCGCTTCTACACCCGGCCGGGCTATCAGGCCCACGCGCGGCGTTTCTGGCAGACCGAATTGAGCGAGCCCCAACGTGAGCGCATCCGTGACTACCTGGCGGGTTCCGGCTACAACCGGCAGGATGAAGAGCTGATGCTCAACGAGGCACAGGCCTTCATGATGCACACGCCCGACAAGAGGGCTTTCATGGCGCAGGACATCGGCCTCACGCCCGCGCAACTGGAAGCGCTGCGCGAGCGATTCTGGCGCACCTTGCCGGCCGAGTGAGAGCGGCGCCGGGCCGCAAGCCGGTCAAGCCGAAGGCGGCACACGCGCCCTTGTCAACCAGCCCGCCACCGGCAGGGCGCTTTCGTTGCGCAACACCACCTCGCGCAGCGCGATGTCGACAAAACCCGCCTCGGCCAGCATGGCCTCGACATAGCCTCGGCGATGGCTGTAGCGGCCGTGCAGTTGCAGGCGATAGTCGGGTTGGCCGGGCTCGTCGCCATGGGCCTCGACCGTGAACACCACCCAGCCGGCTGGCGCCAGGCTGTGTTTGGCCGCAGCCGCAAACTCATCCAGCCGGCCGAAGTAGCACAGCGTATCGGCCGAGATGATGACATCGCAGCTGGCCGGCCGTGACTGCAAGAAGGCCACCAGTTCGCCCTGCACCAGTTCGTCGTAGCCACCGCGCTCAACGGCGCGGTCCAACATCTGCTGTGTGAGGTCAACGCCGACCAGCGTGCGGGCGAATCGGCCCACCTGCGGCCCACACAGCCCGGTGCCGCAACCGGCATCGATGATGCGCAGTGACTTGTCGGCGCTGCCCAGCACCTCGGCCAGGTAGTCGCCCACCAGTTGCGGCGCGCGGTATTCCAGCATCGCCAGCTTGACATCAAAGCTGGCGGCAAAACCGGCAAAGGCCTCGACCACATAGGCGTCGGAAGCGCGCTCCGGGATGCCGGTGCCACGCAGCGCCGCCAGGTGGTGCGCCGGTTCGGGATGAGCGGGGTCCTCGCGCTGCCAGTTTTCGTAGAGTTCGATCGCCTTGCCCGGTTCACCATGTTCGGCGTAGGCCCGGCCCAGCAGCCTGCGCAGCATGATGTTGCGCGGCGCTGTCAACAGGCCGGCCGCAGCCTCGACCATGGCCTCTCGCAAGCGCCCCATGCGGATGTAGAGGCTGACCAAATTCTTGCGGGCATCGACAAAACCCGGGGCCCGCTTCAGCACATCAAGGTAGAGCTCTTCCGCAGTCTTGAAATCTCCGCGCCAGCGCAACAGCAGGCCCAGGTTGTTCTTGGCGTCAAGCCGATCGGGGTCCAACTCCAGCGCGCGGCGGTAGCTGCGTTCGGCATCGTCTATCTGCCCGTCGCGTACAAAGACGTTGCCCAGGTTGTTGTGAAAGGCGCCCTGGTCTGGATCCAGCGTGATGGCATGCAGGATCCAGTCCTTGACCATCTTGGGCGAGCCGTATTGCGCTTCGAACACCGCCGACAGGTGCCAGGAGTCAGCGTTCAGCGGGGCCAGTTCGCGCAGCCTGGCGTAGCCAGCTCGTGCTTCGTCGACGCGTCCCTCGACATGGGCCAACATCGAGGCCTCGAACAGCTCGGAAATCGACAAGTCGGTGTTGGTTTCAGTGTCGGATGGGGATGCCATGGCTGCCTTGATGAGCCCGAGCTGCGGCCGGGTGGACGATCGAACGTGACCGAACTTTGCCGTAATCCTACGTGGGCATCAAGCAGGGCCGTGCGCAGCCCAAAGTGGCAGGCTGGCCACAGCCGGCCGATCACCCGATGCAAGGCGGCGGCCGCCGCCGCTGTCAGCCGAAGCCATAGACGAACTGGCCGTCGCCGACACTGACCGCCACGCCGGTGATGGGCTGATCCTGCATCATGCGGGTCAGGAACTCGCGGCTGATGTCGGGCAGCATGGTGTTGGTGAGGATGGCGTCGATCATGCGGCCGCCTGATTCGCTCTCGGTGCAGCGCGAGACCACCAGCTTGACCACGTCTTCGCCGTAGGTGAACGGGATCTTGTAGCGCGATTCCACCCGCTTCTTGATGCGGTTGAGCTGCA
>JBBQJN010000395.1:0-2576 GCA_038325945.1 Burkholderiales bacterium | reverse complement strand
CCGCTGCTGGCCGCCGCCCTGCTGGCGGCCTGCGCCACGCCGCCCGCCGGCATGGCCGGCAGCGCCAGCCAGCCGCCCATCGTCTTTGTGCATGGCAATGGCGATTCCGCCGCGCTGTGGACCACCACGCTGTGGCGCTGGGAGAGCAATGGCTGGCCGCGCGCGCGGCTGCATGCGGTGGACTTGCCTTATCCGTCGGCGCGTGACGACAACGGCAAGCCGCAGGAAGGGCGCAGCTCGGCCGACGAGCAGATGCAGACCCTGGCCGCCGAGATCGACAAGGTGCTGGCCGCCACCGGCGCCACCCAGGTGGTGCTGATGGGCAACTCACGCGGTGGCAATGCGATCCGCCACTACATCGCCAACTGGGGCGGCCCGGGCGGCAGCGTGGCCAAGGTCTCGCATGCCATCCTGGGCGGCACGCCCAACCACGGCGTCTGGGCCAACCCGGGCTTCCGGCCGAACAACGAGTTCAACGGCACCGGCCCCTTCCTAAGCGGCTTGAATGCACCCAAGGGCCCGAACGGTGACGAGGTGACGCCCGGCGTCAAATGGATGACGCTGCGCTCGGACAACAACGACAAATTTGCCCAGCCCGACGGCGTGTGGATCGGCTCCAAAGGCACGCCGACCAACGTCACGTTTGAGGGCCCCGCGCTCAAAGGCGCGATGAACGTGGTGCTGCCCGGCCGCGACCACCGCGAGGTCAGCTACCACCCCGAGGCCTTTGCCCAGGCCTTCCGCTTTGTCACCGGCCGCGCGCCGACAACCACCTCGCCGCTGCACATCGTGCCCGAGGCGCGGGTGCAACTCAGCGGCAAGGTGACCGGCGTCACCGCCGCCGGCGCAACCAACCTGCCGCTGCCCGGCGCCCGGCTGGCGGTCTACGCGGTGGATGCGGCCAGCGGTGAGCGCCGCGGCGCCGCGCTGGTCGATCAGACGATGGGTGCCGACGGCCGCTGGGGCCCGCTGCAGACCAGTTCAAGCACGCCGCTGGAATTTGTGCTCGACGCCCCCGGCTTCGCCATCGCCCACCTCTACCGCTCGCCCTTCCTGCGCTCGTCCGACATCGTGCACCTGCGGCCCGAGCGCAACCTGGCCGAAGCCGACAAGGATGCCGCGGCGGTGATCAGCTTCACCCGCCCACGCGCCTACTTCGGCCTGCCGCGCGACACCGTGCTGCTCGACGGCCAGCCCGCCATCGGTATCCCGCCCGGCGTGGCCGGTGTGGCCAGCAGCAAGCTCAAGCTGAGGGACGGCGTGGGCCGCGCGGTGGTCGGCGAATTCCGCTCAGGTGTGATCAGCGAGCGCATCGTCGGCCGCGCCTGGCCGGCCGCCGAGCGCCATGTCACGGTGCTTGAACTGCACGAGTGAGCGGCAAGACGATGCGGCTGGACGACCTGCTGTTCAGCCAGGGCTTCGGCACGCGGCGTGAATGCGCCGGGCTGATCGCCGCCGGCCATGTGCGGCTGGCCGGCGAGCGTTGCACCGATCCGGCGCTGGCGCTGGCGGTGGCGGCCGAGGGCCTGGCGTTTGAGGTAAGCGGCCAGCGCTGGCTCTACCAAGCCACCGCGCTGGTGCTGCTGCACAAGCCGGCGGGTTACGAGTGCTCGCAAAAGCCCAAGCATTGGCCCAGCGTCTTGCTTTTGCTGCCACCACCGCTGCGCCAGCGTGGTGTGCAGCCGGTGGGCCGGCTTGACCAGGACACCACCGGCCTGCTGTTGCTGACCGACGACGGCGGCTTGATCCACCGCCTGACCTCGCCCAAGCACCTTATGCCCAAGGTCTATGAGGTCAACACAGCGCGGCCGGTCGACCAGGTCCAAGTGGACCGACTGCTGGCCGGCGTGGTGCTGGACGATGACCCTGAGCCGGTGCGCGCCGAGGGCTGCGAGATCACCGGCGACATGTCGCTGCGGCTGACCCTGGTGCAGGGCAAGTACCACCAGGTCAAGCGCATGGTGGCGGCGGTGGGCAACCACTGCGAGGGCCTGCACCGCAGCGCCTTTGGCGCGCTGACGCTGGCCGACGGTCCGGCGCCGGGGCAGTGGCGCTTTGTCACCGATGCCGAACGCGCCGCGCTGATTGCCAAGCGGCCAGCGGCCGCCTGACCGCAACCAAACGCGGCTGAAGCGCCTCAGCCGCCCAGCCGCGCGCGATGCCGCGCGATCTGTGCCACGGCCTGCACCGGCGCGGTGCCGCCGCGCACATTGCGCGCCTGCAGCGAGCCGCGCAGCGTCAGCACCTCGGGTGCGTCGTCGCCGATCAGCGGGTGCAAGGCTTTCAAATCGTCAAGTGACAACTCGGCCAGGTCAACGCCGCGCTGCAGCCCCAGCTTGACCGCATGCGCCACCACCTCATGCGCGTCGCGGAAGGGCAGGCCCTTTTTCACCAGGTAGTCGGCCAGGTCGGTGGCGGTGGCATAACCGCGCCGCGCCGCGGCTTCCATCGCCTGCGGCTTGACGATGATGCCGGCCACCATCTCGGCCAGGATGCGCAGCGTGCCAGCCAAGGTGTCCACCGTGTCGAACAGCGGCTCCTTGTCTTCCTGGTTGTCCTTGTTGTAGGCCAGCGGC
>JBBQJN010000394.1:0-2585 GCA_038325945.1 Burkholderiales bacterium | reverse complement strand
TGCTCGCGGCGGCCAAAGCGGCGGTGGACGCGGCTGGCGGCGAGGCCGCGTCGGCAGCCACAGGCGTCGGCGGCTGCGATGCCGACAGCCCGAGCCTGAAGGTCATTGCCGACCACATCCGCGCCTGCACCTTCACCATCGTCGACGGCGTGATCCCCGGCAACGAGGGCCGTGGCTATGTGCTGCGCCGCATTGCCCGCCGCGCCATCCGCCACGGCTACAAGCTGGGCGCGCGCAAGCCTTTCTTCCACACCCTGGCCGCGCCGCTGGCGGTGGTGATGGGCGAGGCCTATCCCGAACTGCGGCGTGAGCTGGCGCGTGCCACCGCCGTGCTCAAGACCGAAGAAGAGCGCTTCTTCCAGACCATCCACCACGGCATGGAGATCCTCGAATCGACGCTGGCGACGATGGCCAAGTCGGGCAGCCGGGTGGTCGATGGCGACACCGCCTTCAAGCTGCACGACACCTTCGGCTTCCCGGTTGACCTCACAGGTGACGTCTGCCGCGAGCGCGGCGTCACGGTCGACGAGGCCGGCTTCAAAGCGGCGATGAACCGCCAGCGCGAGCAAGCCCGCGCCTCGGCCAAGTTCAAGCTCGATGCGGGCCTGGCCTATGACGGCGTGCCGACCCACTTTCATGGCTACGAGCACCTGCAGTGCCAGACCAGCCAGGTCACCGCGCTGTATGTTGACGGCGCCGCGGTGCAGTCGGTAAAGGCCGGCGACGACTGCGTCATCGTGCTCGACCACACGCCGTTTTACGCCGAGAGCGGCGGCCAGGCAGGTGATGCGGGCGAGCTGCGCAATGCCGTGGCCCGCGTGCTGGTCGAGGACACCAGCAAGATCCAGGCCGACGTGTTTGGTCACCAGGGCCGGGTGGTCGAGGGCGAGATCGCGGTCGGCGACAGCCTGGCCGCCAAGGTCAACGCCGAGCAGCGCGCCAAGACGGTGCGTAACCACAGCGCCACGCATTTGATGCACAAGGCGCTGCGCGAGGTGCTGGGCGAGCATGTGCAGCAAAAGGGCTCGCTCGTCAACGCCGAGCGCACGCGCTTCGACTTTGCCCACAACGCGCCGGTCAGTGACCGGCAACTGCGTCAGGTCGAGTTTCTGGTCAATGCCGAGATCCTGGCCAATGCCGCGGCCAGCGCTGAGGTGATGGCGCTGGAGGAAGCGCAGAAAAGCGGCGCGATGATGCTGTTTGGCGAGAAGTACGGCGAGACCGTGCGTGTGCTCAGCATCGGCAGCAGCAAGGAGCTGTGCGGCGGCACCCATGTGCAGCGCTGCGGCGACATCGGCCTGTTCAAGTTTGTCGCCGAGAGCGGTGTTGCCGCTGGCATCCGACGCGTCGAGGCGGTGACCGGCGACAACGCGCTGGCCTATCTGCAGTCACTGGAGAACACGGTGGGCGAGTTCTCGGGCGCGCTCAAGGCCACGCCGGCCGAGCTGCCGGCGCGGCTGGGCGCGGTGCTTGACCAGGTGCGCGCACTTGAGAAAGAAGTGGCCGCGCTCAAGGGCAAGCTGGCCTCGGCGCAAGGTGACGAGCTGATCGCCCAGGCGGTAGATGTCAAAGGCATCAAGGTGCTGGCGGCGGTGCTGGTCGGCGCCGACGCCAAGACCTTGCGCGATACGCTGGACAAGCTCAAAGACAAGCTCAAGACCGCCGCCATCGTGCTGGCAGTGGTCGACGGTGGCAAGGTGCAGCTGGCGGCGGGCGTCACCGCGGACTGCATCGGCAAGGTCAAGGCCGGGGAACTGGTGAACTTTGTCGCTCAGCAAGTGGGCGGCAAGGGTGGCGGCAAGCCCGACCTGGCGATGGCCGGCGGCACCGATGCAGGCCCATTGCCCAGGGCGCTGGCCTCGGTGGTGGCCTGGGTGGCCGAACGGGCCTGAGCCCGACGCGGCGCGCAGCCAGGCGCGCGGCAAGCAGGCCCGGTGCCCTCAGCGGGCCCTGGCCTGGGGCCTGGTTCAGGCCAGGCCGCGCTCCAGCAGTTCGGCCATCAGCGCGTTGATGCCGCCGGCATGTTGGTCGGCGCGTTCACGCAGGTTCTGCGCCAGCGGCGCCGGCAGCTTGCAGGCAAAGGGCACCAGCCCGGCGGCGGCGTCGAGCCGGCGCTGCGCCTTGCGGTCGGTCAGGGCGGCGGCGTCCTGGGCAAACCGCCCCGGCACGCCGGCGCGCTGGCGCTGCCCTTCGAGCTTGCTTTCAAGTTGGCGTGTCAGATCGGTTTTCTTGGCGCTCATGGCGTCTTTCGGGGGATGCGTGTTCGACAATCTCGATTGTCGTTCACCGCCGACAAGCCAACCGGCGCCGCCAACGAGTTCCGCATGAACCGCCAACCGGCAACGCTACGGGCGGCGGCGACAATCCTCGCTTCGGCGCCCGGTTCAAGGTCTTTGGCCTTGCCAGGTGCCCCTCGTACTCACTGTCCGGAGCCCCCCATGAGCCGCGTTGCCCGTAACAGCACCGAAGCCGACATCGAGGCCCTGGAGAAGCTCTGCGAAAGCGTGGCTGGCTTCGGCGCTGACATCTCACTGGAATGGCTGGACGGCTATCTGACCGCGCTGCTGGCCAGCCGCCGCGCCATC
>JBBQJN010000393.1:0-2616 GCA_038325945.1 Burkholderiales bacterium | reverse complement strand
CATCGGTGCGGCCTCCACGGTGATCCCCGGTTCGCGCGATGCGAATGGCAACGATGTCGACAACATCATGGGCAACAACAACTTCGGCGGTGCCTTCAGCGGCAACTACAACACCACCAGCAAGTCGTTCAGCGAGCCGTCGTACACGGTGGGTGGCAACTATCTGCTCAATGACAACACCGCCGCCTATGTGCGCTACTCGGACAGCTACCAGGCCAACGGCGCGAACCCGGTCACCAATATCAACTTCGCCGAGGTCGGTCTGCGCTACCAGCAGCGCGGGTTCTCGGGCATCTTGACCCTTTTCCAGACCAACTACAAAGACTATCGTGGCTTCTCGCGGGTGGTCGGCAACGACACGGTTGCCACTGTGGCTTCGAGTGACATCGTCGTCAACGGCCTGGAGTTCGAAGGCCAATGGAGGATCGACAGGAGTTTCAGCGTCGCATTGAGCGGGGTCTACCAAAAGCACGACCTGAAGATCACCGGTGTCAGCGGGCCCAGTGCGGGTGCTTACGCCAATGAGTTGGCGTCGTTCTCGGGAAACCAGCCCGAGCGCACACCGAAGATCAACTTCACGCTGACACCGACCTACAACCTGCCCAGCAACAAGGGCGACGTGTCGCTGTCGATCCAGCGGGTGGGGCAGCGATTCGCCGACCTTGCCAACAGCGTGGCGCTGCCGGAATATAACAAGCTCGATGCCTCGTTGCGCTACGAGATCACGCCCAGGATGACGCTCAACGCCAGCATCCAGAACCTGACCAACACCATCGGGCTGACGGAAGGCAATCCGCGCGGCGGTGCCACTGCGTTCCAGGAGGCCACCGGATCGAGCTTCTTCTTTGCTCGCCCGATCCTGGGCCGCAACGCGGTGCTGAGCCTGACCTTCGCGCTTTAGCCCGCCGAAGGGCCATGCGCCGTGGCCTCAAGAGCACCACGGCGCGCCTTTCAATCTGTTGGGCGCGCCCCGGGCTTGCGCTCAGGCGATGATCGCCCGTGTCGCAGGTTTCTGTCTGAACAGGTGGCCTCCTCATGATCACAAGCCTTGGGGCCGCAGCGCTGCCGAACGTTCTGCGCCACACCGTCGTTGAAGGGCCCGCCACCAGCGTGTTCCTGCGCCAGGGCATGCTCGCTGCGCAACTGCTGCTGACGCGTGGCCCCGCGCCGCGCATCTTGATCGCTTTTGCCGCTGGCAACAGCGGTGCGGGCCTGTGGTTTGCTCTTGAGACGCGTGAGATCACCTGGCGCGTGCTGGCAGCGCCCGAGGCTGTCAGCGTCAGCGATGGCCAGGGGCGTTTGCTGCAGGGCTTGCAAGTCGATCTCGAGGCCGATGCCGATGAGCTGGTCGTCGAGTGTGCGCTGCTGGGCAGCGTGCGCGTGCTGCGTGACCACCAGTTCGACGGCCGCATGCCCGCGCTTGGCGTTATCGCGCCCGCAGTGCTGCCTGCCGCCGCCACGGTTGTCTGGGCGCGCGACCGTCTTGACGGTGCGCCCGGTTATCGGCTTGAGATGCGTTTGCATGGCGGTCGTGTACAGGTGCTTGACGGCGATCGGCTGCGGCTCGAGGCGGCGTCGCCGGGCCAGCCCTTGCGCCTGCAAGTGCGAGCGTTCACAGGGGATGAACCCCTGCAACCCCTGGCCGCCAATCATTTGCTCAAAGCAAATGCAGCCGATCTGCCCAATGCCCGGGTCACGCTGGAGTTTCTGGCTTTCGAGGAAAAGTGGCTGGCCGGCTCCTGGCGCTTTCACACCTACTTCGGTCGCGACACGCTGATGTCGTTGTGCATGCTTTTGCCGGTGCTGCAGCCCGTCGCCATCGAAGCGGCCCTGTCGTCGGTGATCGCACGCCTGAGTGCCGACGGTCGCGTGGCGCATGAGGAGGACATCGGCGAGTTCCCGGTTCTTGCACGCCTGACCGCCGGCGATGCAAACGAGACGGCGACGGCGCTCGCGCAGCCGGTTTTCGACTACAAAATGGTCGATGACGACTTCATGTTGCTGCCCGTGGCGGCGGCCTACCTGATCGACATGCCCGAAGGGCGCGCCCGCGCCGCAGCGTTCCTGGCTCAGCGCGCGGCCGACGGCCGCTTGTTCGGCGAGCGGCTGATGGACAACGCTGCGCTGGTGCTGCGCAAGAGCCAGCCGTTCACCGATTCCCCCCGCGCGACGAACCTGGTGCGCCTGGGCGCGGGCGAAATCGTCGGCGACTGGCGCGACAGTGCAGACGGCCTGGGCGGCGGCGTCTATTCGTACAGCGTCAACGCTGTGTTGGTGCCTGCCGCACTGCGCGCCGTGCAGGCATTCAACCAGAGCGGGCTGCTTGCGCCCTACGCAGCATCGCCGCCGGCGGCGGCCCTGGACACGGCGGGGCAAAGCGCTGCCACCTGGGAGGCCAATGCACCAGGTTGTTTTGCTGTGGCTGTGGGGCGAGCGCAGGCGCAGGCGCACATCGACAGTTACGCCGACGCACTGGGTTTGCCAGCTGTGGTGACCGACGGGCCCGTGGCATTCGCTGCGTTGTCGCTCGACGATGCCGGCCAGCCGATACCGTTGCTGCATTCGGACATCGGCTTTGCGCTGCTGCTCGGCGACCCGTCCCCCGACATGATCGAG
>JBBQJN010000392.1:0-2618 GCA_038325945.1 Burkholderiales bacterium | reverse complement strand
CGCAAGTTCACGCTCAAAGAGCACCCGCGCGCCGATCAGAACATCGGCTACCTGGTGCTGGCCACGCAGATCGATGCCAGCCAGACCGGCGAGCGCAGTGCCGGCCAAGGCGGCGGTTTTCTTTGCCGCTTCAGCGCCCAGAGCCTGACCGAGGCGTTTCGCCCGGCGCGCACCACCCGCAAGCCCACAGTGGCCGGGCCGCAGACGGCCAAGGTGGTGGGCAGTGGCGACGCGGGCGACATCTTCACCGACAAATACGGCCGGGTGAAGGTGCAGTTCCACTGGGATCGGCTGGGCAAGAATGACAACACCAGCTCCTGCTGGATGCGCGTGGCCTCGCCCTGGGCCGGCAACGGCTTTGGCATGCTCGCGCTGCCGCGGCTGGGCCAGGAGGTGGTGGTTGATTTCCTCGAAGGCGACCCCGACCAGCCGATCATCACCGGGCGGGTGCACAACGCCGAGCAAATGCCACCTTACGAGCTGCCGGCCAACGCCAGCGTCAGCACGCTCAAGAGCCGCAGCGTCAAGGGCGGCACGGCCGATTTCAACGAGTTGCGCTTCGAGGACAAGCAGGGCAGCGAGTACGTGTTGTTCCACGCCCAGAAAGACCGGCTGGAGTTTGTCGAGAAGATCTTCTTCAGCGAGATCGGCGAAGACGAGCACCGCACCGTCAAGAAGGACCGCAAGGAGAAGATCGACGGCGAGCACCATCTCACGGTGACCAAGGACGTCAAGCAAAAGTTCTCGGGCAAGTTCAGCCTCGAAGGCGTCAAGGATTTGCTGCTGAAGGCCGGCGAGTTGTTCAGCCTGAAGACCGGCAAGGACATCACGGCCAAGGCGGGCACCGGTGTCTCATTTGAGTCTGGCACCGCAACCTACCTGAAGGCCGGCACCGACTTTGGCGCCGAGGGCGGCACCAATGTGCACATCAAGGGTGGCATGAACGTGGTCATCGAGGCCGGCATGCAACTCACGTTGAAGGCGGGCGGCAACTCGGTGGTGCTGGGGCCGGCGGGCGTGTCGATCACCGGCGCGCCGATGGTCAACATCAACTCGGGCGGCTCGGCCGGATCTGGGGGCGGTATCAAACCGGTGGCCCCCACCGACCCCGACGCCCCCGAAAAGCCCAAGCTGCCCGAAGATCCGCTGAAGGACAAGCACCGCTAGCGGCCGACGATGCAAGCAGAAGACACTGTCGCTCGCGAGGCCACCGCCTGGGCCGAATTCATCAAGCAACTGGCCGACCACCTGGCTGGCCAATGGCCGGCGATGCCCGATCGGCTTGGCGATCGCTACCCGGCCTTTGTTGAGCTGGCGGTGCAGCAGGCCGGCGAGCGCGGCCTCAGCCGCGCCGGCAGCGTGGCGCGCTTTGTCAACCTGTGGTTCGTCTGGGGCCCGGCTTACCACGACAAGCCCGGCTTCGAATGGGCCCAGGCCATCCTGGCGGCCGGTGCGGCAGCCCCCGCCGCCGCGCCGCTACCCAGCTGGCACCGCGAGCTGGCCCTGCCCGACGCCGAATGGCGCACCGTGCACCAGTTGGTGCAGCGCTCGATGGCCGAGTTGCAGCGTCTGCCCGGAGCGCGCATCGAGCCGCAGGCACTGGCCAGCGCCGACGCCAAAGTGCTTGAGCTGTTCGGCGCGCTGGGTCGGCGCGGCCGGCTGCACCCGCCCGCGCCGCTGCCGATGCCCAAGGCCGCCTGCGATCTGGACGCGGCCGATCTGCGCCGGCTCGACGAACCCGTGTACCAGCATTACAGCCTGGGCGCGGGCGAAGGCCAGTGGCAGCGCGTGGCCGTACCTGCGCCACAGGTGCTGCGGGTTGATGCCAGCCATCCGATGCCGGCCTTGGTGGCTCTGCTGTCGCAGCCGGATAACGGCGCGCCGCAGGCCCGGCTACAGGTGCGGGTGCGCTCGCATGCCGTCTGCAATGGCGACGTACACCCGGTGCTGGGTTTCTCCGGGCCGCATGGCCGCTGGTTCTGGACTGGTCACGAGGCCAAGGCCGCCAGTTGGACGGTGGCCACGCGCCGGCCACCGCCGCCCAAGGCCGGGCCGGGCAGCCTGATCGCCGAAGAAACCTCGGCCGAGCCGCAGCGCCTGGAGATCGAGTTCTGCGGCCTGCGCAACGAGGGCGAGCCCTTGGGCACGGCGCAAACCCTGGTCTCAGTCTGGCCGGCTGCGCAGTGGTGGCTTGAACTGCAGCGCGAAGCGCCCACCGCGCAGGCCTTGCTGCCTGGCAACCGCGCCTGGGCGCCAGGTGGCACACGCTGCCGGGTGGAGTGCGACGGCCTGGCGCAGGACGGCAAACCCTTGCAACAGCAGTTTGCTCAAGGCCTGGACGGCGCGACCGCGCGTGGCCTGCATGCGCTCGCACAGGCTTGGTCAGCGCTACCCGGCCTGCACCAGCCCAGCCTGGAGGCCCAGCTCGGCTTGCTCACCGGCAAAGCTGCGTTGAGCTGGGGCTGGCATTACGGACCGGGCGGGCTTGACGGCGAGGCGCTGATGCGGGTGCTCGGGCAGATCGCGCTGATCGCCTGCCAGGCCGAGCTGCAACTCGGCGGTGAGCTGCAGTTGCACGGCGCGCGCGCCCGCATCGTGCTGCGCCTGGCGGGCCAGGC
>JBBQJN010000391.1:0-2621 GCA_038325945.1 Burkholderiales bacterium | reverse complement strand
ACCAGTGATCGTGATGGTGACGGCCCATGGCCGCGAGATGCTGGCCCAGCGCAGCGAGCAAGAACAGCAACTGCTCGACGGCTTCCTGGTCAAGCCGGTGACCGCGTCGATGCTGTTTGATGCGGTGGTCGATGCCCGTCGTGGCCAGCACTCAGCCCGACCGCATCCTTCGCAACTGTCGGCCGGTGCGCCCTCGGCCAGCGCCCAGCGCCTGGTCGGCATGCGCCTGCTGGTGGCCGAGGACAACCTCAACAACCAGCAAGTGGCACTTGAACTGCTGCAGGACGAAGGCGCGATCGTGCAGATCGTCGGCGATGGCCAGGCGGCGGTAAACGCGGTAGAGGCCGCCGTCGGCGGCTTTGACGTGGTGTTGATGGACTTGCAGATGCCGGTAATGGACGGCTATACCGCCACCTTGCGCATCCGGCGTGATCTGGGATTGCCGCACTTGCCGATCATCGCGATGACAGCCAACGCGCTGGCCTCAGACCGCGACGCCTGCCTGGCCGCCGGCATGAACGACCATGTCGGCAAGCCCTTTGAACTCGATCATCTGGTGGCGGTGCTGCAACGCGTGGCAGGGCGCGCCAGCACCGCCGCCACGCCACCACGCGCAGCGGGCGGCGCCCTGCCCAGCCAGGTGCTCGCCAGCGCAGCCGCAGCCGGCGTGGCGATCGCTACCGCTGTGGGCCGCCTGGGCGGCAAGCTGCCGCTGTACCAGCGTTTGCTGCAGAGCTTCGCGCAGGACTTGCCCAGTCTGTCGGCGCAGCTCCGCCAGGCCGCTGCCAACGCCGACATGGCTGCGGCCGCGCGCTTGATGCACACGCTCAAGGGTCTGGCCGCCACCCTGGGCGCCAGCGCGCTGGCCGATGCCGCCGCTGTTGCCGAGCACCGGCTGCGCACCGGCGCACCGGACTTGCCGTTGCCGGACGCCAACGCCCAGTGCTGCGAACAACTGGTGCTGGCCATCGAGCGTCAGCAACCCGGGCTGGCCGCGCTGCTGCGCACACTCGCGCCGGTCGGGCCCGCCCCGACGGCGACCGATCCGCAGCAGCCAGCCGAGCCCGATGCGCTGTGGCTGGGCGAACTGGTCGCCCTGCTGGAGAATTCAGACATGCGGGCGACCGAACTGATGGCCAGATTGCAGCAGGCATCGCAGCCACTGCCGCCACACTGGCAGAAGATCGACGAGGCGGTGTCGGCGCTGGACTTTGATCGCGCCCTGCAGTTGTGCCGGCCGCTGTTGGCCGAGGGCATGGCATGAACCCTGCGCCGGGTGCACTGCCCGAGGTGCCGGTGCCGGCGCGGCCGCGCCTGCTGCTGGTTGACGACCAGCCGATCAACATCCAGGCGCTGTACCAGGTCTTCGCCGCCGATCACCAAGTGCTGATGGCCACCAGCGGCGCACAGGCGCTGGCCTTGTGTGTCAGCCAGTTACCCGATCTGGTGCTGCTGGACGTGCAGATGCCGGGCATGGACGGCCATGAGGTCTGCAGGCGACTCAAGGCCGATGCCGCTACCCGAGACATCCCAGTGATCTTTGTCACCGCGCAGAACGACGAACAGGCCGAAACCATGGGCCTGGAAGTGGGCGCGGTCGACTTCATCTCCAAGCCCATCAACCCGCAGATCGTGCGCGCCAGAGTGCGCACGCACCTGACGCTGAAGGCCCAGTCCGACCTGCTGCGCCAGTGGGTCTATACCGACGGCCTGACCGGGGTCAACAACCGGCGCAGCTTTGACGAGCATCTGGCCACCGAATGCGCGCGCGCGCGACGCAGCCGCAACCCGCTCAGCGTGCTGATGCTGGATGTGGATTTCTTTAAACGCTACAACGACCGCTACGGTCACCAGGCCGGCGACGAGGCGCTGCGCCGTGTGGCCCATTGCCTGAAGTCTGGCGTGCGGCGCCCCGGCGACCTGCTGGCGCGCTACGGCGGCGAGGAGTTCGTGGCGCTGCTGCCCGACACCGAACTGGCCGGCGCTTTGGAGCTGGCTGGCGTGCTGGGCCGCCATGTCGCCGAGCTCGGCATCGAAAGTGTCGGCTCACCGCTGGGTCAGGTGCTCACGGTCAGCCTGGGCGCCTGCACCCTGCTCAACGGCGAGGGCGGATCGGCCGAGCAATTGCTGCGCTGCGCCGACGAGCAACTCTACCTGGCCAAGACCCGCGGCAGAAACCAGGCCTGCGGCATGCGGCTCAAGGCCGACTGAAGCGGGCGAGAAGCCAGCCTGCCACGCGCGGACGTGTCAGCAGGCATAGCAGCCCCCTCCACTGGCCTCAATCCGCCAGCAGCAGCGGATGGAAGCGTTGGTTTGGGAAATGGCGGCACAGCCCGGCACTGACTCAGCCAGTGCGACGCGTGCGCTGGCCCTGCAGCGCAGTGAGCTGTTGGCCGCCCTGCCGCTGCCCTTCAGCCTGCAACTCGTCGATGCCCAAGGCCAGGTGATCAAAGGCGACAGGCTCCTAGGAGCCTGTCGGACTTGGGGAGCGTCGGCTGCGAATCGACCGCAGCGGTCCATTTCTCACCGTCTTTTTGCCCCATAGCTGGACTATGGGGCTGCAAATCCGGCAAGAACTGTCCTCGCTGGGGCCGATTCTCGCTATCGACGCCCCAAGCCCG
>JBBQJN010000390.1:0-2639 GCA_038325945.1 Burkholderiales bacterium | reverse complement strand
TGCGAATCGACCGCAGCGGTCCATTTCTCACCGTCTTTTTGCCCCATAGCTGGGCTATGGGGCTGCAAATCCGGCAAGAACTGTCCTCGCTGGGGCCGATTCTCGCTATCGACGCCCCAAGCCCGACAGGCTCCTAGAATGTTGGGCCTTGCCTTTTAGGAGCCTGCTGCATGAACGGTCCGATCGCCTCGCCCCCTGGCGCACTGCGCCCATCCCCAGCGGGCGAGGCCGCGACCGATGCCAGTGCGGCCCTGTCAACCGGCCCGGCGACCGGCCTGATCCGCATCCGTGGCGCGCGCCAGCACAACCTGAAGAACCTCGACCTCGACATCCGCACCGGCGAGATGACGGTGGTCACCGGGCCCAGCGGCTCGGGCAAGAGCAGCTTGGTGTTCGACACGTTGTATGCCGAGGGCCAGCGGCGTTATGTCGAGACTTTCAGCGCCTATGCGCGGCAGTTTCTCGACCGCATGGACCGGCCGGCGGTCGACCGCGTTGATGGTGTGCCGCCAGCCATCGCCATCGACCAGACCAACCCGGTGCGTACCAGCCGCAGCACGGTGGGCACGATGACCGAGTTGAATGACCACCTGAAGCTGCTGTTTGCCCGCGCCGCGCAGTTGTTTGACCGCCAGACGGCACAGCTGGTGCGCCACGACACACCGGAGACGATCTACGCCGATCTGATGGTCCGCGCCGCCGCCGCCGGTGATCCGCGGCTGGTGATCACCTTTCCGGTTGAACTGCCCGAGACGGTGACTGCGGACGAGGTGGCGCAATGGCTGTCGGCCAGCGGCTTCACGCGGGTGCAGGCCGAGCGGGTGGTTGAGCGCAGCGCTGGCGCGGCGGCGGATGCCAGTGCGCCGGCGCAGGGCAGCTCCAAGGCCAAGACCGCGGCCAAGCCCAACATCACCCGTGTTGAGGCCGTCAAGGCCGTCAAGGTTTTGGACGTGGTGGCCGACCGGCTGCGCCTGGCCGGCGCCGACAAGGTGCGGGTGGTCGAGGCGATTGAACTCGGCCTGAAGCGTGGCAGCGGCCGCATCAACGTCTACGTTGTGCCGGAAGCCGCCGAGCCCGAGATCTGGCGCTATTCCACCGGCCTGCATTGCCCTGACAGCGATCTGCGCTATGCCGATCCGCAGCCGGCGCTGTTCTCCTTCAACTCGGCCTTTGGTGCCTGCGAGGCCTGCCGCGGCTTTGGCCGTGTCATCGGTGTTGACATGGGCTTGGTGATCCCTGACCAGCGCAAGACGCTGCGCAACGGCGTTATCAAGCCGCTGCAGACACCGGCCTGGAAGGATTGCCAGGACGATTTGCTGAAGTACGCCGGCGAGGCCGGCATCCCGCGCGACACCGCCTGGAGCCGGCTGTCGCAAGCGCAACGCGACTGGGTGATCGAGGGCAACCCCAACTGGGCCGGCAACTGGAACAAGCAGTGGTACGGCGTGAAGCGCTTCTTCGGCTACCTGGAGAGCAAGGCCTACAAGATGCACATCCGCGTGCTCTTGTCGAAGTACCGCAGCTACACGCCTTGCGGCAGTTGCGGCGGCGCGCGGCTGAAGACCGAGGCGCTGCAGTGGCGGCTGGGTGACCTGGCCGCCGCCGACGGCGTGATGCCGGCCGCCAAGCGGGCGATGCCGGTGGGCGTGGCCTGGACCCGTGAGCAATTGGAAGCGCTGCCCGGCTTGAGCCTGCATGACCTGATGCTGCTGCCGATTGATCGGCTTCGCCGCTTCTTTGATGGCGATAGAGGCCCCCAAGACGCCGCTGGTCTGGCCAGGGGCATCACGCGGGTTGAGGCAGCTCTGCCTGGCCTTGGCTTGCCGTCGACGATGCTCGACGAGGCGCTGAAGCTCTTGCTCGACGAGATGCGCACGCGGCTGCGCTACCTCTGCGATGTCGGCCTGGGCTATCTGACGTTGGACCGGCAAAGCCGCACGCTCAGCGGCGGCGAGGTGCAGCGCATCAACCTGACCACGGCGTTGGGCACCAGCCTGGTCAACACCTTGTTTGTGCTGGACGAGCCCAGCATCGGCCTGCATCCGCGTGACATGGGCCGCATCGTCGAGGCCATGCACCGGCTGCGTGATGCCGGCAATACGCTGGTGGTGGTTGAGCATGACCCGGCGGTGATGCTGGCTGCCGACCGGCTGATCGACATGGGCCCCGGCCCGGGTGAACGCGGCGGCCAGATCGTCTTCGACGGCACGCCGAATGCGGCGCGTGATGCCAATACGCTGACTGGCGCCTACCTGGGCGCGCGCAAGACCGTGGGCATCGGCCTGCGGCGCTTTGTCAACGAGGCCACGCCCAAGCTGATCCTGCAGGGCGCGCGCGAGCACAACCTGCGCAACATCGAGGTGGTGTTTCCGCTGCAGCGGCTGACCGTGGTGACCGGCGTCTCGGGCTCAGGCAAGAGCACGCTGGTGCAGGACGTGCTGGTGCCGGCGCTGCTGCGCCACTTCGGCAAGCCCACCGAGGGCGCGGGTGAACACGACGCGCTGCTGGGCATGGACTGGCTCAACGAGGCGGTGTTTGTTGACCAGAGCCCGATCGGCAAGACCGCGCGCAGCAACCCGGCCAGTTATGTTGGCGCCTTCGACGAGATCCGCAAGCTGTTTGCGTTTGCGCCGCTGGCG
>JBBQJN010000389.1:0-2652 GCA_038325945.1 Burkholderiales bacterium | reverse complement strand
CCAGTCGCTGCAGATCGGCTCACGCTGCAGGGCGGTATAGCCCGCCAGATCGGCCTCGCTGAGACGTCCGGGGTTGGAGGCATGGCCGCGCACCCGGCGCACGATGTCGGCCGCCACCGGCCCCTGGTGCAGCCCGGCGCTGCCCTCTTTGGCGATGCGCCGCAAGACCGCCGCCAGCGCCGGGTTGCGCAGGCGCTGGCCGATCGCCAGCGGCTGGCCATCGGCCTGGTAAAAGTAAGCCCGCGCCTGCGCGTCGGCGCGCAGCGCGGGGTCGCTCAGCAACTGGCTGTGCAGCCGCGGGCTGACGGCGAAGCCACTCTCGGCCATGTCGATCGCCGGCTGCAACAAGCGCGCCCAGGGCAGCCGGCCATGCTGGCGATGCGCCGCCTCAAGCATGCGCACGGCGCCCGGCACGGCCACCGATCGGCCACCCACCACAACCTGCAAAAACTTCATCGGCAGGCCATCGGCGCCGATGAACAAGCGTTCATCGGCCGCTGCAGGCGCGGTCTCGCGGCCGTCCCAGGCCTGCACGGCGCGGCCATCCCAGTGCATCAAAAAGGCACCGCCGCCGATGCCGCTGGACTGCGGCTCCACCAAGGTCAGCACCATCTGCACCGCCACCGCAGCGTCGACCGCCGTGCCGCCGGCCTTCAGCACCTCGAAGCCGGCTGCCGTGGCCAGCGGATTGGCCGCCGCCACCGCAAAGCGCGAGACCGACCATCCGGGCTTGGCCGTGTAGCCCGAGGCGCCCTCGGGCATCGCGGCGATGCCGGCGCTGGGATCCGGCAGCAACGGCCTGGCGCTGCTCGCCACGGCCGGCGCTGCTGGCAACCCGGCTGGCAACCCGGCTGGCGGCGCGGCCGGCGGCGGTGCGCTGCAGGCGCCCAGCAGGACAAAGCAGCACATTGCCACAGCCCGCAGCGCCGCGCGCCGGGTTGCTGCTGCGCGGCGACCGTTGCACGAAAAAGGCCTGGGGCGGGCGAACACGTTTTGCATGGCGCCATGCTATGGCACCGCGACCCGCGTCCGCCCAGCCGCACGCAGGCTTCGCCTCGCCCTGCGGGCGCAAGCTGATGACCGAACGCAAGGTGTCGCCGCAGCGCCTGGCTGCCTGAAGGCGTGGCGCAGGACGCTGACGGCGCCTACCGCCTGCGCGGCGACGGCTTCAGCGCCCGGCTGGCCCGCGCCGCGCTGCAGCGCCACGCGGTCGTATCGGGCTGGGATCTTGCGCAATGGGCGCCCAAGACCGCGCAGCGCGTGGCGCCTGCGGGCAGCGTGTATTGGTTTGACCAGTTCGAGGGCGACGCCGGCAAGCTTGCGGCCTGGGTGGCGGGCGGGTTGTGGCCGGCCAATGCGGCCACGCCACCCGAATCCGCCCAGCGCCGCGCCGAAGGGTTCAACAACGCGCTGATCGGCCAGTGGCGATAGGCCATCAACCGGGCCCCATACCGAGGCAACTGGATCCATCATGCTGCACACAGTCAAGCTAGAGACCGTCGTCGACCAGACCCACCAGTTGCATTTGCAACTGCCACCAGACACCCCCGCCGGCAAGGCCGAGGTGATCGTGATGGTCACCCCCACCGTTGCACCCGCCAATGCGGCGCCCATGACGACACTGCGCGCCTTCTGCGCCGAGCTCGATGCCAGGCCGTTACGCAACCCGCGCAGCAAAGAAGAGATCGAAGCCCAGATCGCCCAAGAGCGCGCAAGCTGGGACTGAGGCGCTGCGCGCATTGGCCACCTGACCCGTCACCACCTTCCATAGCGAGCGACCTCATGCTCCAAGCACGACAACTCGTCTTCTTCAGCTGCATCAGCCCGGTGAACATGAGCGCCGGCTCGGCCGTCGGCGTGATCGACAACCCACCGCAAGCTTGCCATCCAGCCGTTGTCACGCTCGCCATGACACCATGCTTGCATGACATTGCCCGCAGCCTCCGACGACCTGGCGCCCAAGCCAGCCGCTGACCGGCGCCGCATCCTGCTGGCCGTGACGGGCATGACGCCGCAAGTGGTCACCGAAACGCTGTACGGGCTGATGCGCGAGAGCCCGCACTCCTTGCCGCATGAACTGCATCTGCTGACCACCGCCGATGGCGCCGAGCGGGCACGCTTGGCGTTGTTGTCCGAGCAGCCGGGCTGGTTTCAGCGCTTCTTGACCGACTACGGCCTGCCGCCCATCGCCTTTGATGCCAGCCATATCCATCTGCTGCGAGACGCCGAGGGCCTGCCGATGGCCGACATCCGCAGCGCCGCAGACAACGCCTTGGCCGCTGACCAGGTCGCCGAACTGGTGCGGCGCTTCACCGCCGATGCGCAAGCGCCGACCCAGCTGCATGTCAGCTTGGCGGGCGGGCGCAAGACCCTGGGATTTTTTGCCGGCTACGCGCTCAGCCTGTGGGGCCGCGACCACGACCGCTTGACCCATGTGCTGGTGGCCGACCCCTTTGAGTCGAGCTGGGACTTCTTCTACCCCACGCCCTACGAGCGCATCATCGCCACCCGCCACAACACCTTGGTCGATTGCGCCCAGGCCGAGGTCACGCTGGCCGACATCCCCTTCGTCCGGCTGCGCCACGGCCTGCCCGGTGCGTTGCTCAATAGTCAGACCGGGTTTGCCCAGGCCGTCGCTGCGGCGCAGGCCAG
>JBBQJN010000388.1:0-2697 GCA_038325945.1 Burkholderiales bacterium | reverse complement strand
GAGCGGTTACCTCACGCTCTACCACTATGACCCGCGGCTGGGCATGGGCGGCGCCGACCAGCCGCTGAAGCTGGATTCACGCAAGCCGACGATCAAGCTCGAGCAGGCGGCGATGAAGGAAGGCCGCTACGCGATGCTGGCGCAGTCTGACCCGGCGCGGTCCAAGCAGCTGATGCAGCGTGCGCAGCGCGACGCGGATGCGCGCTGGCAGCTCTACGAGCAGATGGCGGGTGTACACCGCGTGGTCACTGAAGATGTCCGACCGCCTGATCCTGATCCCGCTGCCGCGCCGGAGGCACCAGCAACAGCCGGTGCATCAGCAAGCACCGTGGCGCAACCCCAGAAGGAGCCATCATGAGCGTCGATCTGCGCAGCCGCTACCTGGGGCTGGACCTTGCACATCCCATCGTGGCCTCGGCCTCGCCGCTGACCGGCCAGGTGGACAGCCTCAAGCGCCTGCAGGACGCCGGCATCGCTGCCGTGGTGTTGCCCTCGCTGTTCGAAGAGCAGATCGAGCATGAGGAGATGGCTACCCACCACCTGATGCTGTCCGGTGCCGAGCTGTCGCCCGAGGCCGGGGGGTTCTTTCCCGAAATGCCCGCCTTTGTCAGCGGTGCCGAGCGCTACCTCAAGCTGATCCAGAATGCCAAGCAGGCGCTGACGGTGCCGGTGATCGCCAGCCTGAACGGCCATACCGCAGGCGGCTGGACCAGTATTGCGAAGCAGATTGAGGACGCTGGCGCTGACGCCATCGAGCTCAACGTCTATTTCTTGGCCGCCAGCGTGGACGACAGCAGCGCCGAGGTGGAGCAGCGCTATGTTGACCTGGTCGAGTCGGTGACCCGCCATGTTGGCATCCCAGTGGCGGTCAAGGTGGCGCCGTTCTTCAGTGCGATGGCCAACATGGCGGCGCGCTTGAACAAGGCCGGCGCCTCTGGCCTGGTGCTGTTCAACCGCTTCCTGCAGCCTGACATCCTGCTCGACGAGATGGAAGTAGCGCCGCACCTGGTGCTGTCCACCTCAGATGAGTTGCGGCTGGCGCTGCGCTGGATCGCCATCCTGCGTGGCCGTGTGGATGCCAGCCTGGCCGCCACCGGCGGCGCACACACGCCCGACGACGTGCTCAAGCTCTTGTTGGCCGGCGCCGATTGCGTGATGCTGGCCAGCAGCCTGCTCAACCACGGCCCGGCCCATGTGCAGACGCTGGTGCGTGGTGTGCAGGACTGGATGCAAGCGCATGAGTACAGCTCGGTGGCGCAGCTCAAGGGCTCGTTGTCGCAGCAGTCATGCCCGGATCCTGACGCCTTCGAGCGTGCCAACTACATGAAGGCACTCAAGTCCTACACCAGTGATTTTGTCTAGCGGCGAGTCTCGTCGCAGACCTTCTGCCCCACCTGAAGAGGAGACCAGCATGGCCCTTTACATCAATGACGACTGCACCGCCTGCGACGCCTGCGTCGAACCCTGCCCGAATGAAGCGATCAGTGTCGGCTCGCCGATCTATGTGATCGATCCGGCCAAGTGCACCGAGTGCGTGGGTGCCCACGATGAGCCGCAATGCATCGACGTCTGCCCGGCCGACTGCATCGTGCCAGACCCAAAACACGCTGAAACGCAGGAGCAGTTGCAAGCCAAGTACGAAGGCCTGCACGGCTGAGACGTCGGCTGGCGCCAAAGCGCCTGAGCGCCACCCCGGTTGGGCGGCGCCAGGCCAGCCCGATAGGCTCTTGGCTGCCAGACCGCTTGCGCTGGCTCTGGCGCGAAAGCGCCGACTGATCGCCTGCACGCGGCGCTCAATGCTCAAGTGCGCGCTCTGCGACGCGGCCTGAGCGAGCGCTGCCCACCCTTCAAGTTCGCCCCAAGCTTGGGGGCCAAAGCAAGAGAGAAACCATGGCTTTCACACTTCAACTGGCGCTCATCCTGGTCTGCCTGTTCTACGGCGCCAGAAAGGGCGGCGTCGCGCTTGGCTTGCTGGGCGGCATCGGCGTTGTGCTGCTGACCTTCGCCTTCGGTCTGACGCCGGGCAAGCCGCCGGTGGACGTGATGCTGACCATCGTGGCGGTGGTTGCCGCGTCGGCCACGCTGCAAGCCTCGGGCGGCCTGGACGTGCTGCTGCAGCTGGCTGAAAAGCTGCTGCGCCGCAACCCGAAGTACGTGTCGATCCTGGCGCCGTTCACGACCTGCGGCCTGACCATGCTGTGCGGCACCGGGCACGTCGTCTACACCATGCTGCCCATCATCTACGACGTGGCGATCAAGAACGGCATCCGGCCCGAGCGCCCGATGGCCGGATCATCGATCGCCAGCCAGATGGGCATCATCGCCAGCCCGGTCTCGGTGGCCGTGGTCTCGCTGGTGGCCTTCCTGGCCAAGGCCCCGGCCGGCGCGCCCATCATCGACTTCGTGACCCTGTTGTCCATCACCATCCCGTCCACGCTGGTGGGCGTGCTGATGGTCGGCATCTTCAGCTGGTTCCGCGGCAAGGACCTCGACAAGGACGAAGACTTCCAGGCCCTGATCAAGGACCCGGTCGCGCGCAAGAACGTCTACGGCGAGGGCATGTCGCTGCTGGGCAAGAAGCTGAGCGCGCAGCAGTGGACGGCGATGTGGATCTTTGTCGGCGCCATCGTCGTCGTCGCGCTGCTCGGTGCATTCCCGTCGGCGCGCCCGCTGGTCGCTGGCAAGCCGCTGTCGATG
>JBBQJN010000387.1:0-2712 GCA_038325945.1 Burkholderiales bacterium | reverse complement strand
TGGGCCACATCGAGCCCAACTTCAGCTTCTGGACGACCTCGGGCGAATTTGTCTTCGTCGCCATCCTGGCCGGCTGGCAAAGCGTGGCGGCGGTGTTTGTCGCCAGCACGGTGCTGGAGATCGTGCGCTCGTTCTCGAGTGCCTACTTTCCCAACACCTGGCAGCTGGTGCTGGGCCTGTTCCTGCTGTTCGTGATCCGCTTCCTGCCCAAGGGCATCGGCTCACTGTGGATGCGCGGGGGGACAAGATGATCAGGCCGAGCGCCGGGCCGCCCCAAGCCGGCCTGCACCCCCTCGGGGGGTCGGCCGTTGTACTCAACGGACGGGGGGCAACATGATCATGCCGAGCGCCGGGCCGCCCCAAGCCGGAGGACGCCACCGAGGCGGGTCGGCCGTTGTACTCAACGGCCGGGGGGCAACATGACTTACCTGCTGGAGGCCAAGGGCCTGGAAAAGCGCTTCGGCGCGGTGGTGGCGGCATCCGACATCGACATCGGTATCAGCGCCGGCGAGCGGGTCAGCCTGATCGGCAGCAACGGCGCCGGCAAGACCACCTTCGTCAACATCATCACCGGCTACCTCAAGCCCGACGCCGGCAGCATCCACTTCGACGGCCACGACATCACCGCGCTCGACTCGCGCGCCGTCACCCGCCGCGGCGTGGCGCGCTCGTTCCAGATCCCCCAGCTCTACGGCGATCTGACCGTGCTCGACAACATGCTGGTGGCCAATGCCTGCCATGACCAGCGACTGAGCTTCTTCCAGCCGGCGCGCCGGCCTGCGGCGATCGCCCGCGCCGAGGCGTTGCTCGAGCGCTTTCGGCTGATCGAGCACCGTGAGCGCCGCGTCGCAGAGCTGCCCGGCGGCGTGCGCAAGCTGCTCGACATCGCGATGGCGCTGACCGGCCAGCCCAAGCTGCTGCTGCTCGACGAGCCCACCAGCGGCGTATCGGCCGAGGAGAAGTTTCCGATGATGGACACCATCATGGATGCATTGGGGCAAGAAAAGGACACCACGGTGCTGTTTGTCGAGCACGACATGGACATCGTGGAACGCCATGCCAGCCGGGTGGTGGCCTTTTACGCCGGCCGCATCATCGCCGACGATGTGCCGGCGGTGGCGCTGGCCGCCGACGACGTGCGCCGCTATGTCACCGGCGAACTGCTGCAGGAGTAAATATGTCGCCCCTGCCTTCGGTGTACCGAAGCCGTCCCCCGAGGGGACGCTCAGGCCGCTTGGGAGCGGCCCGGCGCCGGCCTGAATTGCCACCCCTGCCTTCGGTGTACCGAAGCCGTCCCCCGAGGGGACGCTCAGGCCGCTTGGGAGCGGCCCGGCGCTGGCCTGAGTGCGCGCTAGGAGTCCTATGCTAGAGATCCACGATATCCATGTGTCGATCCAGTCGGTGGTGGCGCTGCGCGGCATGTCGCTGACGGTGGCCGACGGCACCATGGTCGGCCTGGTCGGGCGCAATGGCGCCGGCAAGACCACGCTGATGCGCTCGGTGATGGGCCACCTTGAGCCCAGCCAGGGCAGCATCAGCTTCGATGGCCAGGATCTGGCGAAGCTGCCGCGCCATGCCCGCGCCAAGCTGGGCATCGGCTACATGCCCGAGGACCGTGGCCTGGTGCCCGAGCTGACGGTGGAGGAGAACATCCTGCTGCCGGTGTGGGTGAACAAGTCGCTCAAGCAGGATGAGCGGCTGGCCCTGGTCTACCGTGTGCTGCCCGAACTGATCGAGATGAAAGACCGCCGCGCGCTGCTGCTGTCGGGAGGTCAGCAGAAGCTGGTGGCGCTGGCCCGCGCGCTGGCCGTGGGCACCCGGCTGTTGCTGCTCGACGAGCCCTTCGAGGGCGTGGCGCCGGCGCTGAGCATGCGGCTGGCCGATGTCATCGCCTCGCTCAAGGGCAGCGCGGTGTCGGTGCTGATGGCGCAGAGTGATCTCAACCACTCGCGCAAGCTGGTGGATGCCGAATTTGTCATCGAGCGCGGCGCCAACCTGGCGCCGCAGGCGGCTTGAGGGCATCGACCATGCACCCGCTCTGGCAAGGCTATCCGGTGCCGACGATGCGGCAAGAGGCACAGCCTGGCGACCGCCTGGTGCGCTGCTTCCAGCCGCGGCCGGCCGGGCTGTGGGCCATGTTTGCCGCCGCGCTGGCGCGCACACCCCAGGCCGAGGCCCTGGTTTGCGAAGGCCATCGCATGACTTATGCCGACTGCGCCAACGCCGCCGCGCGGCTGGCCGACGGCCTGGCGGCGCAGGGCCTGGCGCGCGGCGACCGCGTGCTGATGTTCATCGACAACCGGCCCGAGTTTGTGCTGGTGCTGCTGGCGCTGCAGCGCCTGGGCGCGATCGCGGTGCCGGTGGGCGTGCGCGAGCAGCGGCCCGGCCTGGCCTACATCGCCCGGCAAAGCGGCGCGGCGGCGATCATCATCGACGCCGCACTGGCCGACCGCGCACCCGATGCCGACGAGGCGCCCGCGCTGCGCCATCGTTTCAGCGTCGGCGAGGCGCCGGGCTGCATGCCGATGGCGGCGCTGATGGCCGGCGCAGCGCCGGCCACCGCGCCGACCGCGCCGACCGAGCACGAAGTGGCGGTGATCCTCTACACCTCGGGCACCACCGGCCACCCCAAGGGCGCGATGCTGACCCACGCCAACATCGTGCATTCGGTGCTGCACTACCAGGCCTGCATGCGGCTGGCCACGGCCACTG
>JBBQJN010000386.1:0-2715 GCA_038325945.1 Burkholderiales bacterium | reverse complement strand
CAGCTTCATCGGTTGGCAGTCGGCGCAGCGGCTCAAGAACCTGCACCTGGTGGTGAACAACGCGAGGTTCCTCATCCTGCCGTGGATCCAGTGCAAGGGTCTGGCTTCGAAGATCCTGTCCATCGTCAACCGACAGCTGCCGCTCGACTGGCAGCGGCGCTATGGCTTCAAGCCCGTGCTGCTCGAAACCTTCGTCGAGACCGATCGACACCGCGGCACTTCATACAGGGCCGCCAACTGGATCCACGTCGGCAAGACCGTCGGTCGGGGCAAGAAATCCCGCGTCCACGAGCAGATCATCCCCGTCAAGGACATCTGGCTCTAGCCACTGAGGCAGAACTTCCGAGCCGTCCTCGCCGCCTGAAGCCTCCGCCTGCGAAATCGGCATACGGGTCTACCGAATGCGCACACGGAAGTAGTGCCATACGCGCCGCAATCCTGGCCTAACTTGTTGATTCCATTGGGTGCCGTAGTGCCAAGTGACAAACTTGGGCAAGGCCCTCACTGGGTAACGGGCACCCGCGCCTCAGTTGAGCGGGCGCCCAGGTGTGCTGCCATCCCTTCAGCAGGCAAGGGCCGCGCAAACAAGTAGCCCTGGGCGCTGGTGCAGCCGCAGTCGATCAACAACTGGCGCTCTTCCGGGGTCTCGACGCCTTCGGCCAAAGTTTGCAGGCCCAGCGCATCGGCCATTTGCACTACCGCACGCACGATGGCCAGCGCTCCGGGTGACAGTGCTGCCTGGCTCACGAACGAGCGGTCGATCTTGAGCTTGCGCACGCGCAGGCGCTGCAGATAGCTCAGGCTGCTGTAGCCGGTGCCGAAGTCGTCGATCGCCATGCTCACGCCCAGGTCAGCCAAGCGGTCCAGGGTCAGCAGCACCTTGTCGTGTTCTTGCATCAGCACGGATTCGGTCAGCTCCAGCTCCAGCCACTGCGGCTCCAGGCCCGAGACTTGCAACGCCTGCAGCACTTGCTGCTCCAGGTTGCCGCGCCGGAACTGCAGCACCGAGATGTTGACGGCCATGCGCATTGGCGGCATGCCCTGCGCGCGCCAGGCCATGGCTTGGCGGCAGGCCTCTTGCAACACCCAGCCGCCGATGTCGACGATCAGCCCACTGTCCTCGGCCACCGGGATGAAGCGTGCGGGCGACACCGCGCCCAGCTCGGCGCTGTGCCAGCGCAGCAGTGCCTCGACGCCCACCGTAGCGCCGCTGCGCAGGTCCACCTGCGGCTGGTAAACCAAGCTGAACTCTTTCCTGCGCAAGGCGTGTGAAAGGCCGGTGCGCAAGCGCATGCGTTCTAGGGCCTCGGCGTTCATCGCGGCGTTGTAAAAGCGGTAGGCGTTGCGCCCGCCGGCTTTGGCGCGGTACATGGCGGTGTCGGCGGCCTGCATCAGGCTGCTGAAGTCAGCCGCGTCGCTGGGAAAGAGGGCGATGCCGACCGACATGTGCAGCGGCAACTCATGGCCGTCAAGGGCCAGGCTTTGGCGCGACAAGGCCATTACCTTCTCAGCCACCACCGTGACCTCCGACGGATGCTGCACGCCAGGCAGCACGATGCAGAACTCGTCGCCGCCTTGCCGGGCCACGGTATCGGTTTCACGCAGCAGGCCTTGCAGCTCCCCCGCCAAGTGGCGCAGCAGCGCGTCGCCAGCGGCGTGGCCGAGGGTGTCGTTGACTTCCTTGAACTGATCCAGGTCAATGAACAGCAGCGCCACGCGCTCGCCCCAGCGCCGGGCGTTGGCCAAGGCGTGCTCGGCGCGGTCGCGCAGCAGCACCAGGTTGGGCAGGCCGGTCAGGGCGTCGTGATGGACCTGGTGCTGCAGCAAGGCACGGCTTTCGGCGACGGCGCGCTCGGCCTCCAGCAGACGGTCGCGCTCGCCCAACTGCTGGGTCTGGCGCACCACGGCCAGCAGCAGGATCACCAGCCCCATGACCAGCATCAGCCCGCGCGGCGCTTGCGCCGCATGCCCGGTCAGCACCAGCACTGCCAGCGCCAGCCCGCCCAAGGCCATGCTGGTGAGCGGCAGAAGGCGCAGCGCGCCTTCGCACAAGCGGTCGTAGGCCGGGTCGGCGTTGATCTCGGTGCGCAGTCGCGCCGAGCCCCAGCCGAGCAGCAGCGCAGCCAGCGAGAACAGCACGCCCATGGCGCTGCCGTTCGCAACCGGGCCCTTGAGCAGGGCCATGTTCCAGCCCATCCAGCCCGCCGCGATCATCAACAGCCCCGCGGTGATGGCCGCACCCGCTGCCGTCTGGCGCTGGCGTTGATGCAGCAAGGTGATGCCTGTCGTCACCGCCGCACTGATGAACAC
The DNA here is from genome assembly GCA_038325945.1 of Burkholderiales bacterium. Classification (GTDB taxonomy): domain Bacteria; phylum Pseudomonadota; class Gammaproteobacteria; order Burkholderiales; family Burkholderiaceae_C; genus Pseudaquabacterium. The sequence continues at coordinate 405 of JBBQJN010000386.1, read as the reverse complement.
CACCGGGACGGCCAGAGTGGTCAGCAGCACCCAGGCCGCATGCACCGGCGCATGCGGCAGGTACAGGGCCAGCGAAAGCGCCAAGGCGGCGGCGGCGGCACCCAGCAGATCCAGGCCCACGCGGCGCAGCACGGCGGGCTGGGCCGGCCGGTGCATCAGCGCCAAAAAGCCCACGAAAAAGGCCATGCCTGGGGTGACGAACAGCAGGTCGGATGGCGCCGGTGTGGGCACGTAGGACAGCACCTTTTGCATGATGTAGGTGATTTGCGCCAGCAGCAGCAGCGTCAGCCCGATGGCGAAGCAGCGGCGCGCGCGCTGGTCGCTGGCATCGGGCGCATGCCGCACCGACGACCACGCCACCCCAGCTGCCACGGCGTAGGCCAAGGTCCACTGCAGGTTGTCGGC
>JBBQJN010000385.1:0-2719 GCA_038325945.1 Burkholderiales bacterium | reverse complement strand
TAGGCCATGTCCCACCAGTAGCCGGGGCGGAACAGCGTGAAGGTGACCAGCAGCAGCGCCACCGATTCCCACCAACGCGAGCGCACCACGAAATAGCCCTGCGTCGCAGCGGCGAAGATCAGCATCGCCGCCGTGGCGCTGACGATGGTCAGCACCAAGTGCATCGGCGAGTCGATGCCGATCATCAGCAACTGGGTGTTGAAGATGAACAGGAAGGGCAGGATCGCCGTGCGCATGCTGTAGAAAAAGGCCGTGACGCCGGTCTTGATCGGGTCGGCCCGCGCGATCGCCGCGGCGGCGAAAGAGGCCAAACCCACCGGTGGCGTCACGTCGGCCATCAAGCCGAAGTAGAAAACGAACAAGTGCACCGCGATCAGCGGCACGATCAGCCCGCTCTGCGCGCCGAGTTCGACCACCACCGGCGCCATCAGCGTGGAGACCACGATGTAGTTGGCGGTGGTGGGCAGGCCCATGCCCAGGATCAGGCTGACCACGGCCACCAGTATCAGCATGACGATCAGGTTGCCGCCCGACAGCAACTCGACCACCTCGGTCATCACCAGGCCGATGCCGGTAAGCGACACGGTGCCGACGATGATGCCGGCCGCGGCCGTGGCCACGCCGATGCCGATCATGTTGCGGGCGCCGGCTTCCAGACCCTTGACGAGGTCGTGCAGGCCGAGCTTGATGGCCGCGCCGTAGCCGCCGCGGCCACGCAGCGCCGCCATGATCGGCCGCTGCGTCACCATCACGAAGATCATGAACAGCGTGGCCCAGAAGGCCGACAGCGCCGGTGACAGCTGCTCGATCATCAGGCACCAGATCAGCACCACCACCGACAGCAGGTAATGCAGGCCGGATTTCAGTGTGGGCGCGGTCTCGGGCAACTCAAACACCGGCGCGTTGGGGTCGTCGAGTTCGAGCTCGGGCTGGCGTGAACCTATCCACAGCAGGCCGACGTAGGCCGCCAGCACGCCGACGCCGATGACGTAGATCGCCGCCTCGCCGAGCGCGCCCTTGATCCAGCCGATGCCGTAGTAGACGACGCCGGCGAGCACCACGAAGCCAGCCACCGTCATCGCCAACGACAGCAGCCGCTGACCGGCCGTGGCCTTGCTGCGCCGCGGCAGGCCGACCAGATTGGCTTTCAGCGCCTCCAGGTGGACGATGTAGAACAGCGCGATGTAAGAAATGATCGCTGGCAGAAAGGCATGCTTGATGACCTCGGTGTACGGGATGCCCACGTACTCGACCATCAAAAAGGCCGCTGCGCCCATCACCGGCGGCATCAGCTGGCCGTTGACCGAGCTGGATACCTCAACCGCGCCGGCCTGGTCGGGGCGGTAGCCCACCCGCTTCATCAGCGGGATCGTGAAGGTGCCGGTAGTCACCACGTTGGCGATCGATGAGCCCGAGATGATGCCGGTGGCCGCCGACGAGACCACGGCCGCTTTGGCCGGACCGCCGCGCATATGGCCAAGCAGTGCAAACGCCGACTTGATGAAGTAGTTGCCGGCGCCGGCGCGGTCAAGCAGCGAGCCGAACAGCACAAACAGGAAGATGAAGCCGCTCGACACGCCCAGCGCAACGCCGAACACGCCCTCGGTGGTGAGCCATTGGTGCGAGACCACGCGCGACAGCGACGCGCCCTTGTGGGCGATCATGTCGGGCATGTACGGCCCGCCGAAGGTGTAGACCAGAAAGACCAGCGCGACGATGACCATGGGCAGGCCCAGCGCACGGCGGGTGGCCTCGAGCAGCAGTACCGCGCCGATCACGCCGACCACCAGATCCTGCGTCGTCGGTTGGCCTGGGCGGGTGGCCAGCTCGCGGTAGAAGACGAACAAGTAGGCGGCGCATGCCGCACCAACCAGCGCGAAAACCCAATCCAGCATCGGCACGCGGTTGCGCGGCGAACTGCCCAACGCGGGGTAGGCCAGAAAGGCCAGGAAGATCGCAAAGGCCAGGTGGATGGCGCGCGACTGGGTGTCGTTGAAGACACCGATGCCCAGCGTGAACGGCAGCGGCGAGGCAATCCAGAGCTGAAAAATGCTCCAGCTCAGGCAGACGCCCAAGATCAGCTTGCTGACCAGCGGGCCGGGGCTGCGGCCGCCGCTGTCGCTGTCGGCCACCAGCTGGTTGACGTCGACATCACCGACCGCCTTCTTGGCTTTTTCTGACATGTGTCTCCTTTTGCCGCCGGGCATCTGATCAGGCTGCGCTTGACCCGCGCTGGGCCCGATGGCCGCAAGCTGGTTTCAGCCTACCTTCAATTTCCAGGTTGAATAGCCGAACCGGGCTGATGGCAGCCCGGTTCGGTATCTTGCGCAATGCGGGGCACCCCGGAGGATGCCGGGCAGCTTACAGCCAGCCCTTTTCCTTGTAGTACTTCAGTGCGCCGGGGTGCAGCGGTGCCGACAGGCCGTTCTTCACCATGTCCTTGGGGTCAAGGTTGGCAAATGCCGGGTGCAGCTTCTTGAAGTCGTCGAAGTTGTCGAACACGGCCTTCACCAGCGCATAGACCGTGGCATCCGGCACCTTGGACGAGGCGACGAAGCTGGCCAGCACGCCGTAGGTCGGCGTCGGGTTCGGGTTGCCGATGTACAGCCCGCCGGGGATGTTGACCTTGGCGTAGTAAGGCGCGCTGGCCACCAGCTTGTCGATGGCCGGGCCGGTCAGTGGCACCAGCTTGGCGCCGCAGGTGGTGATCGGATCCTGG
>JBBQJN010000384.1:0-2754 GCA_038325945.1 Burkholderiales bacterium | reverse complement strand
CCACACCGCATGAACGCTCAGTTTTGTACTCACGACCACGTTCACCACTTGGGTGAGAGCGCTACACACCCGATTGAGCTGCGCTACTGCACGCCAGCGGCGTTGCTCCTCCTCGCGGGCATGAGCCCGCAGCGTCGTCGCACCTTGCTGGCGCACCGCATCGCAGCCCACTCGGGCGTGTCCAACTGCGGAATCTAGGATGATCGAGACTGAACTCAAGTTCCGCATCCCGGCTGGCCGCTTGGCTGCGGTGCGCCGCGCCGTGGCCACGAGCACGGCTCGCGCCGTGCCGCTGGCAGCGGTTTACCTTGACACTGCCGATGAACGGCTGGCCGGCGCCCGCGTGGCGCTGCGCTTGCGACGTGAAGGCGCGACCTGGGTGCAGACACTGAAGGCCGAGGGCGCCAGCGACATGCAGCGGCTTGAGCACAACGTGGCGCTGGGCGATTGGCCTGTGGCACCGGCGCACGACATCGCTCGCCACGATGGCACCGAGGCCGGTGAGCGGCTGCGTCAGGTCATGGGCGACGCGGCCGCATCGACACTGGGCGCGCGCTACGCCACCGACATCCAGCGCACCCAGCGCGTGCTGCGCAGCGGCGGCGCGCGCATCGAGCTGGCGCTGGACCAAGGCTGGATCAGCGCCGGCGCGCAGCGGTTGGCGGTCTGCGAGCTGGAGTTTGAGCTGCTGAGCGGCCCGCCGCAGGCCTTGCTGGACCTGGCCGGGCGCTGGGTCGACCGCTTCGGGCTGATACTGGACATGCGCAGCAAGAGCGAGCGTGGCCATCTGCTGGCTGCCGACCGCTGGGCCAGCGCGCCGGCCAAGGCCAAGCCGCCGCCGCTGCGCAAGCATGACAGCCCGGCCCAGGCCTTGGCTGCGATGCTGGGAAGCGCGCTGCGGCCGCTGCTGCGCCAAGTCAGCCTGCTGGCCGATGCCGACCTGACCGAGCGGGTGGCCGACCAGCCCGAGCATCTGCACCAGCTGCGCGTGGGCCTGCGGGGTCTGCGCAGCGTGCTGGCGGTGTTTGGCGGGCAGGAACCGGCCGCCGAGCTGGCACCGGCGCTGGCCGCGCTGTTCCGGCAGACCGGCGGGCAACGCGACCAGGATGTGCTGGCCGCCACGCTGTGGCCGGCACTGCGGGCCGCTGGCGCGCCGCTGGTCGAGTGGCCGACGCGCGCCAACGGCGAGCCCGATGGCCCGGCCGACAGTGCGGTCGCCGACAGGGCAGCGCTGGGCGCCTTGCTCGCCACGCCGGCCGTGCAGCGGCTGTGGCTGGCGCTGCTGGCCGCTGCGCAGGCGCCGCCGGCTGAGGACGGCGCTGCGCCAGGCGGCGCCCTGAGGCCGGTCTTGCGGCTGTCGCTGGACAAGCTGCTGCGCCAGCTGCGCCGCGACGCGGCCCGCTTCGAGCAGTTGGATGATGCAAAGCGCCACCGCCTGCGTCGCCGCGCCAAACGGCTGCGCTATGCGCTTGAGAGCAGCGCCGCGCTGTGGCCAGACAAAGCCCTGGCCCGCCTGCTGAAGCGGCTGCGCCAGGCGCAGGAGGTGCTGGGTGAGTTCAACGACTGCGGCGTGGCTTTGGCGCTCTACCGCGAGCTGGCTGCCAACGAGCCACGGGCCTGGTTTGCCGTGGGCTGGCTCAGCGCTCATCGCCAGGCGCTGCTGCCGCCCTGCGCCGACGCCATGGCGCGGTTGGCCAAGCAGCCGGCGGCCTGGGGCCGGCGCTGATCAGCGCTGGTCAGCCGCGTCAGCCGCCGCAGCGCTGCCGGCTTCTTGCAGCGCTGCGGCCACGGTGGGCACGATGTTCTCGGCGCCGAGTTCGTCCTCGAAACCGGAGCGCCGGATCAGGCTCATCGGCTGCGCGTTGACATTGGCCAGCACCAGCGCGATGCCCTGGCGGTGCAGCAGGCGGTGCAACTGCTGCAGCGCGTCGATGCCCGAGGTATCGACCGAGATCAGCCGGTGCATCTCCAGCACCACGCAGCGGGTGCCGTCGGGCAGTTGGCCGGGCAGGGCCTCGATCTTGCCCACCGCGCCGAAGAACAGCGAGCCGAACAACTCGAACACCGCCACGCCGGGGGGCAGCTCACCGTCAGCGCTGTGGGCGGGCACGGGCTTGGCCGAGAACAGCCCGCTCATGCGCACGATGAAAAAGCCGCAAGCCATCAGCAGGCCTACCTGAACCGCCACCGTGAGATCAAACACCACGGTCAGCACAAAGGTGCCCAGCAGCGTGGCGCGGTAGGGCAGCAGGAAGCGCTTGAGCCGCGCGAACTCGCGCCACTCGCCCATGTTCCAGGCCACGAACATCAGGATGCCGGCCAGCGCGGCCAGCGGTACATGCTCGGCCAGCGGCGCGGCTACCAGCACCACGGCCAGCAGCGTCAGCGCATGCACGATGCCGGCCACCGGCGAGGCGGCGCCGGCGCGCACATTGGTCACCGTGCGAGCGATCGTACCGGTGGCCGGTATGCCACCAAAAAACGGCACCACCAGGTTGGCCACGCCCTGGGCCATCAGCTCCTGGTTGGGGTCGTGGCGGGCAAGTTGCGGTGCCAGGTTGTCGGCCACCCGCGCGCACAGCAGCGATTCAATCGCGCCCAGCAGCGCGATGGTGACGGTGGGGATCAGCAGCAGCTTGGCGGTGGCCCAGCTGAACTCGGGCAGCGCGAAGGCCGGCAGGGCCTGCGGAATACCCCCAAAGCGGGTGCCGATGGTTTCCACCGGCAGCTTCAGCAGCAGTACCGCGCCGGTGG
>JBBQJN010000383.1:0-2779 GCA_038325945.1 Burkholderiales bacterium | reverse complement strand
AGCGGTCGGGCACCAGGGTTTTCGTGCCGTCGGCCAGCGTGTGCTCCTTCAACATCACGAGCAGCGGCAGGTCGGTGTAGCGGCGCGCGTAGTCGTCGAAATAACTGGAGCGTGGTTTGCCGCCGTCGGGGAAATAGAAGTTCTTGAGCACCACATGGCCCATGGCCATGGCCAGGGCCGCGTCGGTGCCTTGCTTGGGGTGCAGCCAGAGGTCGGAGAGTTTGGCGACCTCGGAGTAGTCGGGCGTCACGGCCACTGTCTTGGCGCCCTTGTAGCGCACCTCGGTGAAGAAGTGGGCGTCGGGCGTGCGCGTCTGCGGCACGTTGCTGCCCCAGGCGATGATGTAGCTGCTGTTGTACCAATCGGCCGATTCGGGCACGTCGGTCTGCTCGCCCCAGACCTGCGGGCTGGCTGGCGGCAGATCGCAGTACCAGTCGTAGAAGCTCATGCTGACGCCGCCGATCAGGCTGAGGTAGCGGCTGCCTGCGGCATAGCTGACCATGCTCATCGCCGGGATCGGGCTGAAGCCGATGATGCGGTCGGGGCCGTGCTGCTTGATGGTGTAGACGTTGGCCGCGGCGATCAGCTGGTTCACTTCATCCCAGTGGCTGCGCACAAAGCCGCCCATGCCGCGCACCTGCTGGTAATCGCGGCGGGCTTCGGGGTTCTCGACGATGCTGGCCCAGGCGTCCACCGGCGTCTTGGCCACTTTCAGCGCGGCGCGCCAGCGCTGCAGCAACCGGCCGCGCACCATCGGGTACTTGACGCGGTTGGCGCTGTACAAATACCAGCTGTAGCTGGCACCGCGGGCACAGCCACGCGGCTCGTGGTTGGGCATGTCCCAGCGGGTGCGCGGGTAATCGGTCTGCTGGGTTTCCCAGGTGACGATGCCGCCCTTGACGTAGATCTTCCAGCTGCAGCTGCCGGTGCAGTTGACGCCATGCGTGCTGCGCACGATCTTGTCGTGCGCCCAGCGGTTGCGGTAGGCGTCTTCCCAGGTGCGGTCGTCGCCGGTGGTGACGCCGTGGCCGTCGGAGAAGTTTTCCTTGGGCTGGCTGAAGTGGGTGAGTCGGTCGAGAAAGTGGCTCATGTCGTCGTCCTTCGGGAAAAAAGCGGGTTCAGCAGGGCATCGGCGCGTTGTGGCGGCTGTAGTGCCACCAGGTCACCGCGATGCAGCTGAGATAGAAGAGAAAGAACACCTGCAGCGCTGCCGTGGGGCTGCCGGTCAGCGCGATGGCGCTGCCGTAGCTCTTGGGAATGACGAAGCCGCCGTAGGCGCCCAAGGCACTGGCAAAACCCAGCACCGCAGCGGCTTCCTTGTTGCCGTCGCGCAGCGCCTGGGCCTGCGCCTCGGGCTCCGGCTTGGCGGCACGCTGGCGTTCGGCGAGAAAGATCAACGGGATCATGCGCAAGCTGCTGCCGTAGCCCAGGCCGGCGGCCGCAAACAGCAGGCCAAAGCTGGCCAGAAAGCCATTGAACTGGCCTGCGTTGCCCGGCCCGGGCAGGCACTGCATCACCGCCAGCACGCCTGCAGCCATGGCCACAAAACACCAGAAAATCAAGCGCGCGCCGCCGTAGCGGTCGGCCAGCGAAGCGCCCAGCGGCAGCATCACGCTTCCCAGCAGCGGGCCCAGCCAGGCCCAGTGCAAAGTGGCCATGGCCGGAAACTGGCTCTGCACCAGCAGCGGCAGCCCCGCCGAAAAGCCAATGAAGCTGCCGAAGGTGCCGAGGGTCAGCCAGCACATCAGCCAGTTGTGCTTGCGCGCAAAGATCACGGCCTGATCGGCAAAGCCCGGCCGGGCTTCGGCAATGTCGTCCATGCCGAACCAGGCGGCCAGGGCACTGGCGATGATCAAGGGCACCCAGACAAAACCGGCGTTCTGCAGCCACTGTGGCTGGCCTTGCCCGTTGATCTGCGGTGTGCTGCCAAATACACCAAACCCGCCCAAGACACCGCTGACGATGACCACCGGCACCACAAACTGCACCAGCGCCACGCCCAGCTGGCCGAGGCCGGCGTTCATGCCTAGCGCGTAGCCCTTCTGCGCGCGCGGGTAGAAGTCGCTGATGTGGGCCATCGAGCTGGCAAAGTTGCCGCCACCCAGGCCGCACAGCAGCGCCAGTGCCACCATCAGTTCGTAGGGCGTGTCGGGCCGCTGCACCGCCCAGCCGATGCCCAGCGCCGGCAGCAGCAGCGCGGCCGTGGAGATCGCCGTCCAGGCGCGGCCGCCGATGGCCGTGGCCGCAAAGGCGTAGAAGATGCGCAGCGTGGCGCCGCACAGCGCGGGCAGCGCGGCCAGCCAGAACAGCTGGTTGCTGCTGTAGCGGAAGCCGGCTGCCGGCAGGTAAACCACTACCACCGACCACAGCATCCACACCGCAAAGGCCAGTGCCAGCGCCGGGATCGACAACCACAGGTTGCGCCGCGCCACGCGGCAGCCGCGTTGCTGCCAGAACCCGAGATCCTCGGGATTCCAGTCGGCGATCAGGTGGGTGGCAACCATGGTCAGAGGCCGGGTTTGGTAGGTGCGACATACCCGATCAGGGGTTCTGTACGTACGCGTTCTTGCGCAGGTAGAACCACCAGTTGATGACCAGGCACAGCGCGTAGAAGACGGCGAAGCCGTACATCGCGTAGTGCGGCGTGCCGGCCTTGATCTGCTCGCCGATCACCACCGGCGCGATGAAGGCGCCGTAGGCCGCCACTGCCGAGGTCCAGCCCAGCACGGGGCCGGCCTGCAGGCGGTCGAAGATCACGCCGATGCTGCGGAAGGTGCTG
>JBBQJN010000382.1:0-2780 GCA_038325945.1 Burkholderiales bacterium | reverse complement strand
GCCGCAGCCGGCGTCATCGGCGCGCTGACCACGCGCTTCCACGGTGTGCCCACCAACCGCAACCAACAGGCCACACTGGCGGTCGACGGCCCTGAACTGCTACGCCGCTGCCTGGCCGACGGCGCCGACGCAGCGGTGCTGGTAGCCAACTGCCCGGTCTGCCATCAGACGCTGAGCCTGTGCGCGCGCCTGCTCGAGGCCGCCGGCATCAGCACGGTGGTGATGGGCTGCGCCAAGGACATCGTCGAGTACGTCGGCGTGCCGCGGCTGCTGTTCTCGGATTTCCCCTTGGGCAACGCCGCCGGCAGGCCCGGCGACGCTGGCTCGCAGCAGCAGACGCTGACACTGGCGCTGCAGTTGCTGGCCCAGGCGCCGGGGCCGCGCTGCACGCTGCAATCAGCGCAACGCTGGCACGACCACGCTGGCTGGAAGGCCGATTACGGCAATGCAGCTCGATTGTCTGCCCCGGAGATCGAGCGCCGACGCGCAGAATTTGATCGCGGCAAGTCGCAAGCCAGCCAGTTGCGCCAGCACGCTGGCCTGAAAGGCGACGCGCACAGCGAGTGAAGCGTCATCAGCTTGACAAGAATGTATATTTTCTTCAATATAAATTTTCATCCATCACCGCCGCCAACCTGCCGCCAATCTGCCGCCGCGACACTGGGTTTTTTGAGCTCATCAGCGCAGCCGGACCAGCCTCTCAAGCCAGAGGTCGTAGCATGAACTGTTTGATTCGCTTTCAACCGCCGGATCAGGCACTGCACAAACCGGCACGGCACAAACCCTTGTGCCGCCAACCTGCCCGGATCGGCCGCCCACTATGACCCATGCCACTCATGTCCTGCACCGTCGCCTCAACCTGCAGCTGCCCGAAGCGGTAGCCGCGCAAGGCATCACGATCACCGACCGTGAAGGCCGCAGCTACATCGATGCCTGCGGTGGTGCCGCCGTGTCCTGCCTGGGCCATGGCCACCCCGATGTGCTGGCGGCGATGCACGCGCAGATCGACCGCGTGGCCTATGCCCACACCAGTTTCTTCACCACCGAGGTAGCCGAGCAACTGGCCGATGTGCTGGTGCAGGATGCACCGGTCGGCACCAGCCATGTCTACTTTGTCTCCGGCGGCTCCGAGGCCATTGAGGCCGCGCTGAAGCTGGCGCGCCAGTACTTTGTCGAGATCGGTCAGCCCGAGCGCCAGCACTTCATTGCCCGCCGCCAGAGCTACCACGGCAATACGCTGGGCGCGCTGGCGGTTGGCGGCAACGCATGGCGGCGTCGCCAGTTTGCGCCATTGCTGATCCCGGTGACCCATGTCTCGCCCTGCTACGAGTACCGTGACCGCCGCGCCGACGAAAGCGCCGAGCAATACGGTCAGCGCCTGGTCGATGAGTTGGCACTGGCGATTGATCAACTCGGCGCGGGCAGCGTTATCGCCTTTGTCGCCGAGACCGTGGTCGGCGCCACCGCCGGGGCTGTGACGCCGGTGCCGGGCTATCTCATGGGCGTGCGCGAGCTGTGCAGCCGCCATGGCATCCTGCTGATCCTCGACGAGGTGATGTGCGGCATGGGCCGCACCGGCAGCCTGCATGCCTGTGAGCAAGAAGGCGTGGTGCCTGACCTGCTGGCTGTGGCCAAGGGCCTGGGTGGCGGCTACCAGCCGATCGGCGCCGTGCTGGCGCAAAAGCACATCGTCGATGCACTGGCCGTCGGCAGCGGCATGTTCCAGCATGGCCACACCTACCTGGGCCACCCGGTGGCCTGCGCCGCCGCGCTGGCCGTGCAACAGGTGATCAAACGCGACAAGCTGCTGGCGGCGGTGCGGTGCCAGGGCGAAGGCCTGGCCCAGCGGCTGCAACAGGCCTTCGGCGAGCACCCGCACGTTGGTGACCTGCGCGGCCGCGGCCTGTTCCGCGGTATTGAACTGGTGGTTGATCGCGCCAGCAAGCAAACTTTTGATCCAGCGTTGCAACTGCATGCCCGCATCAAGCGCGAGGCCATGGCGCGTGGCCTTATGGTTTACCCGATGGGCGGCACCATCGACGGCCAGCACGGCGACCATGTGCTGCTGGCGCCGCCCTTCATCGTCAGCGACGCCGATCTCGATGCCATCGTGGATCGGCTGCAGCAAGCCATTGACGCGGCGTTGGCCAGTCTGCCCGCTGCTGCTCGGGCAGCATGAAACTCGCGTTTCTCCGCACGCGTCTCCATCCCGGGAGCGCCTACATTCCCCCAGTTATCCAACTACAACCTTAGGAGCTGAATACATGAAGCGATCCAACCTGAACCCCTTGCGTCTGGCCCTGGGCGCCGCCGCTGCCCTGGCGCTTGCCCTGCCCGCTGGCACGGCATTCGCCCAGCAGAAGTTCATCACCATCGGCACGGGCGGCGTCACCGGCGTCTACTACGCCGCTGGCGGCGCGATCTGCCGCCTGATGAACAAGGACCGCGCGGTCCACGGCATCCGCTGCTCGGTCGAGTCCACCGGCGGCTCGGTGTTCAACGTCAACACCATCCGCGCCGGTGAGCTTGACTTCGGCGTTGCCCAGTCCGACGTGCAATACAACGCCGTCAAGGGCCTCAAGCAGTTCGAGAAGGACGGCGCGTTCAAGGACCTGCGCGCCGTGTTCTCGGTGCACCCCGAGCCGATGACGGTGCTGGCCCGCAAGGAAGCCAACATCACCAAGTTCGAGGATTTGAAGGGCAAGCGCTTCAACGTCGGCAACCCCGGCTCGGGCACCCGCGCCTCGATGGACGAGTTGATGGGCGCGATGGGCTGGAAG
>JBBQJN010000381.1:0-2791 GCA_038325945.1 Burkholderiales bacterium | reverse complement strand
CAGCCGCGCGCGCCGCGCCACTTCAAGGCGCCAGTGGCGCCGAACTGGTGGCACATCGAGACCATCTCCGGCAAGCTGGGCAAACGCAAGCTGCGCGAGGTGCTGGGCGTGTTTGTCGAGCAGCTGACGCTGGACAACGCCCACTTCGCGGTGGCCGAGCTGCAGCAGATGATGGAGATTGCCGCCCATCTGGACGAGCGCGCCGCGCCGTTGTCGCTGCGCGAGCGCTTTCTTTACGCCCAGGCGCCGGTGGACACCCGCACCGATCAGTTGATGCAGCAGTTTCTGGGCTGGACTGAGCGCCATGCCTGGGACGGCCAGGCCGGCGAGCCCGATTTCCTGCAGGGCGTGGACGAAAACAGCCGGCTCGACCGCATGGAGCAGGCACTGCGCGCCTGCACGCTGTGGCTGTGGCTGGACCAGCGCTTCACCAACATCTTCGGTTTTGTCGATGAGGTGGTGGCGCTGCGCGAGCGCTTGAACGACGGCATCGCCGGCCAGTTGCGCGCGCGCCGGCCGCTGTGGCAGGCGCGCCATGGCCGCCCCGGTGACGGTGCGCGGGGTCGGCCCGGCCAGAGCGGCGGGCCGCGCGGCCGGCGGCGCTGAGCCGCACTGCAGCGCGCTGGCACGCATCGCGAGCGGGGCGTAAGCTGGGCCTTTGGCCCCAGCTTGCGGGAGATGCACATGACATCCCGATACCTGCGATGGATTCGCCTCGGCCTGTGCGGCCTGCTGGCCGCTGGTTTGTCGGCCTGTGCTGGCCTGGCGCCGGCACTGCCGGCCACGCCGCTGCTCGACGACGCGGTGTTCGGCCATCCGCCGCGGCCGGCCGAGGCCGACAGCGTGTTGGCACTGGACGAGCCGATGCGCCGCTTCCTGCGCGAGCGGCTGGCCGGCGCGGTGCGCGACAAGGGCCGGCCGCGGGCGCTGGCCGACGCGCTGTACGCGCGCGGCGAGTTGAAACTCGACTACGACAACACGGTCACTCGCAACGCCGCGCAGGCCTTTGCCGCCCGTTCGGGCAACTGCCTGTCGCTGGTGCTGATGACGGCGGCGATGGCGCACGAACTGGGCGTCGAGGTGCGCTACCAAGATGTCCCGCGGGTCGAAAGCTACAGCCGCAGCGGCGGCCTGACGCTGCAGGTGGGCCATGTCAACCTGGTGTTGTCGCCGCGTGATGCCCGCTGGCGCCCCGAATCGCTGCGCTACGAGAGCGCTGGCGATGCCGTGCAGATCGACTTCCTGCCGCCGCCGCAGTTGCGCGGTCTGCGCAGCGAGCCGATCAGCGAGCAGCGGGTGCTGGCGATGTTCATGAACAACCGCGCGGTCGAGGCGCTGCAGCGCGGCGAAGGCCTGGCCGCCGCCTATGCCTGGGTGCGCGAAGCCTTGCAGCGGGACGCGGGCTTCTGGCCGGCGATCAACAGCCTGGGCGTGGTCTACCAGCGCGCCGGCCAGCCAGCGCTGGCGGCGGCGGCCTTCGAGCGCGTGCTGGCGATCGACCCTGACAACCTGCCGGCCCTGGGCAACCTGCCGCCAGCGCTGATGGCGTTGGGCCGGGTGCAGGATGCCGACCGCTGGACGGCGCGGCGGCTGGCGCTGCAGCCGCACCCGCCCTTCCATCACCTGGCGCTGGCCGAGGCGGCGCTCGACCGTGGCGATCTGGCGGCAGCCCGCCAGCATCTGGATGACGAGCAGGCGGTGACCGGGGACAGCCACGAGCTGTTCCTGCAGCGTGCACGCTGGCAGCTGGCGATGGGCCGCGAAGGCCCGGCACGTGCCGCCCTGCAAGCGGCGATCGAGCACAGCGAAACGCCACCGCAGCGCCAGCGCTACACGGCCAAGCTTGAACGCTTGCGCGCGCTGTCGGCCCACTGAGCCGCCAGTCGGCTCAGCCGGCTCAGCCCGCTCAGCCGGCTACGGGCTGCGGGCTGTACAGCTGCACCAGGTTGCGCAGCGCCGGCAGGCAGGAGCCGCAGTCGGTGCCGCAGTGCAGGGTCTGCTGCAGTTGCCGCAGGCGCTCGTCGGCATCGCCGCTGCCTTTGGCCAGTGCGGCCTGGATGCGCGTCTCGCTGACATCATGGCAGGCGCAGACCTGGCGACTGGCCGGCGGCAGACTGCGCGGCGGCTGGGCGCAGCCGGTGAGCAGCGCGCGGCCGAGCGCGGCCGCTGGCTGGGCCTGTTGCAGCAGCGGCAGCACCCAAGCGTCAGCGGCGATGTTGCCGGCCAGCAGAAAGCCGTCCAGCGTACCGTCGGCGGCCAGCGCCATCAGGCGCTGCTGGCTACTGCGGCGGTCGGCATAGTGCAGCAGCGGTCGGCCGGCCAGACCCAGCGCGTCGCTCAGCCGCATCATCAGGGCCTCACTGGCGGCGGCCGGCAGCGCGGCGCGGAATCGCAGACCCAGGCGGCCAGGCCCAGGGCCTTCGGTTTCGCGGCCAAACGGCACGCAGTGCGCGTAATTGAATTCGTCAAAGAAGCCGCGCAAAGTCTCACGCCGCGCCAGCAGCTGGTCGGCCGGCAGCCACACCGCTGCGCTGATCTGCCAGGGCAGGGCGGCGCGCTCGAGGCGTACTGCCGCATGCTTGAGCTCGGGCTGCTGCGATTGCGGGCAGACCGCAGGGCTGGTCAGCGCATTGACGCCCAGGCCCGCCAGGTACTCCGAGCCCCAGTGCATCGCGATGAAGGCCTGGGCCGGCGCCACCTCGGTGCTGGCGGCCACCGGCAGCACCAGGCTGCCGCGGCGTGAGCTGATCTGCACCAGCTCACCCTCGGCCCAGTGGCGGCGCTGCAGCTC
>JBBQJN010000380.1:0-2801 GCA_038325945.1 Burkholderiales bacterium | reverse complement strand
CCTCGACCAGCGCGACAACCGCGGCCGCTTTGCCGCGCTGGTGCGCCAGCTGGGCTGCCAATCGGTGCTCAACTGCTACAGCTATACCGGTGGTTTCAGCGTGGCGGCGCTGGCCGGCGGCGCCAGCGAGGTGATCAGCGTTGATTCTTCAGGCCCGGCGCTGGCGCAGGCGCGCGACAACATCCGCCGCAACGGCTTTGACGACAGCCGCTGCGGCTTTCTCGATGCCGATGTCAATGCCACGCTGCGCGAGATGCTGGCCGCCGGGCGAAGTTTTGATGCCATCGTGCTCGACCCGCCCAAGTTCGCGCCCACCCCGGCCTCGGCCGAGCGCGCGGCGCGCGCCTACAAAGACATCAACCGGCTGGCGCTCAAGCTGCTGGCGCCGGGCGGGCTGTTGTTGACTTTCAGCTGCTCGGGCGGCATCAACGCCGATCTGTTCCACAAGATCGTCGCCGGCGCCGGCATCGATGCCGGTGTCAATGCCGCCATCCTGCAGCGGCTGGAAGGCGCCTGCGACCACCCGACGACGCTGGAGTTTCCCGAGGGCGAGTACCTCAAGGGCCTGGCGCTGCTGCGCGTGTAGCGCGTTGCTGCCAGCGGGCGGCTGGCTTGAGGCAGGCGGCGGCAGCTACGCCGCCGGCTCGCGCGATTCAGCGGGGCCTTGCGGCTCACGCCTAGGAGGCTTTTCTTGCCGGATTTGCAGCCCCATAGCCCAGCTATGGGGCAAAAAGACGGTGAGAAATGGACCGCTGCGGTCGATTCGCAGCCGACGCTCCCCAAGCCCGACAGGCTGCTAGGGAACGGCCGGAAATTGCAGGGCCGGCAGGGGCATCGCCAGAAGCTGGCCGCGCCGGACAAGCACAATGCCCCCTGTGCTGACTTCTCAACTGCGTTCATGCGCTTGATCCGCCCTTTCCCGATGCGCCTGCTGACGGGCCTGGGGCTGGCTGCCATGGCAGCAACGGCATCCGGCCAGGCCCATGTGCACGGCGAGGCGATGCTGGAGATCGTGATCGAGCCAGGCCGGCTGAGCCTGCGGCTCGACACGCCGCAACACAACCTGCTGGGCCATGAGCGTGCGCCGCGCAACAACGCCGAGCGCGGCTGCCGGCTGATCAACGCCGATGTTGAGGCGCCGGCCCTGCTGCCGAAGGGCAGCGCCAAAGCTGCTGGTTTGCATGCCGACGTGCTTGTCACTTACCAGTTCGACTGCAAGAGCACCGCGGGCCTGCAAAGCCTGGCGGTCGGCGGCCTGTTTGACGCCTTTCCCGGCCTGCAGCGCATGCGCGCCCAGGTGGCGGCCGGCAGCGGCGCGCATCAGACCACGGTGAGACGGCCGGCCCGGCTGCTGGCCTGGAGAGCGCCGTGAGCCAGACTGCGCCCGCACTGCAACTGCAAGACCTGCGCTACCGCTGGCCCGGCGCCAGCGCCGACACGCTGGCGATCGACCCGCTGACGCTGCAGGCCGGTGACAGCGTCTTCTTGCGCGGGCCCAGCGGCTGCGGCAAGAGCACGCTGCTGTCGCTGGCCGCCGGCGTGCTGCTGGCCGGTTCGGGCACGGTGCAGTTGCTGGGCCGCGACTGGGCCAGCCTGAGCGCCAGCGCGCGCGACCGACACCGTGCCGACCACCTGGGCTACATCTTTCAGCAGTTCAATCTGCTGCCTTATTTGAGTGTGATCGACAACGTGCGCCTGCCGCTGCGCTTCTCGGCACGTCGCGCCGGGCGTGCGGCTGATGGCGAGGCCGAGCGCCTGCTCGAGCGCAGTGGCCTGGCGCGCGCGCTGTGGCAGCAGCCGGCGGCGCGCCTGTCGGTGGGCCAGCAGCAGCGCGTGGCGGCGGCGCGGGCGCTGATCGGCCGGCCCGAACTGGTGATCGCCGACGAGCCGACCTCGGCGCTGGACGAGCCGCTGCGCGAAGCCTTCATGGACCTGCTGCTGCAGCACTGCGCCGAGGCCGGCAGCGCGCTGCTGTTTGTCAGCCATGACACCCGGCTCGCCGAGCGCTTCCAGCGGTTGATCGACCTGCCGGCGATCAACCACGCGCCCAGGGAGGCGGCGTGAGCGCGACGGGCCGCTCCCGAGCGCGCACCTCGCAGCGCCCAGGCGCGGAGGGTCGTCAATTGACCGCGCCGGGCCATTCACAAGCGCGAGTCCCGGCGCGTTGTGCGCGGAGGGTTACCCAGTGACCGCCTTGTTCAGCCTGGCCGCGCGCAGCGCCTGGAACCGCCGTTTCGTGCTCAGCCTGGTGGTGCTGTCGATCGCCTTGTCGACCCTGCTGTTGCTGGGCATCGAGCGCATCCGCCAGGATCTGCGGGCCAATTTTTCGCAGGCGGTGTCCGGCACTGACCTGATCGTCGGCGCGCGCACCGGGCCGGTGCAACTGCTGCTGTTCGCGGTGGTCCGCATCGGCTATGCCTCCCACCACCTCCGCTACCGCTGCGCCGAGGCGCTGGCCCGCCACCGCGCCGTGGCCTGGATGGTGCCGATCTCGCTGGGCGACAGCCACCGCGGCTTTGCCGTGCTGGGCACCACTGCGGCCTACTTCGAGCACTTCCGCCACGGCCAGAAACAGCCGCTGGTACTGGCCCAGGGCCGGCGCTTCGAGACCCTTTACGAGGTGGTGCTGGGCACCGAGGTGGCGCGCCGGCTGGGTTACCAGCTCGGCCAGCGCATCGTGCTGAGCCATGGCGACGGCGCGATGGCTGCCAACGACCATGCCGACAAGCCCTTCCCGGTGGTCGGCATCCTGGCGCCCACCGGCACGCCGGTGGACCGCACCGTGCACATCAGCCTGCAGG
>JBBQJN010000379.1:0-2810 GCA_038325945.1 Burkholderiales bacterium | reverse complement strand
CAGAACCGCGCTGCCGGCAACCCGCGGTCGGTGCTGGAAGTGGTGCGCAGCGCCAGCGTCGAGGTGCGCTCGGGCATCGTCTACGCCACCGTCATCGTCGTGCTGGTCTTCGTGCCGCTGTTCGCCTTGCCGGGCATCGAGGGGCGGCTGTTCACGCCGCTGGGCATTGCGTACATCGTGTCGATCGCGGCGTCGATGTTCGTCTCGATGACCGTCACACCAGTGATGTGCTACTACCTGCTGCCGACGATGAAGCGCCTGGACCATGGCGACAGCCCGCTGGTCGGGTGGCTCAAGCGCCAGGACACGTTGCTGCTGGGCTGGTCGTTCGGCCGCGCCAGGCTGCTCATCGCGCTGGCGGCGCTGGCCGTAGCGGGTGCTGCGGCAACGGTGCCCTTCTTCCCGCGTGCCTTCCTGCCGGCCTTCAACGAAGGCTCGCTGGTACTGGGCCTGGTGATGCAGCCGGGCACGTCGCTCGCCGAGGCCAACCGCGTCGGCGCGGTGGCCGAGACCCTGATCCGCCAGGTGCCCGAGGTCACGCAGGTGGGCCGGCGCACCGGCCGGGCCGAACTCGATGAACATGCCGAAGGGGTGCATTCGGCCGAAATCGATGTGGATCTGAAACGAAGCGAGCGGGACCGCGAAACCGTCATGGCCGACATCCGCGACCGGCTGTCTTCGCTGCCGGCGCAGACCGCCATCGGCCAGCCCATCAGCCACCGGCTGGACCACCTGCTCTCAGGCGTGCGTGCGCAGATCGCCGTCAAGATCTTCGGCGACGACATCGACACCCTGCGCGGGCTGGCCGAAGTGATGCGCGGCCAGCTGGCCACGGTGCCGGGGCTGGTGGACCTCAGCGTCGAAAAACAGGTGCTGATCCCGCAGATCACCGTGCGGCTGGACCACCGCAAGGCCGCGCAGATGGGGCTGGCGCCGGGCGAGGCGATCCGCGTCTTGCAGGCCCTGACGGATGGTGCGCACAGCGCCGAAATCGTCGATGGCCCGCGCCGATACGACCTGGTGCTGCGCCTGCCCGACAACCAGCGCAGCCCTCAGGACCTGGCGCGCACGTTGATCGACACGCCGGCCGGCCGCATTCCGGTGTCGAGCATCGCCACCGTGGAAGAGACCGACGGCCCCAACCAGATCGGCCGCGAGAACGGGCGCCGCCGCATCATCGTCTACGCCAACACCGACGGCAGCGACATGGCGCGGGTCGTCAAGGACATCCGCAGCATCATCGACAGCACACCCCTGCCCAGCGGCAACTTCATCAGTCTGGAGGGCCAGTTCCAGGCCCAGGAAGAGGCCACGCGCCTGATCGCCGGGCTGTCGGTCGTCTCGCTGGCGATGATCTTCCTGGTGCTGTATTCGCGTTACCAGTCGGTGGTGCTGGCCAGCATCATCATGGCCAACATCCCATTGGCGCTGATCGGCTCGGTGCTGGCGATGTGGATCGCGGGCGTGAGCCTGTCGGTGGCCTCGATGGTGGGCTTCATCACGCTGGCGGGCATTTCAACGCGCAACGGCATCCTGAAGATCAGCCACTACATCAACCTGTGCAAGTTCGAGGGCGAGACCTTCGGCCAGGCGATGATCGTGCGCGGCTCGCTGGAGCGGCTGACGCCCGTGCTGATGACGGCGCTGGTAGCGGCCTTCGCGCTGACGCCGCTGCTGCTGTCCGCCGACGCACCGGGCAAGGAGATATTGCACCCAGTGGCGGTGGTGATCTTCGGCGGCTTGGTCAGTTCGACGCTGCTCGACACGCTGCTGACCCCGGTGCTGTACTGGCTGTTCGGCGAAAAGGCAACGCAGCGGCTGGTGCAGCCCGATCCCGATGCGCCGCAGGGTACCCCCGGCACCCAGGAAGCCTATTGAATTAGCGAATGAGTTGGCGAATGAGTGGCGAATGAGTTGGCGATTCAGTGATCTATTGAGTCTAAATCAGGCCCGGCGGCGCCGCCTGTTCCAGTGCGCCGCACCCTTGAAGAAGGAACACAAGTAATGATGAAGAAACTATTGACCGTGGTGGTGCTGGGCCTGTCGGCGCTGTCGTTCAGCGCGGTATTCAACATGGCGGTCGCGCACGAATCCGGCAAGGCCAGGCACGGCGGTGTGCTTTCGACTGCCAGTGACCTCAACTTCGAGTTGGTCGCCCAGAACGGCAACGCCGTGATCTACATCGACGACCATGGCAAACCGATGGCGCCCACCGGCATGAAGGGCAAGCTGACCGTGCTGAACGGCACCGAGAAGTCGGAAGCGGCGCTGGTGGTGGCGGGCGACAAGCTAGAAGCCCAAGGCGTCAAGCTGGCCAAGGGTGCCAAGGTCGTCGCTGCGCTGACCACGCCAGCGGCCAAGGCGATCACGGTGCGATTCACCATCAAGTAAATGGCCGTATTCCCCCAGACTCTGCCCGCCTTCCGGGGCGGGATGTTGGCGCTGCTCGCAGCAGTCCTGTTCGGCATCAGCACGCCACTGGTGCAGCAGTGCGGCGTCGGTCTAGGCGCGTTCAGCACGGCGGCGCTGCTTTATGCCGGGGCTGCTGCCGTGGGCTTGCTTTCGCGCCAGCCCATCGAGCGCGAAGCCCGCTTGCGGCGCAGCGACTTTCCCCGGCTGCTGGCGATGGCGGGCTTCGGCGCCGTGGTGGGCCCGGTTGCGCTGGTCTGGGGGCTGCAGAACACCAGCGGCACCAGTGCCTCGTTGATGCTGACGCTGGAAGCCTTGTTCACTGCGGTGCTGGCCTGGCGGCTGTACCGCGAGACCATGGACGGCCGGGTTTGGGCCGCCATGGCTTTGCTGCTGGCCGG
>JBBQJN010000378.1:0-2834 GCA_038325945.1 Burkholderiales bacterium | reverse complement strand
AAGCGCGGCCGTGCAACGGCGTGTGCAAGAAACCGACCATCGGATCCAGCCCTGCGCTCCAACAGGCCTGTTCGGCTTGGGCCTGCAGCAAGGTGTAGCCCAGGGATAGGCATGCGTTCACCGGGTCAGGCGGCGGCCGGCGGCGCCGGGCTTCAAAGTTCAGGGCCGGCGCAAACAGAGTTTGATAGCCCCTGAAGTAGGCGGCCGCGCCAGCGCCTTCCAGGCCACGCACGCTGCCCCGGTCTTCGGCCAGCGGAAGGCGCGTGATCACTCGGCGGAGTGTGGCTTGGGTGTCGGTCAGTGGCTTGCGCAGGTCAGCGCGTTCTCGTTGTGCGTGCAGCAGTACCCGCAGCTGGGCGTGCAACTTGGCGCGCACTACCTGGCGAGCCCAGGCCGTGGCCCAGGGCTCGTCGGCGACGCGCTGGCATTGCGCAATGCGGGCATGGGTGTCTTTGGCCGGTGCGCCAAGCAGGTGGGCCACCCGTTGCCCGCCACGGCCGCCCAGCGCCAATAAGCCGATGCCGGCGTCTGCCAGCGCCGCCAGGGTGCTGCTGGTGAGCTGGGTGTCGGCACGCAGCACCACTCGGGTCAACAGGGCCCCTGGTACGCAACGCAAGGGTTCGCCTTCGGCACGCAGCTCCAGCGCGCCGTCGCGCCAGCGCAGCGACATGCCTTTGCGGTCAACGTACAGGGTGCTCATGGCGCCTCTAACCCTGATAGAAGAATTCGCCGTCGGCAGGCGCCACCGCCACGCCCAGCGTGTGCACCGCGGCGCGCGGATCAAGCCGCACCAGCACCACCCGGTCGGTTACCGGATCGATCAGCTGGCGCAGCGCGGCCATCGCCTGCTGCAGCTCACCCGCAGTCATCCAGCATTCATAGAGCGACTTCTGGCCGCCGATGGCATGGCCTTTGACGGCCTTGAGCGCACGCCGGCGGCGCCGGTTGCTGCTGATGTCGTAGGCGATGATGAAGAGGTGGCGCAGCATGGGGTTTGGGGTGTCTGGTGGTGTCGCGTTGGTGTCGCGTGGGTGACCTTGTGGCCACTGTAGGCGCGCAGTGGCGGCGGCGCTGTGGTCGGCAAGCTTGCGGTGTTGGTGGCGGCCAAGAGGGTGATCGTGCGTGCCGCCTGATGTATAAACGCGTTGAAACAAAAGGATCCCACGATGACCGAAGCTGTTCTCGATATCAAACTCTGGGGCAACAACCTTGGCGTGCGCCTGCCGGCGGTTATCGCGCGGGCCGCCCGGTTGACAGCCAATCAGCGCGTGCGCATCACGGTCGAGGACGGGCGGGTGATCATCACCCCGCAAGGCGACAAGGCCCTGTCACTGGCTGAGCGGTTGGCACAGTTCGACCCCGCCGTGCATGGCGGCGAGGTGATGGCCACCACAGCGGTTGGCCGCGAAGTCGGGTGACTGGCACCGCGAAGCCAGCGCCTGCCCGGCCACGGCATGGCGCGGCCGGCGTGGGCAAGCGCGTCTGGGTGCCCGAGCGACAAGACCTGATCTGGATCGACTGCAACCCGCAGGCCGGTGCTGAGATGCGTGATCTTCATCCGATGTTGGTGCTTTCTCCGGCTGACTTCAACGCGCGCACGGGCCTGCTGATTGGCCTGCCAATGACGACGGCGGCCTACAACGCCAGCAATCCGTTCGCCATCGCATGCGGGCCAGCGCTGGGTGGCAAGGCGGGCAGGCCGGCCAAATCGGGCAAGGTCAGCTACCTGCTGTGCCATCAGCCGAAGTCTTTCGACTGGCGCGCGCGGGCTGCCAAGCGGCACGCGCTGGGGCGGCTGGACGACGCACTGTTTGCCGAGGCGTGCGGCGTGCTGAACCAGATCATCGCCATCGGGTAGGGCGGGTCTGGGCGGCCCGGGTCAGGTCATGGTGCCGCCGTTGCCCAGCGACTGGCTTGCGAATCTCAAGCACCGTCGCTGGTGATCCAGCGCTGAAGCTCCTGGCCAAGGTTTGCGATGGCACTGCCGACCACCGTGCGGATGCGCAGGTCGCGTGCCCGCTGCCGGTCGCCGTCGATGAGCGAGCGGTAGCTGACCAGCATCCCTAGCGTGTTCAACCCGCCCAGCACCGTGAGCGCGTCGAGTTTGTAGACTGCCGGCGCAGCGCTGTCGCGCTCGCCGAAGATGCGTGTCTTGCACTCGATGATGTGCAAGCGGTTGTGTGCCAGAACGGCCACGTCCAGCTCGTTGCTACCGGCGTTGCCGCTCAACCTGTTGTTGAGTGAGCGCACCTTCAGATTGACGGCCAGATCCTGGATCTTGCCTTGCAGGCGAAGGCCATCGAGTAATCCCGCCACATGGTGTTCCAACCAACCGCCGTTGCAGTAGAAGCGCGACTCCTCGTTCGGGAACCGCAGTTTGCCGCCGAGCAAGGCACAAGCCCGTGCGGCGGCAAACTTGTCGATCAAAGCCATG
Source organism: Burkholderiales bacterium (assembly GCA_038325945.1). Lineage (GTDB taxonomy): Bacteria > Pseudomonadota > Gammaproteobacteria > Burkholderiales > Burkholderiaceae_C > Pseudaquabacterium. The sequence goes on along the minus strand of JBBQJN010000378.1, from coordinate 400 downwards.
AAGCCAGGGTTCTTGTGGTCGCGGTCACCCAGGTCGATCTCCAGACGCCCAAGTTTCTGACATTCCTGCGCATACCAGTTGAGCCTGCCCAACGCAAGTTCCAGGCTGCCTACCTGCAGTACCAGTTCATCGGTCAGGCGGCGCATCGCGTCGCTTGACTTGAGCAAGGCGGGCCTTTCCATCACCTGCCACCCGTGGGCATGCAAGTAGGGTTCCAGCGTCAACCGGTTCGCCATGCGTGTCGGCGCGAGCCTGGGCGTGAGCCACAGCAACTCGTCGCGCCCCTGGTGGACGTAGAAGACGGGCTTGTCGGCCATGGCAAACGCCTGCTGGGCGGCCATCGCCATAGGCTTGGTGCCGCCGGTCACGTTCAAGGCGACCGAGCATGCATCCCCCTGCT
>JBBQJN010000377.1:0-2837 GCA_038325945.1 Burkholderiales bacterium | reverse complement strand
CCTCACAACTTGAACGGCGTTTCGTCGAACTGCTTGAGGTTCAGCGCCCGCCACACCCGCTCGCTCGTCACCGGCATCTGGATCGCCTCGGCCGCCGCGCCCAGGCCGGCGTGGTCCAGTGCATCGATCACCGCGTTGATCACCGCCGGTGTGGCGCCGATGGTGCCCAGCTCGCCCACACCCTTGACACCCAGCGCATTGGTCTTGCAGGGAATCGAGGTGTCGAACTTCGTCTTGAAGCCGAGAAAGCCGTCGGCATGCGGCAGCGCATAGTCCATGAAACTGGCGCTGAGCAGCTGGCCGGTCTCGGCGTCGTAGGCCACACGTTCGCACAGCGCCTGGCCGATGCCTTGCACCGCGCCGCCTTCGATCTGGCCTTCAACGATGGTTGGGCTGACGACGCGGCCGATGTCGTTGACTGAGGTATAGGCCACCACTGCCACTTCGCCGGTGGCGGGGTCAAGCTCCACCTCGCAGACATGGCAGCCATTGGGCCAGGTGGGGCCGCCGGCGGTGGCGCTGTCGCTCACCGTGATGCGTTGATCGGTCTGGCCGGCTGCCAGTTCAAACAGGCCGATGCCCAGATCGGTGCCGGCGACGTTGAAGCGGCCTTCGTGGTATTCGATGTCGGCGGCCGGCGCCTCCAGCGCCTCGGCCGCCAGGTTCTTGGCCTCGTCCACCGTGCGCTTGCTGGCCACGCTGACCGCCGCGCCGCCGGTAAACAGCGAGCGTGAACCGGCGCTGCCAAAGCCGTTGGCGCGGTCGGTGTCGCCCTGCAGCACGCGGATTCGGTCAATGCCCACGCCAAACACATCCACTGCCAGTTGGGCATAGCTGGTGGCAATGCCCTGGCCCATGGCCTGGGTGGCCGAGCCCAGCTCGATGAAGCCGTCGGCGGTGATGTTGACGGTGACCTTTTCTTCCAGCGCGTTGCCGCCGGTCCACTCCAGAAAGGTGGCGATACCGCGGCCGCGTTTTTTGCCCTGGGCCTCGCTGGCGGCGCGCCGGGCGGCAAAGCCGTTCCAATCGGCCAGCGCCAGCCCCTGGTCGAGGATCTGCTCGAAGGCGCCGCTGTCATAGACCTGGCCCATCGGATTCTTGTAGGGCATCTGCTCGGGGCGGATCATGTTGCGCCGGCGCAGCTCGGCCGGGTCGAGCTTGAGCTTGCGTGCCGCAGCGTCCATCAGCCGTTCGGTCAGGTAGATCGCCTCGGGCCGGCCGGCGCCACGGTAGGCGCCGGTGGGCGTGGTGTTGGTCATCACTGCGGTGAAATGCTCGTCGATCAATGGTATGTCGTAGATGCTGGTCGACACCCAGGGCCCGATCAGGCACTGGATGGCCACGCCGGTGGCCGTGCCATAGCCACCCACATTGGCAATGCCGCGCACACGCAGCGCCAGCGCCTTGCCATCGGCGTCGAGCGCCAGCTCGGCGCGCGAGACCACGTCGCGGCCATGCACCGCGCCGAGAAACTCCTCGATGCGGTCGGCGCGCCATTTCACCGGCCGCTTCAGCTGCCAGGCGGCAAAGCCGACCGCGATGTCCTCGGGGTAGATGCCGGTCTTCATGCCGAAGCCGCCGCCCACATCGCCCACCAGCACCCGCACGTTTGTCACCGTGAGGCCGGGGATGGCATCGACCAGCCCGCCGCGCACCCCGGTGGGCATCTGGCTGGACAAGCGCACCACCAGCCGGCCGGCATCTGGCCCTTCAGCCGGCACCTGGGCCGAGACGCAGCGCGGCTCGATCGGGCTGGGCGCCAGGCGCTGGTTGTCGACATCCACAGCCACCCGGTGCGCCGCCGTGGCAAACGCCGCCTCGGTGGCGGCCGCATCGCCATGGCGCATCGCGGCGCAGATGTTGTCGGGCGCTTCGTCGCACAGCACCGGTGCGCCGGGCTGCATCGCTGCGAAGGCGTTGACCACCGCCGGCAGCTCGTCGTAATCGACCATGATCGCGTCGGCTGCGGCGCGCGCCTGGTCAATCGACTCGGCCACCACCGCTGCCACCGCCTCGCCAACAAAGCGCACGCGGTCATGGGCCAGCGCACGGCGCGGCGCGGTGGCACCCGGCTTGCCGTCGGGCCGCGGGAAGGGCACACCGGCCATCGGCTTGACGCCAGCGGCCACCCATTCAGCGCCGGTATAGATCGCCACCACGCCGGGCATCGCCCGCGCGTCGGCCGCATCGACGCTGCCGATGCGCGCATGGGCATAAGGGCTGCGCAAGAAGACCAGGTGCAGCTGGCCCGGCAGGGCCACATCGTCGGTGAACTGGCCACGGCCGGTAACGAGCGCTGGGTCTTCGATGCGGCGCACCGTCTTGCCGCTGCCAAAGCGGCCGGCTTCCAGCGGCGCGTTCACGCCGGGTCTCCGGCCATCTGCTGCGCGGCCTGCCTGACCGCGGCGACGATCTTCACGTAACCGGTGCAGCGGCACAGGTTGCCTTCCAGCGCGTGCGCGATCTCGGCATCGCTGGGCTGTGGGTTCTGCGCCAGCAGGCAGGCGCTGGTCATCATCATGCCGGGGGTGCAAAAGCCGCACTGCAGGCCGTGGCAGTCCATGAAGGCCTGTTGCAGCGGGTGCAATTGCTCGCCCTGGGCAAGCCCTTCAACCGTGGTGACGCTGCAGCCCTGGGCCTGCACCGCCAGCAGGCTGCAGCTCTTCACCGAGCGGCCATCAACCAGCACGGTGCAGGCGCCGCATTGGCCGGTATCGCAGCCAGCGTGGGTGCCGGTGAGCGCCAGCGGGCCGCGCAGCAGGTCAATCAGCAGCGTGGCGGGCGCCACCTCGGTGGCCACGGCGCGGCCGTTGACCTCAAGCTTCAGGGGAATCATG
>JBBQJN010000376.1:0-2842 GCA_038325945.1 Burkholderiales bacterium | reverse complement strand
GGCTATACCTTGCTGACGCCACCCAAGCCGCAGCAAAAACTGGTGCACATCCATGCCGGGGCCGAGGAGCTTGGGCGTGTCTACGCCGCCGACCTGCTGCTGCAGTCCAGCGTGGCCTGCGCCGCCGCAGCGCTGGCCGCGTTGGACGCACCTGGCACCGTGCCCTGGGTCGACTGGACTGCCGCCGCCCAGGTTGATTACCAGGCCAACCAGGTGGCCACACCGGTGGCGCCGCTGGACATGGCCGAGGTCATGAAGTCGGTGCAGCGGCTGGCACCCGACAACACCGTCTACACCAATGGCGCCGGCAACTTCAGCGGCTGGCTGCACCGCTTTGTGCGCTACCCGGGCCTGCAGCACCATGGCCGCAGCCAACTGGCACCGACCTCGGGTGCGATGGGCTACGGCCTGCCCGCAGCGGTGGGCGCTGCCTTGCTGCATCCCGAGCGCTGCGTCGTCAACGTCGCTGGGGACGGCGATTTCCTGATGAACGGCCAGGAGCTGGCCACCGCGATGGCCTATGGCGCCAACCGCGGCGTCGGACGGCTGGTCAGCCTGGTGGTCGACAACGGCACTTACGGCACCATCCGCATGCACCAGGAACGCGATTACCCGGGCCGGGTCAGCGGCAGCGACCTGCACAACCCTGACTTTGTTGCGCTGGCGCGGGCCTATGGCTGGCGCGCCGCGCGGGTCGACTGCACGCAGGATTTCGACGCCGCATTCAGCGAGGCCATGGGCGACGGCCCGCCGATGCTGATCCACCTGAAGCTCGATGCCAACGTCATCACCAGCCGCAGCACGCTGAGCGCCATCACCGACGCTGCGCGCCGCGCGGGCCGCTGAGAAGGCCCGCGCTTGCCAAGTTGCTGGCGCATGATGGCTCCTGGGGATGTGCTGAAACGGGCTACGGGCCTATCATGATGACTTCAGGGACGGATGCACGGCCTGCAGGCAGGCACGCGGCCCGTCTCGTGTCCTAAGCCAGAGAACAGGAGTTCACCATGAACGACATCCTACTCATCCGTTGCCGGACCGTTTTCAAGCCGGGCCGGACCTGGCGCAGGGCGGCGCTGCTGTCTTGCCTGCTGGCCACACCCTGGCTGGTTTCGGCGTCCGAATTGGTCGACCTGGGCAGCCAGGTACCCGATACGCGTGTCATCAACGAAGGCTTGTTCCCCGAGGAGGCCTGCAAGGAACTGCAGCAGGCCGGTTTCAAGTGCATGGGATTCAAGCCGGCGGTGCGGTTTTCACTGCAGACCTCGACCTTCAAGGTCGGCTCGGCCGAGCTGCCCGATCTGCTGCGCAAGCAGCTCGACAAGTTTGCCGAGGTCTTGCGCGGCAAGCGCGGCCTCACCAAGCAGGTGCGCGTCGAAGGCCATGCCGATGCCACCGGCTCCGAAGAGGTGAATCTGCCGCTGTCGCAGCGCCGTGCTGAGGCGGTGAAGGACTATCTGGTGAAGAACGGCGCCGATTCGGCCATGCTGCTGGCCGTGGGCATGGGGTCGAAGGCGCCCAAGTCGGGCAGCGACCCCAACGCTGCCGATAACCGCCGCGTCGAGATCGGTCCGCAGCCTTGATCGGTTCTGCATTGTCCCGGGCCGCCAGGCCGGGACTGGTCCGCCGCACTGCGCGCCGCCGCGCTCAGCGCACGGCGTCGACGCGGATCACGTAAGCACCGTATTCGTCGGCACAGCCGCCGCCAGCCGGGCAAACTGGCTTGCCGGCCTGCGCCGGCACCTTGGACGGCGGCAGCGCGGCGGCGATGCGCTTGGCGTATTCACCACTGGGCAGCAGCCGGAAAATGCCTTCCTTGCGCGGCTGCAGGCTGCTGAAATCACGCTCCAGCGCCGACACCATCACCAGCAGCCGGGTTGGCCCCGGGGGTTCGGTGGTCTGGAATATCAGCCCCTGCTGTGGCAGCTTCACGGGCTGGCCAGGGCGCAGCTTGATGCTGCCGGAGGTGGCATTGGGATAGAGCAGCATCAGCACGCCGTCGGAACCATAGACCTGCACGTAGAGAAAGCCCTCGCGCGCGGACTGCACGCTGAACTGCAGCTCGTCGTGATCGATGCGCAGCTGCGTCTTGTTGGGCTGGGCCTGCACCGTGAAGCCGGGGGTTTGGGCCAGGGTGATGCGATCAAACTCGTCTGAAATGTCAAAGGCGCCGCTGCGGCCAGCGGCGGGCAGAGCGGCCGCGGAGGTGTCGGCTGTCACAGGCGCGGCCACCGGTGTGCCGGTGGCTGGCACCACTGCTGCCGGGGCTGCAGCCGGTGCAGCGGCGGCGGCCGCCACCGGGGGTGCAGGGGAGGGTGAGGGTGCCAGCAACTGGTAGCCGCCAAAACCCAGCACGGCCAGCGCCGCCACGCCGGCAGCGGCCAGCAGCGCGGTGTTCTTGCGCGGCGCGGCGGCGCCGGCGGTGGCGGCGGTGGCTGCGGCACGCGGCGAGATGGCCGTCAAGGGCACCGAAGACACCGGCGCGCTGTGGCCGGTCAGGCCCAGTTCCGCGCGCAGTTGCTCGATCGACTGCGTGCGCGCTTCGGGCTTGACCACCAGCGCATGGTCGATCGCCGCCAGGAAGGCCGGGCTGTAGCGGCCGGCTGCGGCCTGCACCATCGGCACGTAGGTGTCATTGAGCAAACGGCCTACCGAGGTTGGCGGCGTTTTGCCCAGGATGGCGTAATACATCACCGCAGCCAGTGCATAGACATCGGTCCACGGACCCTGCTTCATGCCGGGAATCTCGGCATATTGCTCGACCGGTGCGTAGCCCGGCTTGAGGATCACGGTCAAGGCCTGGGTCATGTCGCCGATGACACGACGCGAGGCGCCGAAGTCCATC
>JBBQJN010000375.1:0-2845 GCA_038325945.1 Burkholderiales bacterium | reverse complement strand
ACCGAGACCGGCATGGTGATCAACGGCCGCGGCGACACGCCCAACCTGCATGATGTGCTGACCGGCTCGCAGCCCAGCGGCGTCTTCATCGCCGGCGATGTCAATTCAACCTGCGGCAACTGGACCATGAGCAGCGGCGGCGCCGCGATGGTCGGCCACCACGACAAGATCGGCCTTGATGACAGCGTGCCGGCCAAGTCCTGGAATTCATCGCACCAGTCGCGGGGTTGCAGCCTTGACCAGTTGAAGACCACCGGCGGCGGCGGCCTGTATTACTGTTTCGCGGCCAACTGAGCCTGGCGCGCCACAAGCGCCACAAACGCCACAAACAAAACAGCCCGGCGGGTCAAGGACCTGTCGGGTTTTTTGCCTGCCAACCAACCAAATCGGGTAGGCGCGAATGAGAAGGCTGCGGCGGAGAACTGGTTCAAGCATCTGCGCAACGGGGCACTGGGGGAAAGGTCACCGTGCGAACGGCGTGCGAGACCTACGTTGATCATCTTCGCGGCCTCGAAAGGGGCAAGACGGCCGATGGAGCGAAGAGGCGGTTCGCGCAGTACGTCAACAACACGCCCCTCGGGAAGATTGAGCTTCAGCGATTGAAGCCGCGCGACATTGACATCTCGCCCTGCACAAGCTCGACACCCTCACCGTGGCGCAGTTGTCTGGAACGAGCCTGCTGATGATCGAGAAGCACTACGGGCACCTGCTGCGCGAGCACGCGGCGAAGGCCCTGGTATCGCTCACACCCTGGGAGCCTGTCGGACTTGGGGAGCGTCGGCTGCGAATCGACCGCAGCGGTCCATTTCTCACCGTCTTTTTGCCCCATAGCTGGGCTATGGGGCTGCAAACCCGGCAAGAACTGTCCTCGCTAGGGCCGATTCTCGCTTTTCGACGCCCCAAGTCCGACAGGCTCCTAGGCGATGGGCGGCTCCAGCAGGGGTCGCGTGAATAATCCAATGGATTACACTTCAGGCTGATGCTTCTGACGGTCGCCGAACTGCCCGAGTACCTGCGCCTGGCCGCAAGGCTGCTGGTGGACGCTGACCGCCGGGCCATCGTGGACCACCTGGCGGCGCACCCCGCCGCAGGCGACCTGATCGAAGGCACGGGCGGTGTACGCAAGCTGCGCTGGGCGCGCGACGGCCGGGGCAAAAGTGGCGGCGTGCGGGTGATCTACTACTTTCACAACGAGGCGATGCCGCTGTATCTGTTGACGATGTTTGCCAAGAACGAGCGCGCCAACTTGAGCAAGGCCGAGCGCAACGCGCTGGCCGGCCTGGTGGACGTGCTGGTGCAAATCTGGCTTGAAAGGTGATGTGATGGGCAAGGCATTTGAGAGCATCAAGCAGGGCCTGACCGAGGCCATCGGCCACGCCAAGGGCACGCAGGCCGGTGTGAAGGTGTGGCGCCCCGTGGCCGTGGACGTGGCCGCCGTGCGTGGCCGCCTGGGATTCACCCAGGCGCAATTCGCTGCGCGCTTTGGCGTGTCGGTAGCGACCCTGAGGCACTGGGAACGTGGCGACCGCAAGCCCCAAGGGCCGGCGCTGGTGCTGCTGAACTTGATCGACCGCGATCCGGCGGGGGTGTTGCGGGCGCTGTCCTGATCCTCTACGCCGACTGGCCCCGATCACTGCCCGCGAAGTCGTCCAAGTACTCGGAAGCAGGCGCGACAGCGGTCACCAGTAGTTGATCGCGAGCCCTGGTGCAGGCGACGTAGAGCAGGTGTCGCTCGGTGTCGTACACCTCCTGCAAGTCGGCATCGTCGCCGACCGTTTCGATGTGCTCCTGCAAGGGGACCACTTCGTCATCGCAGGCCATCACCACCACAGCCCGAAACTCCAGGCCCTTGGCCAAGTGCATGGTGCTGATCGAGACGTACCCCGTGGCGGTCTCGACGTGCCCATCAAGCACCTTGAACAGCAACCCCGCCGTCTTGACCGCAGCCTGGGCGCGGGCCACTTGCACCGCTGACCGCACGAAGACACCGAACTCCTGCGGCAAGACGCCGGCCTTCGACTGCGCGGCCAGCCATGTGGCGACGGCCTTGGTCTCGTCGCCCTCGTTGCCCAGCACGCGAACCACGGGTGGCGGCCCATTGAACACCGACACCGTGTCGCTGCGGGTCTCGCTGATGCCATCCACATCGGTCGTCTGCGGGCCGAGCAAGCGGTCTGCCTGCTGTCGGATCTGGTGATACGTACGGTAGTTGATCCGCAGCGTGCGCGACCGGCCACGAATGTCCACGCCCAGCGACTTCCACAAGAACGGCTGCTGAAAGATGCGCTGGCCCAGATCGCCAGCGAAGAACAGCGCGTTCGGCCGAACCGCTCCCAGCGCAGCCAGAAAGCGAAGGTGGGCGACGCTGGTAACCGCCGGGTGCACGCCCAGCGCGCGAAGTGCGTCACCTCGGCGACGTAGCTGGCAATGGTGTGCGCCGCGTACCTGCGCTGGGTGAGGTGGTGCTTGAAAGCGACAGCGTGAGGCCCGATGGGACTGGCGGCGAGCCAGTCAACTTCGGCAAGGTGCGAGTGCTGAGCAGTGTCCATGGTGATCTCCAGAAGTGGGATCACCAGTGAGCGCCGACGCCGAAACTATGTCTAGTTCAGCGAATGAACATCCCGCCGTATGCTGCGCCGATGCAGCCTCTGCAACATCAGCGCTGAAGCATCTGCGCACAGTTGCATCCTGTGCATAGGGGTCGTTGCACTAAACCGCTGGCGCGGTAGGTGGACCTCGACGGCCGCGCGCGCGAGACGAGGGGTTTCCTCGGCGCTCGGATTGGAGAACGATGGACATGCTGTTCGCAGCGTCCATCAACCATCCAACCTGGAGCTTTGCCATG
>JBBQJN010000374.1:0-2873 GCA_038325945.1 Burkholderiales bacterium | reverse complement strand
CGTGGCTTTCGTACCGCGACGAATTTCATCGCCATCGCTTACCTGCGGATGTCCAAGCTCAAGCATTTGCCCGCCCACCCCTTCGCGCCGGTCGCGTTGAAATGAGACTGTCGCGTTCCACACTAAACGACGAAGAGCCCTGGCGCTTGCCCGGGCCAACTCGCTGTGGGCATGGGCCTTGCATGCGATGCAGCCATGGGTTACCTACGGCACTGCCGGCGTTTGGTTTGTTCATTGCCGGGGTTGCGGATCAGTGCTGCGGTGTTGAGCACGCTGACTACCGCCGTGCCGCTGAACATCATGGTCGGGCCGGTGCTCGGCAAACCCGTCGGCATCGGCCTGGCCAGCTGGCTGGCCGGGAAGACCGGGCTGGCCGAACTGCCCGAAGGGGCGACTTGGGCGGGTAGCGCACGGCGCGCTGTTCAGCGACCTGGGCTGCGAAACCCAGGCGCACGGGCTGAACGCTACTTCTTATAGGCTGCCATGGCACGTTCGGTGGCTTCGGTCTGCCACATGTTGGTGGCCACATCTACCTTGCTGGCTTTGCCCGCATTGTCAAAGTCGATCTGCACCTCGTAGCTGTTGTCGGCCTTGACGATCTCGTACTCGACATAGTCCTTCTTGTTGGCGTTGATCGAGGTCACCTGGTAGCCGGCCTTCTTCAGGGCGTCGGCGTAGTAGCCCTTGGGCTGGCCCGGTGCCAGGCTCTTCTCCAGCATGTCCTTCTCGCCGGTCCAGGTCTTCATCCGGGCGCGGTCGCTGTACATGTCATTCGCAGGCGTGTACTTGGCTACTGCGGTCATCTTGCTGCCCCGCATCGCGGCCTTGGTGGTGTCGGTTCGCCACATGTTGGTGGCCACGTCGACCTTGGTCGCCTTGCCACCGGCGACGTCAATTTGCACCTCGTAGCTGTGGTTGCCCTTGACGACCTCGTACTCCACATAGTCGGCCTTGTCGGCATTGACCGAGGTGATCGTGTAGCCGGCATCGGTCAGCAGCTTGGTGTACGCAGCCTTGTCTTGACCAGGGGTGAGCATGGCCTGCAGCGCGGCCTTGTCGTTGCCCCAGGCCTTGGAAAGCGCGCGGTCGCTGTAGGCCATGTTGTCCTGGCCAGGCGCGTTCATGCTCGCCTTGTCGCTCTTCTGGTCGGCGGCCATGCCGGCCAGCGGTGCCATCAGGCAAGCGCCGACAACGGCGGCGCTGAGCTTATTGAGGATGGAATGGGTGTTCATGGTGTGCTCCTGTGAGATGCCGGGTCGGCAAGGGCTTGCCCCGCGGTTAATGGTTGAAAGATCGCCTTTGCCCTCGAGTCCTTTGCCAAAGCCATAGCACATCGGGCATCGGAGTGCCGGGTCGCCGGCGTCGTGGCCGCATGATGCGGCGATGGCCGCAGGTGGGCCATCGGCGCAGGAGCCGTCGTGGTGTGGGAACTGTCCGACCCACCACACAGCGCAGCGGCATGATCCGGGCAACGGCGGCCTGGCCTCGGAGGCAGCAGGCTTCGCGCCGGTGACATCATCAAGGCCAGGGCTGGCTGCGGAGGTCTCCTCCCGGGCGACTCAACGCGTGATGCGAGCGATCAGTGCGCCGATGGCCATTGCGGCAGCCACTGCCGACAATGGGTTGCGGCGCACGGTGTCGCGCAGGCCGTCGGCCCATTCATCACCCTTTTCGCGCACGTGCCGGGCTTGGTTCTTCAAGTGTCCGGTGGCGCCAGCCAAGGCAACCTCCATGTGCTCGACGTGCGGCGCTGCGGTTTCTGCCAGCCGGTCGATGACGTGGTGCGCGCGCTGTGCCATGTGATCGATCAGCGGCGGCTGGTGCACGGCGGCACCGTTGCCGCCGGACTTGGCGGGGGCGCCGGTTCCGGACGTCGGGGCAAGGTTGGAGGGGTACGAGGCTGCGGACAGGCAGGCTCCAGGGCGTCCATGGCGCGTTGCGGGTTGAAGGCGGGGTTGGCGCTGATGGGCAGGGGCTCGCCTGGCTGATCCGGCTCGCGGATCTCGGGCGGAATCAGGGGCGGCATGGCCAGCGGCGGAAGGCATGCCTGCCGATGGGTGGAAGCGGCGGCGGCGGCGGCGGCGGCGGCGGCGGCGGCAGCGGCGGCACGGGTTCGTGCCCTGGAAGATGCGCCAGGGACCGAATCGGCGCCAAAGCGATAGCGGGATGGCGGACTGGCTGAGCGGCAAGTCGGTTCATGGCACTTCCCGTAAAAAAATGGTCAGATTGCAGTGGCCCTTCTGAGCGCCAAGATGACCTCAGTGGCCTATCGATGGACCGCAGCGCAGGGGCGTTCAGGCGGGGAGAAGGGATCATTGACCTTGCCGGTCCCATCGGTCTGTACGGTCGCGCCAACCAGCGCCGGCTTCGCGATCAGTCACAGACGGCCACCAGGGGCTTGCCAGTCCAGTGCCACGCTGCGCTGCCACACCGACGGGCGCTGCGGTCACGGCCGTTGACCTCAGCGCTGCATGCCGGCCAACGATGCCAAAGCCTCGCCCAGCCGCTCGCGCAAGCGGCGGCCAATTCATTCGGCATGGCTCACCCGGCGCGAACTGGCGTTGCCGAACCATCAGCGACGCTCCTCTCTGGGCATCGCTGGCCTAACGGCTGACTTTTGCGGCCCAGCGCGAGAGCGCGAGTTCTTGTGCGCAAGCGTCGCCGTCCGAGCCTGGCGCCTCGCCTATCGTCTATCGCCTATCGCCTATCGCCTATCGCCTGTGGTGCGACGCATGCGTATTTCAGCGATCGTGGACGCCTGTTTCAGGCTGATCGTGGACGGCAAAACGGCGCCGTCGGGACGCGCCGGGGAGGCGCGCAAGAACTGGAGTGACTGTACGCCAAATCGTCCACGATCAGCCTGAAACGGTCTG
>JBBQJN010000373.1:0-2905 GCA_038325945.1 Burkholderiales bacterium | reverse complement strand
GAACGTGCTCAGTTACGCCAGCACGGCGGCGCCGTTGGTGCACGTGATCGGCGACGCCAGCGCCACCACCCAGCCCAAGGCCGGCCACATCGCCAACCAGGAGGCCAAGGTCTGCGCCGATGCGCTGTCGCGCATCTTCGCTGGCGGTCAGCCCGACCCGGCGCCGGTGACCAACTCGGCCTGCTACTCCACCATCACGCGCAGCCAGGCCTCGTGGTTGACGGCGACGTTCCAGTACGACGCCGTCAGCGCGACGATGAAGCCGGTTGCGGCGTCGTCGGCCGCCTCGGTGGGCTGGCGCAGCGACAACTTCGAGCAGATGAACCAATGGTTCAACGCGCTGATGGCCGACAGCTTCGCCTGAGCGCCGGGCAGGGCGGACTGAAGGGGCGCTGGCCGCAGCCCTATCGCGAATGGCGCCGGCTCGATTGGTTGCAGCACGCCAGCCGGCTCAGGCGGCCGTTTTCAACCTGCGCTCGAACAGGTTGAACAAACGTTCCCAGTGCCGCTCGGCCGCCGGCTGGTTGTAGATGCCGACGCGCTGCGGAAAGACAAAGCCGTGCTCCACCGCCGGGTACCACTCGATGCGGTGTGGCACGCCACCGTCCTGCAGCGACTTTTCCAGCAAGGCGATGTCCTTGGGTGGCGCCCACTTGTCGATCTCGGCGCAGGCGAAGTAGCTTTCGCAGCGCAGCCGGGCCGCCACCAGGTGCGGCGAGTCGGGCGCTTTGGTGGCCATGTTGGCGCCGTGGATCGACGCGATGCAGCGCAGCTGATCCGGCAATGCTGCCGCTGCCCAGACCACGAACGGCCCGCTCATGCAATAGCCCACGGCGCCGATGCGCTGCGTATCGGCCTGCGGCACGGTGGCCAGGAAATCCAGCATGGCCTGGGTGTCGATCTGGGTGGTATTCGCGTCAAGCGAGCCCATCAGCGTGAACATGTGGGCCAGCGCGGCTTCGGTGCGCTCTTTCAATGCGAAGTCACGTTCGCGGCGGTAATAGAGGTTGGGCAGCAGCACGCAGTAGCCCACGGCGGCGAGGCGCCGCGCCATGTCGTGCAGTTCTTCGCGCTTGCCGGGCGCGTCCATGTAGAACAGCACCACCGGAAACGGCCCGCCTTCATCGGGATGCACCAGGAAGCTGTTCATGGCGCCGTCGGCGGTGGGGATGTCCAGGTGTTGTTCGATCATGCAGCTGTCCTGTGGTGGCTGGGTCTTTGGGTGGATGTGTATGCCGGTGCGGCGGCTCGGGTTCCGGCGCCGCCTCGGTACTCAGCGCGGCACGATCACCGCGCCCGTCAGCTTCTCTTGCGCCTGCACCAGCGAGGGCACATAGGCCTTGCCATAGCCCAGCGCGCTGGCCAGTGTCAGCGACTGGTGCACCGCCTCGCCCACCACTGAGGGCACGGCCAGGTTTTCGGCCAGATGGGTGTAGTAGCGGATGTCCTTGCGGGCGTTGTCGAGCTCAAACTTCAGCCCCGCCAGATCACCGTCGAGCGTGCGCGCCATGGCCTGGAACAGGCCCGAGTTGACGGCGCCCTGGCTGATCAGCGCCACCAGCTGGCGCAGGTCGACGCCGGCGCGCTGGCCAACGGCAAAGGCTTCGGCGGTGGCGGTGCAGATGGCCTGGCCGATGAAGTTGTTGAGCAGCTTGATGACATGGCCGGCGCCAGGGCCGCCGACATGGAACACGTTCTCGGCAAAGCAGCGCAGCAGCGGCTCCAGGCGCTGGAACACCGCACCATCGGCGCCGACCATGACGTTGAGCCGGCCGGCCTCGGCCTCGACCGGCGTGCGCGCCAGCGGCGCATCGACCAACACCACGCCGGCGGCGGCGCATTCGGCGCGCAAGGCGTTGGTCGAGTCGGGCTCGCTGGTCGAGCAATCGACGATCAGCAGGCCGGGCTTGGCACCGGCCAGCAGGCCCTGCGGGCCGCGGATCAGCGACTCGACCTGGGGTGAACCGGTGACGCAGAGAAACACCACCTCGCAGCTGGCGGCCAGCGCCGCTGCATGCACGGCACGCTGCGCGCCGGCTGCCAGCAAATCGGCCACGCGATCACTGTTGCGGTGCACCGTGAGCTGCAAGCTGTGGCCCTTCTTGATCAAGTTGTGCGCCATGCCATGGCCCATCAGGCCGGACGCGCCGACAAATCCGATCGTGCTCATCGTTGAGGTCTCTCCAGGTTGTTGAGCGCCTGCGGGGCGCGCTAGCGCGGCGGCGCGATGTGGCGATGTTGCGATGTTGCGCCGGGCCGCCGCGCAGCCTACATCACGCGGCCGAACCACCAGACGCTGAGGCCGCTGGCCAGCAGCACCAGCAGCGCGCCGGCCACCGCCAGCAGGGCGCTGATCTCGGTCTCCTTGGTCTCCACCACGATGCGGCTGGACAGGCCTTCGTAGACCTGCTTCAGGTCCTCGGCGGTGCCGGCGTAGAAGTAGTTAGCGCGAGTCACGTTGGAGATGGTCTTGAGTGTTTCCTCATCCAGCTTGACGCGCATGCTCCAGCCTTCGAAGCCGATGGTCTCGCCGGCCTTGGTGCCGATGCCCACAGTGAAGACCTTGACGCCGCGCTCGGCCGCCATCTTGGCTGCCTCCAGCGGATCGGGGCCGGTGGTGCGCTGGCCGTCGGTGAGCAGAATCACCGCCGCCGAGCTGTAACTTCCGGGCTCCACCGGCACAAACGGCTTTTTCTCTTTCTTCTCGCCCGGCGCGGCAGGCATTGCCCGCGCCCCGGTGATCTGGCTGAGGTCGATGCCTTCGTCGGGGAACAGCGTGGCCAGCGACAGGATCAGGCCCGAGCCGATGGCGGTGGCGCGCTGCATCTGGAAGCGGTCGATCGATGCGACCACGTCTTCGCGGCTCAGGGTGGGCGCCTGCACCACCGCCGCAGTGCCGGCAAAC
>JBBQJN010000372.1:0-2929 GCA_038325945.1 Burkholderiales bacterium | reverse complement strand
CCCAGCGGCCGGCTACGCCCGCCTTGTTGTCCGAACTCAGGGCGGTGTTCGACGGCATCGAACTGGCACTCTGGTTTGTGACACCCAACACCTGGCTGGTGGGCGCCAGGCCAGCACTGGCGATGCTGACTGACCCGCAGTGCGTGCTGCTGGCGGCGCGTGCCGAGCGCTTCGCAGCACACGGCGCTTGACCGTTGGCCGGTCGCGTCGGCAGTGTGAAGCGGACGTCACCGCCCCGACGATGGGCGCACCAGGGAAAATCGACAGGCCCGAAACCATCGCAGTCATCCTGCCGGCGCTGGGGGTGCCGGACTGGCTCAGCGCCTGCACCATGGCCGGGTTGTTTTCACGCTGCGATTAAACGGGCCGGGCGCTGCTGCGAGCGGCAGGCGGTGTGCGGTAGTTGGTCTTGCGATGGCAACTCTCCCCGGCGCGGGCCCGTCCCCAAGCGCCGGCCCGCTACCGCGAGGCCCTCTTCTTTCGGCTATCGGCTATCGGCTATCGGCCAAGCGCAATAGGCGCTGAATCAGTTCTTACCGAACTGCGCCTTGGCCAAGGCCACGCAGGCCGACTTGACATCACCCGCCTAAGCATCGCACTTCTCGATCGCCAACTGGTAGTTGGCATCGCGCTTGTCCACAGCCGCTTACTTGCGGGCGACGCCGATCTTGCGCCCCAACTTCGCTTCGGCCAGCGCCTGGGTCTCCACCGCCTTGGCCTCTTTCCGGCAGACATCCTTCGCGTTGCCAGCACCGTCGTCGCAGCGCTCCTTGGCGACCGCGTAGACAGACTCGGCCTTCGCCACCAGCACCTTGTTCTGGTCGGCAGGGCGGCCCGTGCTCTGGTACTCGAGTTCGGCGTAGGCAACCTTTTCCTCGCCCTTGGCTTCTTTGATGCAGAGGTCGTTGGCGTTGCCCGCCAGGCTGGCGCAGCCCGCCTTGTCCGCGTTGTAGTCACTCAAGATGCGGGTCTTGATAGCTCCTGCAATGCGCCGATCGCGGCCAGGCCCCAAACCGCGCCTAACAGCGACCAACCCCAGGGTCCGCGCAGCTTTACCAGGCAGAACGGGGTGCAGCTGCCGGCAATGAGCAGCTGGATGCTCGGGTGGTCAAGTTTGCGCCGCACGCTCTTCGCGCGCCCGCGTTAGCTGTGGTAGAGCGTCGAGCTCGTCTACAGCAGCACCAGCGTGAGGCCATGGATCGAGACGCTCACGACCTTCCACGCGTCGCCGTCGATGGCCGCCAGCACGATCAGCACGATGGCCCCAGAAAGCGCTAGAACGGCCGCGACAAGGTGTGTGATGGCGTTGAATTTTTCGCCGTCGTACATGTGCCCGGCCCCGCCCGGCTCGCTGGGCTGCCTGGCCGCGAGTTTCGTTCTCTTGCAACGGGCCGGCTGTCAGCCGACGTCGTAGGGCGTGCCGTAGAAGCGGTGCACACCGCTGGCCCAGGCCTTATCGGCCATCGCCGGCCAGTTGTTCTTGTCGAACCCGGGCGCGTCTTTCAGCCTGGCCTTCGGTACGTCCAGTGTGAAGCGCTTGTTGGCGGTGTCGAGCGTCAAGGCCTGCCACGGCACCGCAAACAGCTTGTCGCCCATGCCCAGCAGGCCGCCGAAGGACAGCACGGCGTAACCGATCCGGCCCGAGCTCATGTCGATCATGAATTCCTTGATGTCGCCCAGATCCTCACCGTCCTTGTTATAGACGTCGTTGCCCATCAAGGTGTCAGCGCCCATCAGCTCTGGGCCGGGGCCATCGTCGCCATTGGCGTACATGCCGTAGGTGTCTCGGGTGACGTAGTCTTTGCTCATGGTGTTTCCTGGTTGGGCCGCAATGAAGCGGCATTGGGTGGGTAAGCAGGCGGATCTTGAAGCTCCGATGCGGTGGCGTCTGTTCGACGCCGCACATAGGCCTCGTCACTCGCCATACGGGCGCTTCAAGCGCTGGCCATGCACTCGGGCATCGCGCCGGCCGCGATCAAGTGCGATACCGAAGCCAGCAAGGTGAGTATCACCAGATACTTCCTATCAACAATCGAGGAACGCTATGAACAAAGACCAAATCAAAGGTGCCGTCAAAGAAGTGGCAGGCAAGGTGCAGGCGCAGGTTGGCAAAGTGACAGGCAACACTGAACAACAAGTCAAAGGGCACACTCGCGAGGTGCAAGGCAAGACCCAGAAGATCGTGGGCGACGCGAAAAACTTGGCCAAGGACATCAAACGCTAGTCTTGATACCGGCGTGACGCCGACATTGGCGCACCGGGCAGCGCGGCGCGCTCTGCCGGCGTGCGATCTGATGACGGCAAGGCCTCAGGCGGGTGAGGCCGCAACGCTACGTCAAACGCGCTGTCAAACGCGCGGTCTTACGCGCCTATCGGGAAGCAGGCTGAGCGGCCTTCAAAACAGCTTGGTGCGAGCCAATCGCTTTGCACTGGCTACGGCCTTTCGATGCAGCGGCACCGTTTGAGTTGCGGCGCCAGCCTACTGGCATCTCGGCATCTCGGCATCTCGGCATCTCGGCGATCTACCCTCAGCGTCGAGGCACACCCGCGCTGATGGCCACACGCTCGCAGCGGCTGCCCATGCACCAGAGCCCGAAGCCAGCCGAGACCTGGTCCGACGCCATCACCGGCAAGTAGCGATCAGGTGGCCGGACCCGGCGGCAGCAGCCGGTCGTATTCGTGCTTGACCACGGCATAACATTCGCAGACACGCGCCTCGAGCCTCGGCCGGTCAAGCACCGTGATGTGGCCGCGCTGGTAGCTGATCAGCCCATCGGCCTGCAGGTGGCCTGCGGCTTCGGTGACACCTTCGCGCCGCACGCCCAGCATGTTGGCGATCAGGTCGTGCGTCATCTCCAGTTCGTTGCCCTGCAGCCGGTCCAGGCTGAGCAGCAGCCAGCGGCACAGTTGCTGATCAAGGGCGTGATGC
>JBBQJN010000371.1:0-2950 GCA_038325945.1 Burkholderiales bacterium | reverse complement strand
GCTGCCCGGCGGGATCGACAGCGTCTTGCCGTCGCTGAAGCGAACGCTGAGCGGCGACTTGCCTGCGTTGTAGGCCAGGTAGGTCTTGCGGCCGTCGGCGCGCTTGAAGACGGCGTACAAGACGGTGTCGGCATGCACGCTGAAATCAGGCCGGCCCATGGCTTGCAGGCTCAGCATCCAGTGCAGGGTATGGGTGCGGGTGTCGCCCACTTCAACCGAGCCGTGGCGGTCCCATTGCGCCAGGGCTGCGGCCGGATCGGCCAGCGCCAGGTATTTGCCGAAGATGTCCTGCCAGATGTCGTCGGGCGGCGGGTTGGGCGGAAACTGGCCGCGCGCCTTGTAGGTCTGGGTATTGACCTTGAGCGAGTCCATGTTGCGCTGCACAAAGGCCGGGTCGATGCCCAGGTAGGTGGAGAACGGCGCGATCGGCAGCAGGTTGATGCCGTGGATCTGCCGCGGCTCGTCGGTCCACCAGGTGTTATGGGCGTAACTGCCGCCGAACAACATGCTGACTTCGACATGCTTGTACTCGGGCGCCAATACCAACTTGTGGATGTCGAACCAGTAGTGGTTGATGGCGTCAACCTCGCTGGCATAGAGGTACACGCCGATGTCACGCAGCTTGGCGTTGCCCGTCACCTCGGCCCACAGGATCAACCCTGCCCAGGCGTTGATCGCCTCGGACGACGACTCCTGGTTGTTACCGGTCGCACCCATGCCCACGCCAGACGCCCAGGAATGGCCTTCATACGGATCGAAGTTGCGCAGGAACGGGAAGTCGGCGCGACCGCGCTCGGCGGTGGCGATGTCGGCCACCAGCAGGTCAACCATGCCGCCCCACTTGTCTTTGGCCGCCCAGGCCGGGTCGCGCAACGCCACCTCGGCGGCAGCGCGAATCCAGTAGCCATAGTGGAAGTGATGGTCATTCATCTGCTCGACGGCGAAGAACTCGTCGGGGTAGGTCACCACCGTGCCCAGCCCTTTGTCGTAGTGAAAGTACGATTTGCTGCCTGCGCCGGAGAACCACCACTCGATGCGCTCGCGCACCAGGTCGAACAACTGGTCGCGCGCGCCGATGTCGCCCTGTTGCTCGGCCACGGCCGCCAGTTGGGTAGCCCGGGTCAGGCCTTTGCCCTGCCAGTAGGCACTGGTGCGCCAGTTGTCCTTGTTTTCCCTGCCGGGAATCAATTCGCGGCGCTTGCGCAGATCGGCCTTGAACAGGTCAGCCAGCTCGTCGGTGCGCGGGCCGCTCTTGACGCCGGGCCAGTGCGGCACGAAGCCGGTATAGCGTGTGCTGGTGCTGAACTGCGAGCCCGGCAACAGCCGGATCTGGCCGCGCACGGTGTCGAACGCCGGCCCCAGCTTGCCGGCCACCGCGGCGTTGTTGAACCAATGGTGGGGATAGAGCCCCAGCAGCGTGCCGTGGTCGGCGCCCTCCATCTGCTCGGTGGTGGCGGTAAAACTGGTTGTCACCACACTGGCAGCGGCGTCGTAGCGCCAGTCGACGCGGGTGTTCTTCAAAAAGGCGTAGGCATGGCGTGTGAACAGCGCCAGCGTCGCCGGCTGCGCATCAGGCAGCGCAGCGGCCGACAGGTAGCCCTTGTTGGCCGGCATGCGGCCCAGCCACTCGGTCGGTGACACGGCCTGCCAGACCACGCCGGTCGGGCCGAAGGCGGCGTAGGTCTTGCCCTGGATCGTCAAGGCCAGCACCCGGGCATCGCCGGCGCCGTCCAGCCGCTCGCCAGCGGCGGGCAGGCGCAGCCGCACGTCGCCGCGCGACAAGCGGATCTGCGCATAGGGGCTGCCATGGGCCACGGTCACCGTCATCTTGTCGGCGGCGCGGCCCATCTCGATGTCGATCGCCCAATCGCTGGCCTGCGACAGCAGCGCCGGCCCGGGGTCGAAGGCCACAGGCGAAATCACGATCGGATCCTTGTGCGGGTAGTGGATCTCGACATCGCGGCGCACCGTGGGCACCACCTGCTTGGACGGCAAGGCCAGCTCCAGCCCGGCGGGCGTGGTCTTGACGGTGATCGGCTGCACGAACAGCGCCTCGGGCTTGGGGTTGAACAGCAGCGTCGAATACCACTGGTTGGTGGGCACGGCGCGCTGGCTCATCACCCCGGTGCGGCCATTGGCCGCCGGCGGTGCCTTGTCGCTGCCCTTAGGGCTGAGGAAGTAGGTACCGGCGCCGAGCTTGACCGGCTGCGCCATGCTGGCCGCCACCACCGAGAAACCGAAGAGTGCGGCCAGGCCGCAGCGGACGATGCGATTCATGAATTGATTCTCCCGGCCAATCGAGGCCGCTGCAGTCATCCTAATGAAAGCGCTTTCAATGTTCAATCCGGCGGTTTACCCGTAGTAGATTGAAAGCTCGCAAGGTGGGGACACCGCAGCCCTCAGGAGGCCACCCGGCAAAAAACCCGCAATCGTTTGATCGCCCCCCCCCCCGAACAAGGGGGGTGCGGCGGGGGAAAACCCGCTAACTGTTGAAAGCGCTCCCATTCACACTCGGCAAGCGCAACTGAAAGCGCTTTCAAAGAGCAGGATGCTGCTAAAGCTCGCCTGAGGCCAGCCCGCTTGCATGCGGTTGCTCTGGGCCGATTGCCCGAACTCCACTTAAAGAGGAAGACACATGTCAAATTTCAAGACAATCGCGATTTTCGCTGCGGTGATGACTCTCACCGCCGGCCATGCGCAAGCCAACGGCTTTGCCAATGGCAGCTTCGAAACGGCAGCTTCGGCCGCCAACCCGCCGGGAGGTGCAACTTACTTCGCCGACGGTTGGCTGGCCGCCCCCACCGGCAACCCGGCCATGCGTGTCGCCGGCGGCTATAACAGTGCGTTTGCCGCCCTGTTGACAGTGCCGACCGGTTTCGGCGGCTCGACGCTGTTCCAGAACTCGGTTGATCACGGTGGCATGGCGCCATTGGGCGCATCGGCTGTCGGC
>JBBQJN010000370.1:0-2958 GCA_038325945.1 Burkholderiales bacterium | reverse complement strand
CCGACGCTCCCCAAGTCCGACAGGCTCCTAGACGCCTGGCCCTGGCCCTGGCCCAGGCCCAGGCCCCGGCGGCGCCCTGGCGGCGCCCCGTCGGTTTCAACCGTGCTCAGGCGCGCGGCCGCAGCATCTGGGCAACGATCTGCAGCAAGCGATCGCGCACCGCCGCGAGTGGGATGCTGTCGTCAACCAGCCACTGCAGCATCACGCCGCGCATCGCGCCGAGCAGAATCACCGCTGTGTTGGCGGGATCGGTATCGGCAGCGATCTCGCCGCGCGCGATGCCGGCGCGGATGTGCTGCTCGAACCAGGCCAGCGCTTGGCGGTTGTAGTCGGCCACATCCTGGCGCAGTTCGGACGCCGGCGCCATGCTGCCCTCGGTCATCATCACCAGCAGCGCCCGGGTGGCGATCCAGGCGCTGTCCTTGCGACTGAAATAGAAGTGAATGTTGCCCAGGATGGCTTCGAGCCCCGGCGCGCGCTTGGGCCCTAGCTGGCGTTGCTGGCCGAAGCGCTCGCCGATGTAACCGGCCAGCGCATGCACCAGGCCGGCCTTGCTGCCGAAGCGGTGCGCCGGCAAGCCGCGGCTGTAGCCCGCGGCCTCGCCGACCTCGGCCAGCGTCATGCGCACGACGCCGCGCTGGGCGACGATCTCCAACGCCGCCTCCAGCAGCCGACGCTCGGATTCCTCGCGCCGATCGGCATGGCTGCGCCGCTCGGCGCGCGGCACCGTTGCAGCACTCGGGCTGCGCGTTGGTGCGTCCGTTTTGGCAACCGTCTCGGCGACCGCTTTGGCCATCGACTTGGCGGCCGATTTGCTGGCCGGCCGGGCAGCAGGGGTGGTGGTGCGGGTCACTCGGGTTTGATGCCGGCCAGGTCGGCCACCTTCTTGAAACGTTGGTACTCACGCAACTGGAAGTCGCCCAGTTCCTTGGGGCCCATCATCATCGCCGATGAGGGCAGGGTGGCCTGGTAGGCGCGCCCCGCCTCGGAGGTCATGGCCTTGTGCATCGCCGCGGCCAGCTTCTCGACCACATCGTTTGGCGTCTCGGCGCGCATGAAGAAGGCCGACCAGACCGAGGTTTCGAAGTCGGGGAAGCCACTTTCCTTCATGGTCGGGATGTCGGGGTACCTGAGGTCGCGCTTGTCGGCGGTGATCGCCAGCACGCGCAGCCGGCCGCCTTTCATCAGCTCGGTGGTGCCGGTGAAGTCGATTACGCCTGCTTCTAGCTGACCTCCGACCACGTCGGTGAGCATCTGCGCGCCGCCCTTGTAAGGGATGTGCGTCACGGGCAGGCCGCTGGCCGTGCCCAGCCAGGCTGCCACCAGCTGGTAGCCCGCCGAGTAGTTGCCCAGTTGCAGTGGCCGGTTTTCCTTCTTCGCTGCCGCGACCAGATCGGCGATGGTCTTGTAGGGCGATTCGGCCCTGACGGCAAACGCCACCGGGCTGATCGCGATGCCGTAAAGCGGGCGCAGATCCTTGAACGGGTCGTAGGGCAGGTTCTTGATGGTGATGGCGTTGACCACCACAGGCGAGTTGCTGCCCATCAGGATGGTGTAGCCGTCGGCCGGCGCCTGGCGCGTGGCCTGCACCGCGATCACGCCACTGGCGCCGGGCTTGTTCTCGACCAGCACCTGCTGGCCGAATTGCTTGGCCATCATCTCGCCGTAGAAGCGCGACGATGAGTCAGCGCCGCTGCCGGCGTTGAAGGGCACCAGGATCTTGATCGGCTTGCTCGGGAAGGCCGCCACGCCAGCGGCTGCCGGCGTTTGCGCCAACGCCGGCAGCGCCACCAGCAGCGAGGCCGCCAGCAGCAGGGAAGGGAAGTTTTTCATGGGGTCGTCTCCGTCGTTGAAATGATTTGCTGGTCGAACAGCGTCTGAATTTCTGCTCCGCTCAGGCCGGCCTCGGCCAGTACTGCGGCGCTGTGCTGGCCCAGTTCGGGTGCGGGCAATGCCAGCTCGGCAGGGGTGCGGGCGAACAAGGTGGTTGGCCGCACCGCAACGATGGGCCCCACGGTCGGGTGCTGTTGCGGCTGGAACAGCCCGACGGCCTGCAGGTGCGGGTGCTCGGTCAGCTCGTCGATGCCGTGGATGCGGGTGGCCGGGATGTCGAGCTGCTGGCACAGCGCCAGCAGCTCGTCGGTGGCCAGCGTCGCGGTGATCGCCGCCATGTCGGCGTACAGCGCGCGCACCTGGGCGTTGCGGGCATGGCGGTCGTCGATGCTGTACTTCTCGCTCAGATCGGGCCGGCCCACGCGCTCGAAGAAGCGGCGCCAATGCTCAGCGGTGTAGGGCAGCATCGCGACATGGCCGTCGCGCGTGGGGGCGGGTTTGCGGCCGCCGGCCAGCAGCCGGGCGTAGCCAGCCGGGCCCTGCGGCGGCTCGAAGCTGCGCCCGCCCAGGTGCTCGGCCAGCGTGAAGGCAACCATGGTCTCGAACATCGGCACCTCGACAAACTGGCCGACGCCGCTGCGGCTACGCTCGAACAGCGCGGCCAGCACCGCGTTGGCCAGTACCAGGCCGGTGGTCTTGTCGGCGATCAGCGACGGGATGTAGGCCGGTGGGCCGCCGCCCTCGCTGGCCAGCGCGCCCAGCCCGGCCAGGCCGCAGGCGGCCTGGATCACGTCGTCGAAGGCCGGCTTGCCGGCATCGGGGCCGTCCTCACCAAAGCCGGTGGCCACGCAGTAGATCAGCTTGGGGTTGATCGCCGCGCAGGCGGCATGGCCGAGGCCCAAGCGCTCGATCGCGGCGGTGCGCATGTTGTGCACCAGCACGTCCACCGTGGGCAGCAGCCGGCGCAGCGCGGCCACGGCCTCGGGGCGCTTCAAGTTGATCGCCAGCGAGCGCTTGTTGCGGTTGATGGCCAGGAAGATCGAGCTCATGCCGCGGCGGCGCGACACGCCGTTGGCGCGCATCAGGTCGCCTTCGGGTGACTCGACCTTGATCACGTCGGCACCG
>JBBQJN010000369.1:0-2984 GCA_038325945.1 Burkholderiales bacterium | reverse complement strand
CAGCACGACAACCACCGCGTCAAGCGTTATGTCGCCAAATACACCATCAACCCGGCGCTGGCGCATGGCATCGCGCATGAAGTTGGCTCGATCGAAGTTGGCAAGTGGGCTGACCTGGTGGTCTGGAAACCGGCGTTTTTTGGCGTCAAGCCGGCGCTGGTGATCAAGGGCGGATCAATCGCGCTGGCCGCGATGGGCGACCCGAATGCCAGCATCCCGACGCCACAACCGGTGCACTACCGGCCGATGTTCGGGGCGTTTGGCGGCGCCGTCGCCAAGACCTCACTGACCTTTGTCTCGCAGGCCGGCCTGGCGGCAGGCATCGGCGCGCGCTACGGCCTGACCAAGACACTCAGCGCGGTGCGTGGCACCCGCACGGTGCGCAAGCGCGACATGGTGCACAACCACTACACACCAGTGATGGAGGTGGATGCGCAGACCTACGAGGTGCGCGCCGATGGCGTGTTATTGACCTGCGAAGCGGCGACGGTATTGCCGCTGGCGCAGCGCTACTTTTTGTTCTGAACTGAAGCGCAGATGCTGCATTGCTCAAAACGCCTGCCCCAGGGCAGCGGCCTGGCGCCGGCACTGATCAAGCGCGCGCCCACCGTTGAACTGGACTGGGATGTGCGCCAGAAGAGCCGCTTCGACGCCACCGATTCCAGCGGCCGCAGCGTCGGCGTGTTTCTGCCGCGTGGCAGCGTGGTGCGGGGCGACGACGTGCTGATACTGGAAGACGGCTCGCTGCTGCGCGTGATCGCCGCGAAGCAAGCGGTGCTGCACATCAGCCACTGCCCGCAGCACGGCAGCGCGTTTGACCTGAGCCGCGCCGCCTACCACCTGGGCAATCGCCATGTGCCGATCGAACTGCAGCCCGACCACCTCAAGATCGAGCCCGACCATGTGCTGGCCGACCTGCTGCGCGCGATGCACCTGATCGTGCGCGAGGACTGTCTGGCCTTTGAACCCGAGGCCGGCGCCTATGCGGCACACCATGCGCACGGCCATGCCGATGACGGCGGCCTCGCGCAGGGTCACTCCCATGGCCACTCGCACGCGGGTGAGCCGCATCACGGCAAATCCCACACGCACGGATGACTTCCAACCCCGGCGTGATCACGCCCTGCGGCCGCGCCAAGTCCGCGATCTCGGCAGACTTGCTGCAGCTGATGTGGCTGGCATCGCCGGCTTTGCCGATCGGCGGTTTCTCGTATTCCGAGGCGCTGGAGTCGGCCATCGAACGGCTTGGGCTGCAGCACAGCGACGAGGTTGGCACCTGGCTGCGCGAGCAATTGCTGCTGGTCTTGGCACGCGCCGATCTGGCGTTGGTGGCCAGCGCCATCAGCGCCTGGCGCGCCGGCGATCTGGCCCGCGTGCAAACCCTCAACGCCTGGGTGCTGCAGAGCCGCGAAAGCAGCGAGATGCGCCTGCAGGCCGAGCAAATGGGGCGATCGATGATGGACTGGCTGCGCAACCAGCATGCTGGCGATACCGCTTTGATCGCCTCGACACGTCTATGCGGTACGCCGACCTACCCGGTGGCGTTTGCGCTGGCCGCATCGATCACACTAGCGCCGGTGGCCGACTGCCTGGGCAGCTTCGCCTTCGGCTGGGCCGAGAACATGGTGCAGGCCGCGGTCAAGGCGGTGCCACTGGGCCAAAGTGCCGGCCAACGCATACTGGCAGCGCTGGTGCAAGAGATCCCAGCGGCCGTCGCAGACGCCCTGGCCCGCGACGACGACAGCCGCCAGGCCTTCGCACCGATGATGGCGATACTGTCCGCTCAACACGAAACCCAATACTCCAGACTGTTCCGATCATGAGCACAGCTTTGCACCACATACCCCGCCGTACCCGCAAACTGCCGCCGCTGCGCGTGGGCATCGGCGGTCCGGTCGGCTCCGGCAAGACAACCCTGCTGGAGATGCTGTGCAAGGCGATGCGCGACCGCTACGACCTGGTCGCCATCACCAACGACATCTACACCAAGGAAGACCAGCGCATCCTCACCGTCAGCGGCGCCTTGCCAGCCGAGCGCATCATGGGCGTGGAGACCGGCGGCTGCCCACACACCGCGATCCGCGAGGACGCGTCGATCAATCTGGAGGCGATCGACCGCATGCTGGGCGAGTTTCCCAACGCCGACATCGTCTTCATCGAAAGTGGCGGCGACAACCTGGCCGCCACCTTCAGCCCCGAACTGAGCGATCTGACGATCTACGTCATCGACGTCGCCGCCGGCGAGAAGATCCCGCGCAAAGGCGGCCCCGGCATCACCAAGAGTGACCTGTTCATCATCAACAAGACTGACCTGGCGCCGTACGTGGGCGCCGACCTGTCGGTGATGGCAGCCGACACCCGGCGCATGCGCGCCAGCCGTGACGGCGACGGCGTCAAACCCTTTGTGATGACCAACCTGCGCACCCGGGACGGCCTGGCCGAGGTGGTGGCGTTCATCGAGCAGCGCGGCATGCTGGTGTCAGGCCAGGGCCCCGCCTGAGACCGCCTGGGCTGGCGTTTCAAGCCGCCGGTCTTGAGAGCTGGCGAGGGCGGGAAGCCTCGGCAAGTTCCAATCTCAGTGTTCGCGCCGGCACCCGTGTCTCGATCTGCTACGTATCGGCTTCACCTGCTGGTACCTTGAACCCTGAGTGCAGCAGCTTTCAACCCGGCCGGGCCACTGCGCTGCTGTAATGCACGGCATGCACAAGACCATCGCCCCCCTGTTCCTCTCGCATGGCTCACCGATGACCGCGCTGCAGCCGCGCGAGGCCGGCGCTTTCTGGCAGGCGCTGGGCCCAGCCGTCGAGGCGGCGGCGGCGCGGCCGCGGGCCATCCTGGCGATCTCGGCCCATTCGCTGGCGCGCGAGCCGCTGCTGATGGCCGCCGCGCAGCACACCACGGTACACGACTTCAGCGGCTTCCCCGCGCCGCTGTACCAGCTGCGCTACGACGCCCCCGGCGCGCCTGAGCTGGCGCCGCAAGTG
>JBBQJN010000368.1:0-2987 GCA_038325945.1 Burkholderiales bacterium | reverse complement strand
GCCTGCACGCTGGGGCCGATCGATGCCATCCATACCCGCATCGGCGCCGCCGATGACCTGGTCAACGCGCAGTCCACCTTCATGCTCGAGATGACCGAGGCCGCTGCCATCGTGCACGCGGCCACCGAGCACAGCCTGGTGCTGATGGACGAGATCGGCCGTGGCACCAGCACCTTTGACGGCCTGGCGCTGGCCGGCGCCATCGCCAGCCAGCTGCATGACCGCAACAAGGCCTTCACGCTGTTCGCGACCCACTACTTTGAGCTGACCGCGTTTCCGCAACGCCACGAGCGCGCGCTAAACATGCATGTCTCTGCCGTGGAAGCCGGCCACGACATCGTCTTTCTGCATGCCATCGAGCCCGGCCCGGCCAGCCGCAGCTACGGCGTGCAGGTAGCCCGGCTGGCCGGCATGCCGGCCGCGCTGGTGCGCCAGGCACGCGCCACGCTGGCCGCGCTGGAAGCGCAGCAGCGCGCCGGGGATGCCCAGGTTGACTTGTTCGCCGCGCCGCCTGCCGACTCCGCCGCCGCTGCGGCCGAGCCCTCGGCGGTGGAAGCTGCGCTGAACCAGGTCGACCCCGATGCGCTGACACCCCGCGAGGCGTTGGACGCGCTGTACCGCCTCAAAGCCCTGTTACCCCCACCGCCCCCCAAGGCCACCCCATGACCTATTGCATCGGCATCCGACTGAACGCCGGACTCGTCTTCCTGTCCGATTCGCGCACCAACGCCGGCATCGACCAGATCAGCACCTTCCGCAAGATGATCGTCTACGAGAAGCCCGACGACCGCTTCATGGTGCTGCTGTCGGCGGGCAACCTGAGCGTCAGCCAGTCGGTGCGCGAGATCCTGCAGCTCGAGAAGGTCGACCGCGGCCCGCACCACGAGCCGCTAACGATCTGGAACGTCGAGAGCATGTTCGACGCGGTGCGCGTGCTGGGCTCGGCAGTGCGCCGCGTCTACCAGCAGGACGGCCCATCGCTGAAGGCGGCGGGCATCGAGTTCAACGCCAGCATGATCTTCGGCGGCCAGATCAAGGGCGAGGCGATGCGCATGTTCCTGGTCTATTCGGCCGGCAACTTCATCGAGGCCACCCGCGAGACCTGTTTCTTCCAGGTCGGCGAAAGCAAGTACGGCAAGCCCATCCTCGACCGCGTGCTGACGCCCGCCACGCCGCTGGCTGAGGCCGCCAAGTGCGCGCTGGTATCGATGGACTCGACGCTTAAATCCAACTTGAGCGTCGGCCTGCCGCTGGACCTGCTGGTCTACCGCGAGGGCAGCTTCCAGAGCGACCAGATGGTCTGCATTGACGAAAACAACCCCTACTTCCAGATGATCCACAGCACCTGGGGCCAGCGCCTGCGCGAGGTGTTTGAGGGCATTGCTGAGCCGGTCTGGGACGGCGGCTCGGCCGAGCACCCGCTGGCCGCCAGCGAGCGTTTCGAGCCAATGCGCAAGATCACGCGGCCTGAGGAGCGGATCGTGTAGTACTTGCCGCCCGGGCCAGCGACCATGCGCCCGCTGCGCCGGCCGCGGCCCACAGCAACCACCATGGCAGGCCATGCCAGGGCGAGACGGCCAACGCCGCCGCGCCCACCAGCCAGCGCAACAGCTCGCTGCGCCAGGCCGCCAGACCGCGCTCACTCAGCCGCGACAAGACCACCAGCTGGGCCACGATCAACCCGGCATAGCCCAGCCCCAGCACTGAGTTGATCTGCGGCCCCAGCGCCAGCACATGCAGGAAAAAGGCGACCAGCACCGCCAGCTGCAGCAGCGCATGGGCTTTGAGCACCGGCGGCAGCGGCGGCTCATAGCGCCTGAACTGCGCCAGCGGCTGGCTTGGCCGCGGCGCCGCGGCGGCCGCATCGGCCGGCCGCCAGCCCGGGTGCTTGTAGAGCACACGCAGCTTGTCGGCCCAGCTGGCGGCCAGGCGCATGTCCTGCGCCATGCCGGCATAAATCTGCAGGTTGGCGCGCAGCGGGTTGAAGCTGCGCAGCGCGCCGCGTATGCCATAGACGATGGGCTCGCCGTCGCGCTCTTCGACAAAGCTGCCAAACAGCCGGTCCCAGAGGATCAGGATGCCGCCGTAATTGCGGTCGATGCAGTAATCGTTCTGGCCATGGTGAACGCGGTGGTTGGACGGCGAGCAGAACACGCGGTCAAACCAGCCCAGCTTGCCGACCTGGCGCGTATGCACCCAGAACTGGTAGAGCAGGTCGATCAGCCCGACCGTCACAAACACCAGCGGCGGCACGCCTACCACCGCCATCGGCAGGTAGAAGACCCAGCCAAACAAGAAGCCGCTGCCGGTCTGGCGCAGCGCAGTGGACAGGTTGTATTCCTCGCTGCTGTGGTGCACCGCATGGGCGGCCCACAGCAGCTGCACCTCATGGCCGAAACGGTGCAGCCAGTAGTAGCAGAAGTCATAGGCCAGCAGCGCCCCCAGCCAGACCCAGGGCGAGCTCACCGGCAACGGCCAGATCGCCCAGTGCTGCCAGACCAGGGTATAGATGCCCAGCGCCGCCAGCCGGGTGAACAAGCCCACCAACTGGCTGGTGAGGCCGAGCGACAGGCTGGCCACCGTGTCACCGGCGCGGTACACCGGCTGACCACGGCGGCGCTCGATGGCGTATTCGATGGCCATCATCGCCAGGAACACCGGCACGGCGAACAAGATCGGGTTGAGCATGGGGCTTGCGGCGTGGCCTGCGTGATAGCCGTCGATTAGAACCCGAGTCATGCTGACGTGGCGATCATTGCCGGGCCAGCCTGGCCTGAGAGCGCCCCCAGACCTGCCGCTTCGCGTCAGGCCCCCCAAGGGGGATGAGGAAACTTGGGGCGGCCCGGCGTTTCCTCATGAGGTTGAGAGGCAATCCCATGGGCCCACGTACGCCCGCAAACCGCCTCCAATCTAGGCGCAAAGCGGACCTGGGTTTGGGACCCAGGGAGCATTTGCAACGACGAGTGGGGCTGTTTTGCGGGCTTACC
>JBBQJN010000367.1:0-3028 GCA_038325945.1 Burkholderiales bacterium | reverse complement strand
ACGACGAAGGCCAGCCCAGGGCGCGGCGCATCAGCGCTGATGAACTGCGGCACAAAGGCGAGGAAGAACAGCGCCACCTTGGGGTTGAGCGCATTGGTGAAAAAGCCCTGCACGAACAACTTGCGCAGGGCGGCGCCTGGCCCTGGGCGGCGCCGCTGCGCAGCACCAGCGCCATGTCGGCGCCCGGCGTCAGGTTGAGCAGCAGCCCGGCGCCGATGAACAGCGGCCACTGGTGGATGCCAGCCAGCAAATCAGCCAAGGGCAGCGCCGCCTCAGAGCTGCTCAGCGCAGTGCCAGCGCGCCCACCAGCGCGCCGCCTGCCATCAACCACAGCGGGCTGATCTTCAGCCGCACCGACAGCCCGGTAGCCAGCGCCACCAGCGACAGCGCCAGCCATTGATCGCGGATCGGCGCGGTCAGCACCCAGCCAGTGGACAGCAGCAGGCCCAGCGTCAGCGGCATCAACCCGGCGGTGAAAGCGCGTAGCAACAGCGAATCGCCGCGACGCTGGCCCCAGCGCCCAACCACAAAGGCCAGCACCGAGGACGGGCCCATGATGCCCAGCATGGTGGCCAGCACGCCAGCGACGCCGGCAACATGCCAGCCCATCACCGCGACAAACAGGATGTTGGGCCCCGGCGCGGCCTGGGCGATGGCCACCCCGGCGGTGAATTGCTCATCGCTCATCCAGCCCTTCTCGCTGACCAACCAGCGCTGCATGTCGGGCGCGGTGGTGATGGCGCCGCCTACCGCCAGCAGCGACAACATGCTGAAGTGCGCCAGCAGCGCCAGCAGATCGCTCCAGCCCAGGCCATGCGTGCCCATCAGCTGCAGCAGGCTCACGGCACTGCCCTGCGCGCTTGGCGCTGCAACTGCCGCAGTCGCCAGCCCGCGCCGGCCATGCCCAGCGCGCCCAGGCCCAGCACCACCCCGGGCATCGGCCAGCGCAACAGGCCGATCATCAGCGCGGTGGCGGCCACCAGTGCGGCTGCCGCCAGCCAGCCCAGCGGGCTGCTGCGCAGCGCCGGCGCCAGTTTGATGGCGATGGCAAAGATCAGGCCGGCAGCCACCGCGCCCATGCCACGCAGCGCGCCGGCCACCCAAGGCAGATGGGCTGCCTGTTGGTACAGCACCACCAGGCTCAGCACGATCAGCAGCGGCAGCAGCAGCAAGCCGCCGCAGGCCACCAGCGCACCGCGCCAGCCCATGAAACGGTCGCCGATGATCAGCGCCATGTTGACGATGTTGGGGCCCGGCAGCACCTGGCTCAACGTCAGCAAATCGAGGAACTGTGCCGGACTCAACCAGCGCTCGCGCTCGACCAAGTGGCGGTGGGCCACCGGCAGCACGCCACCAAAGCCCTGCAGGGCGAGGCGATTGAAGACCCGGAACAACTCGGTCTTGCTGGCCGGCAGCAGCAGGGCAGGCTCGTTCTCGTCGCCCAGTGGCACCGGCTCAGCCATGGGGTCTGCGGGGTGGCCAAGGCCCGGTTGCAGCGCTCAACGGATGACCTTGAGCGCCTCGGGGTTGACGATGTTGCCGGGCTCGCCGCGGATGAACTGGATGACGTTGTCGAAGGCCGAGCCGAAGTAGAGCTCGTAGCTGTCCTGCTCGACATAGCCGATGT
Organism: Burkholderiales bacterium; assembly: GCA_038325945.1. Classification (GTDB taxonomy): domain Bacteria; phylum Pseudomonadota; class Gammaproteobacteria; order Burkholderiales; family Burkholderiaceae_C; genus Pseudaquabacterium. Next base: position 1,401 of record JBBQJN010000367.1, on the reverse strand, counting down.
GCGGCGTGCAGATGGCGTTCTCCAGCCGCAGCAGGGGGTGTCCTTGCAGGATCGGCTCGGCCTCGAAGACGTCGACCGCTGCCAGCCCAGGGCGGCCCTTGTTCAGCGCCGAGACCAGCGCGTGGTCAACCACCAGTTCGGCGCGCGAGGTATTGACGAATAAGGCGGTGGGCTTCATCTGGGCCAGATCATCAAGCGTGACGGTGCCGCGGGTGGACTCGTTCAGCCGCAGGTGCAGGCTGAGCACGTCGCAGTCGCTGAAAAAGGCTTCGCGGCTGGCGGCGGCTTGGTAGCCGTCGGCCATGGCACGCTGGCGCGAGGCCTCGCTGCCCCATACCAGCACCTGCATGCCGAAGGCCTGGCCATAGCCGGCCACCATCTGGCCGATCTTGCCGTAGCCCCAGATGCCCAATGTGCGCCCGCGCAGCACCAGGCCGAGGCCGAAGTTGGGTGGCATCGACGCCGCCTTGAGCCCGCTCTGCTGCCAGACGCCATGCCTCAAGTTGCCGATGTACTGCGGCAAGCGGCGCATCGCCGCCATGATCAGCGCCCAGGTCAGTTCAGCGGCGGCCACCGGCGAGCCGCTGCCATCGGCCACCGCGATGCCCAGACGGGTGCAGGTGTCGATGTCGATGTGCGGCCCCACCTTGCCGGTCTGCACGATCAGCCGCAGCTTGGGCAGCTTCTCCAGCAAGGCACGCGGGAAATGCGTGCGCTCGCGGATCAGCACCAGCACCTCGGCGTCACGCAGCCGTACCGCCAGTTGGCCGATGCCCTTCACCGTGTTGGTGAAGACCTTGGCGTTGTAGGACTCAAGCCGTGCGGCGCACCGGAGTTTGCGCACGGCATCCTGATAGTCGTCGAGGATGATGATGTTCATGATGTGGCTGGTGATTGTGCCGCGTCCTATCATCGCAGCCCGAAATCAGCTCTTGCGAACCCACCACCATGACGATCTCCATGCACTCGGCCAGCGTGCCCTTGTTCCAGCGCCAGCTCAGCGCGTTGCTGGGCTGGCTGGACAAGGCCGAGGCCTATGCCACGGCGCGCAAGTTTGACGCCAACAACCTGCTGCAACTGCGCCTGGCGCCCGACATGTTGCCGCTGGTATCGCAGGTGCGCATCGCCAGTGACGCCGCCAAGGGCTGCGTGGCGCGGTTGGCCGGCGTCGAGCCGCCAAAGTTCGAGGACAACGAAGCCACGCTGGATGATTTGCGTGAGCGTGTGCGCAAGACGCTGGCCTATCTGGCATCGGTGTCCGCCGCCAGCATCGATGGCAGCGAGGAACGCGAGATCGTGATCCCGATGCGCACCCGTGATGCCATCCGTTTGAGCGGCCTGGTCTACCTGCAGCACTGGGCGCTGCCCAATTTTTACTTCCACATCACCACCGCCTATGCG
>JBBQJN010000366.1:0-3046 GCA_038325945.1 Burkholderiales bacterium | reverse complement strand
AGTTGCAGCACCACGTCAAAGCTGCGGTCCTCGAACAGCGCCAGGCCTTCTTCCAGGTTGAGCTGCACCACGTTGACGCCCGCCCGCGCGCAAGCCAGCACATTGGCATCGTCAATCTCCACGCCGTAGCCGCTGCAGCCTTTGCTGCGCTGCAAGTGCGCCAGCAGCGCGCCGTTGCCGCAGCCCAGGTCGAGCACACGCGAGCCGGCGGGCACCAGATCGGCGATCAGCGCCTGTTCGGGCGTGATGGCGGGCAGGGCGGCCAGCTCGCCGGCGATGCGGTCGAAGGTGGCGCGCAGCACGCCGTGGTAGCGCGCATCGTCGAGCAAAAACGCGTCGTGGCCGTGTGGCGCGTCGATCTCGGCATACGACACGTCGATGCGGTTGTCCACCAGCGCCTTGACGAGCTCGCGCGAGCGGGCCGGTGAAAAACGCCAGTCGGTGGAAAAGCTCACCAGCAAGAAGCGGATGCCCCGCGCGGCTGAAAACGCCGCCGACAAGTCGCCACCAAACGCCCGCGCGGGGTCGAAATAGTCGAGTGCCCGGGTGATCAGCAAGTAGGTGTTGGCGTCGAAGTACTCGCTGAACTTGTCGCCCTGATAGCGCAGGTAGCTCTCGATCTGGAACTCAACGTCCTGGGTCGAATAACCCGGCTCGGCCGAGCGCCCGCCCTCGCCCGCCTTGCGCAGGCTGCGGCCGAACTTCTCGGCCATCGAGTCGTCCGACAGGTAGGTGATGTGGCCGATCATGCGGGCCACCCGCAGGCCGCGCTTGGGTACCACGCCGTGGGCGTAGTAGTGGCCGCCGTGGAAGTCGGGGTCGGTGATGATGGCGCGCCGCGCCACCTCGTTGAAGGCGATGTTCTGCGCCGACAAATTGGGCGCGGTGGCCACCGCGATGCACTCGCCCACCCGCGTGGGGTGGCGCAAGGTCCAGCTCAGCGCCTGCATGCCGCCCAGGCTGCCGCCCAGCACGGCGGCCAGCCGCTGGATGCCCAGTGCGTCCAGCAAGCGGGCCTGGGCATCGACCCAGTCTTCGACCGTGACGACCGGAAAATCCGCGCCCCAGGGCTTGCCGGTGGCCGGGTTGGTATCCGCTGGCCCGGTCGAGCCAAAACACGAGCCCAGGTTGTTGACGCCGATGACAAAAAAGTGATCGGTGTCGAGTGGCTTGCCCGGGCCGATCAGGTTGTCCCACCAGCCTTCGCTGCGCGGGGTGTCGGCATGGGTGCCGGCGACGTGGTGGCTGGCGTTGAGCGCATGGCAGACCAGCACCGCATTGCTGCGGGATGCGTTGAGCGTGCCGTAGGTCTCGTAGACCAGCGCATAGCCGGCCAGCGTCGCGCCGCTCTTGAGCGGCAGCGGCGCATCAAAAACCATTGTTTGCGGGGTGACGTTGCCGATCGAGGCCATGGGTGCGAGGCGATGGAAAAAACCGGGGCACCGCTGCAAGCGCTGGACGGCCAGTGGGGCGTCACACTTTTAGCGGCATTTTTAAAGCGCCCGCAATCTGGAGCAAATCGGCGCTGTGAAGTCAGTATAGCGACCGACACCCGGGCCCATCTTCGGGCCAATCCCCGGGCTGGGCGCTGCCGACCACCCGACCCGCAGCCGGCGAGGCGCAGGCGTGCAGCCCGCGGGAGGCCGTGTTGCACGTGGCCGAGCCGTCGGGTTGCCTGGCGCCGCTCAGGACTCGATCAGGCCCCAACGCAGCGCCACCAGCGTCAACGCCGACTGGTTGCCGGCGCCGAGTTTTTGCTTGATGTGGTAGAGGTGCGTTCCGACGGTGCTGGGCGACAGCTTGAGGTTCTCGGCGATCCGGGCCACGCTCAGGCCGCGCGCCAGCTGGAGGAACACCGAGAACTCGCGCTCGGTCAAGGTGTCAGCGGGCGAGGATTCGCCGTCGATCTGCGCCAGGGCGAGGGACTGTGCGGTCTGCGCGTCGACATAACGCTCGCCGCGCGCCAGCGCGCCGACCGCGGCGATCAAGGCATCGGGCGCGCTGCGCTTGGTCAGGTAGCCCAGCGCGCCGGCGCGCAGCGCACGCTGCGGGTGCGCCGTGTCCTCGTGCGCCGACAGCACCAGCACCCGCGCCTTCGGGTCCTGGGCGAGCAGGCGGCGCAAGGCTTCGAGCCCGCCCATGCCAGGCATCGACAGGTCCATCACCACCACGTCGGGTTGCACCCGGGCGTAGTCCTGGCAGGCCTGCTCGCCGCTGCCGGCTTCGGCCACGACCTCGACCTGCGCATCCGCCAGCAGCATCGAGAACCCCATCCGCACCAGGGCATGGTCGTCGACCAGCATCACGCGGATCATGTTTTGCCTCCGGGGGCGACCGGCGCTGCCGGCTGGGCAGGCAAGCTCATGCGCAGCTGCACGCCGTGCGGATGCGCGTTGTGCACGCTGAGTTTGCCGCCCAGGCCTTCGGCACGTTCGGCCAGCCAGCGCAGGCCATAGTGCGCGCCACCCGGGCCGGCCGCCACCGCGCCGGGCGCCGCCGCGGCCGGCAGGCCGATGCCATCGTCGGTCAGATCGAGCGTGACCGGATCGGCGCCGGCCTGCAGGCGCAGCCGCAGCCGGCTGGCCTGGCCGTGGCGCAAGGCATTGGTGATGCCTTCCTGCGCCGCCCGGTACAGCGCCAGCGCAGCGTCGGCCGGCAGCACCGCATCGGCCAGATCGAGCTGCAGGTCGATCTGCACGCCCGGGTGGCTGCGCTGGGTGAGTGCGACCAAATCCTTCAGCGCCGCCGCCAGGCCCAGCGTGTCGAGCACCATCGGCGCCAGGCGCGGGATCAACCCGTGCATCGCCGCGTACAGGCGCGACGACTCCTCGGCGATCAGCCGCGCGGCCTGCTCCGCTTGCGCATCGAGCGGGCCCATGCGCTGCGCGATCGACAGCGCCATGCTGCGTATCGCGGTGACCGACTGGCCCAGCTCGTCGTGCAGCTCGCGCGCGATGGCCCGGCGCTCCTGCTCGATGTGGTGGTCGACCCAGCGCGCGAGCTCGCGGCTGGCCGACAGCTCGCGCTCGGCGCGCAGCGCGCGGCC
>JBBQJN010000365.1:0-3061 GCA_038325945.1 Burkholderiales bacterium | reverse complement strand
GCGCTGGTGCAGCGGCGAACGGGGTCGCCAGGCGACGACCAGGGCCGCCAGTCCCAGCGCGACGAGCACGGGTTGCAACGGCCAGACCTCGGCGTTGTACGACGCAACCAGATTGCCGTAGGTGCGCTGCGAGAACAGCAGAAAGCTGCCGAGTCGGTAGCTCCACCACTCGCTCACAGCAGCTTGTCGATGTGCGCCGCCATGCGGGCGCGCGCGGCAGCGTCGGGCAGGCGGCCGCTGGCCACCGCGAGGTTCTCACGCACATGGTCGACGCGGGTGGTGGCCGGGATGGCGCAGGTCACGGCCGGGTGGGAGATGACGAACTTCAATGCGAACTGGGCCCAGCTGCTGCACTGCAGCTCAGCGGCCCACGGCGGCAGCGGGTGGCGGCTCAACACACGCAGCAGATCGCCCTGCTCGAACGGGCGGTTCGCGATCACGGCGATGCCACGCTCCCGGGCCAGCGGCAGGATGCGCTCTTCAACCCGCCGATCCCGCAGGCTGTAAGTCACCTGAACGAAGTCGAGCGGCTGGCTGCGCATGATCTGCTCGATTTCGGCGTGCCGCCTGCCTTCCGAGGTGCTGATGCCGACGTAGCGCAGCCGCCCGGTCGCCTTCATGGCGAACAAAGTCACCAGGTGATCCTGCCACGACAGCAGGTTGTGCACCTGCAACAGGTCGAAGCGCGGCACGCCCCAGCGGCCGAGCGAGGTGTCGATCTGCCCCGGGCCGCGTGAGGCAGGGCTGACCCACACCTTGTCGGCCGAGAACACCCGGGCCAGCGCGTCGCGGCTGCGCAAGCCTTGGCCGATCACGTCCTGCGACGAGCCATACATCGGCGACGAGTCGATGAGCTTGCCACCGGCGCCGAAAAAGGCCTGCATGACGTCAGCGCATTGCGCGCGCGCGGCCATGTCATCCCCCACATTGAAGGTAATCCAACTCCCCAGCCCGACCAGAGGCAGCGGCTGAGCACTGCTCGGGATCGGGCGCGTGAGCGGTGCTGCAAGCGACAAAGACGGTGGTGCGGGTGAAGGCGGCGGCGGCACCTCGCGGCGCGGCTGCGCGTGAGCAGGCAGCAGCCCAGCGGCACTCATCAAAAGCGCGTGACGCAGCAGTCTGCGTCGATCTGCAGCTGGCAGTGGCATGCTGGACTCCGGCATCTGTAGCTCAGCGCTCGATGATGCCGAATCTGGCAAGCATCGAGAGGTATTGAACCGCCAATTTGACATCAAGCACGGCGTAAGGTTTCCCGCGCTTTTTTTGACGCCTCCATCGACCCATACAGCACACGCTGGGCGCGTGCTTTGGGCTCGAATCACGCCGAAACGCAGAATGGGCCGACCGGTGCGCATCGATCCGTCGTGGCAGCCGGTTTGTTCTTCATCTCCGTACCGCGCGGCAGTTCCGAAGGTACGGAGCGCCCCTTTGGGAGGCAGCGAACGAAAAAAGCGCGGGGGTGTCACAGCAGACAGGCCTTGTCTCGCGTTGAAAATTCCGCCGCCTGGCCAGACAACGCTCATGAGGAAACGCCGGGCCGCCCCAAGTTTCCTCATCCCCCTCGGGGGGCCTGACGCGAAGCGGCAGGTCTGGGGGCGCTCACCAGCCGTAGACCGAGCGCAACTCGCGCAGAAAGAACTTCACATAAGACGCCACCGTGGCCGCGGCCTCAGCGGCCGAGCCGGTCTCGGTGGCCTGCACCGTGGCCAGCCAGCGCTTCAGGTCGGGCAGGTTCAGCCGCAGTTCGCCACTGGCCCACAGCGTATCGCCGTCGCTCAGCCGCACGCAGAGCGTGGAGAGGTCGCGCCACATGTCGGGGCCGCTATCGTCGCGCAGGGTCTGGCTGGCCTGCAGCGTCAGCGCTCGGCCGTCGTCGTGGCGCCACTGCATGTGGTATTGGATCTCGCGGGCGCGCTCGGGCAGCGTGATCTGGCGGTAGCGGCCGGCCGAGACTGGCACGGCATCGGTCGGGGCGCCGGCGGCATCGGCCTGCACGCCGGCGGCATGGGCCTGCACGCCTGCGGCATGGGCCAACTGCAGCCGCCCGCTCAGCGCGGCCTGCGGCTCGGCCGCAGCGATGAAGCCGGCCAGGTCATGCACATGCACGCACAACATCAGCCGCGCGTTGCGGAGGCTGCCGTCATGGACCAGCCGCAGCTCGCCGGCAAACTCGAACTGCAGCCGCACGCCCGGCAGCGGGTCGATCATGCGGCTGGGGTTGGCCGTGAGCGGCGGCGTCGAAGCGGCCGGGCCGCTGCTGGCTGCGCCGGTACGCGCCAGGTAACGGCAGCCATCGGCGTAGCCCATGTCGATCAGCGTGGCATGGTCGATGCGGCCGCTGTAAAGGTCGGGGTCAAGCGGCAACGCATGATCGGGCCGCACCACATGCACGCTGATGGCGCGCTTCTGGCCGTAGGGGCTGTCGCCACGGGCGATGCGGCCATTGAGCGTCTGGATCTCGGCCAGCTGCTGGTTGAGCGCGGCGTTGGCGCTCATCTCCAGCATCTGCACATACAGGTACAGCGGGCCGCCGCGGTAGGTGCCGGTATTGCCCAGGCCCCACAGCACCCACAGCTCTTCGGCGCCTTGCCTCACCATCTCGCTGAGGTTGGCGTCTTGCACAAAGCCGGTGTCGAGGTAGATGCGGCCGTCGCGGTGCAGCGGCGGAAACACGCCCGGCAGCGACATGCCCGCCACGATCAGGTCGGCGTCGATTTTTGCGGCCGGGATCACCGCCACCTTCTTGTCGCCATAGTCCAGCAGGTTGTAGCTGGCCACCACGCCTTGCGCGGCGCGGATGCGATCGATGCGGATGCCCAGGTGCGGCAGCACCTTGTCGCGAAAACCCCGGCCGTCGGCCAGCGCTTCAAGTTGACCGCCCAGCAGGTAGTCCTTGAGTGGCAAAAACGACATCGTGTCTTGCAGCCTCAGGCTGCGCCAGCGCCGCGCCATCTCGGCGGGCCGCTGGCCCGACAGCAGCATCGACAGGTTGAGGCTGCCGCCCGAGGTGCCGTCCATCAGCTGGAAACCCAGGCCGGCTTCTTCGAGCGCCATCAGGATG
>JBBQJN010000364.1:0-3078 GCA_038325945.1 Burkholderiales bacterium | reverse complement strand
CTTGCTCAGAGCCCTTGGTCACCCCGGCGCGGGTGCATCCGATGGCCTCTCAGTCTCTGAGCCGACTGCCATGGACACCCTCACCAACGCCTTGCTGCTGGGCAGCGAATCAGCGCTGTCGCTGCCCGCCTTCGACCGCATCCGCGCCGAGCATGTGCAACCTGCCATCGCGCGTGCGATGCAGTTGCACCGCGACGAGATAGCCGCCCTGGTGGCCCAGACCGAAGCGCCAGACTTCACCAATACCGTGGCTGCTTTTGATCGTTGCGGCCGCTTGCTGTCGCAGGTCAGCGCGGTGTTCCACGCGCTGGCAGCGTCGGCCACCTCGCCGGCGCTGCAAGCGGTGCAGCGGGAGCTGTCGGCGCCGCTGTCGGCCCACCACAGCGCGGTCTACCAGGACGCCGCTTTGTTTGAGCGCTTTGATGCGGTCTACCAGCAGCGCGCCACGCTGGGCCTCAGCGCCGAGCAACTGCGCCTGGTCGAGCGCTGCCACCGCGACTTTGTGCGCTCGGGCGCGCAGTTGCCGGCGGCTGAGCGCGCCGAGTTTGCAGTGCTGCAAAGCCAGCTGGCCCAGCTCTACACGCGCTTCAGCCAGAACCTGCTGCACGACGAAAACGCCTACACGCTGCCACTGCCCGACGAGGCCGCGATGGCCGGCCTGCCCGAGTTTGTGCGTGCAGCGGCGCGCCAAGCCGCAGCTGACCGCGGCCTGGCGACGCCGGTGATCACGCTGGGCCGCTCGCTGATCGTGCCTTTCCTCAGTTTTTCGCAACGGCGCGACCTGCGCGAGGCCGCCTGGCGTGCCTGGACCGGCCGCGGCGAGCAGCCCGGTGAGCACGACAACCGCCCGGTGGCGCAGCAGATTCTGGCGCTGCGCCAGCGCCAGGCCGCGCTGATGGGCTGCGCCAACTACGCCGACTTCAAACTGATCGACACCATGGCGCAGACGCGCCAGCGGGTCTGGGCGCTGCTCGACGAGGTCTGGCACCGTGCCGTGCCGGCAATGGCGCGCGAGCGCGAGCTGCTGTGCGAGGCGATGGCCGCCGCCGGTGTGGCCGACACGCTCGAACCCTGGGACTGGCGCTTCTGGGCCCAGCAGGTGCGCCAACAGCGCTTTGCGCTGGACGAAGCCCAGCTCAAGCCCTATTTCGCGCTGCCCAATATCGTGGCTGCGGCCTTTGAATGTGCGCAGCGCCTGTTTGGCCTGCAGTTTGTGCGCCGCGAAGACCTGGCGGCCTACCACCCCGATGTGGCGGTCTACCAGGTCAACGCTGCTGACGGCCAGGCGCTGGGCCTGTTTCTGCAAGACAACTTTTCGCGGCCCGCCAAGCGCAGCGGCGCCTGGATGAGCAGCCTGGCGGTGCAGCACCGCAACAGCGCCGACGGCCTGCCCAGCCTGCCGATCGTGATGAACAACAACAACTTCGCCAAGGGTGAGGCCGGCACGCCGACGCTGCTGTCGCCCGACGACGTGCGCACGCTGTTCCATGAGTTTGGCCACGGCCTGCACGGCCTGCTCAGCGATGTAGGCTACGAGCGCCTGTCGGGCACCCGCGTGCTGCGCGATTTTGTCGAGCTGCCGTCGCAGCTGTTCGAGCACTGGGGCGAAGAGCGCGAGGTATTGCAGCGCCATGCCCGCCATTGGCAGACCGGCGAGGTGCTGCCTGACGCCCTGCTCGATCGCTTGCAAGCGGCGCGGCGCTTTGGCCAGGGCTACGAGACGCTGCGCTACACCGCCAGCGCCATCGTTGACCTGGCGGCGCATGAAAGCACCGAGCCGGTGAGCGATGTTGTGGCCTTCGAGCAGCAACTGATGGCCGCGCGCGGCCTGCCGCCCGAGGTCGGCCTGAACCACAGCCTGCCGCACTTTCAGCACCTGTTTGCCGGCGAGGGCTACCCGGCGGGCTATTACGTCTACCTGTGGGCCGAAGTGCTGGAGGCCGACGCCTGGGAGGCCTTTGGCGAGGCCGGTGGTGCTTTTGACCCGGCGGTAGCGGCCAGGCTCAAGGCGCAAATCTACAGCCGCGGCGACAGCGTGGAGCCCGGCGCCGCCTACCGCGCCTTCCGCGGCCGTGATGCCGGGCTTGAGCCAATGCTGCGCGGGCGCGGGCTGCTCGACTGAGCCGCACCGAGGCGTCAGGGTGGAGATCGCCCAGGAGGCTGTCGGGCTTGGGGAGCGTCGGCTGCGAATCGACCGCAGCGGTCCATTTCTCACCGTCTTTTTGCCCCATAGCTGGGCTATGGGGCTGCAAATCCGGCAAGAACTGTTCTCGCTGGGGCCGATTCTCGCTATCGACGCCCCAAGCCCGACAGGCTCCTAGGGCGTGGGCAGGCTCGATCAATCCGCCGGAGATTAGCCGGTCGCACTCTTTCTTGACCATCGCATAGCACTCGCAGGACCGCTGCTCCAGCCCCGACCGGTCGAGCACCGTGATGTGTCCGTGCGCATAGCGGATCAGCTTGGCCTCGCGCAGCTTGAGCGCACTCTCGGTGACGCCTTCGCGGCGCACACCGAGCATGTTGGATATCAGCTCATGCGTTATCACGAGTTCGTTGCCCTGCACCCGGTCCAGCCACATCAGAAGCCAGCGGCACAGTTGCTGGTCCACCGTATGGTGCCGATTGCAGACCACCATCTGCTCGATCTGCGTCTTGAACGCCTGCAGATGGCGCAACAGCAGGCGGCTTGCCGGGCCTTGGCGAGTGAATTCGTCCTGGATGGTCTCCAGCTTCAGCCTGAAGCCCCCACCCGGGCCGTGCACGACGACTTGGTACGGCGTGGCCCCTCCCATCAGGGACCTGATGCCGACAAGGCTTTCGTTGCCGACGACGGCTATCTCGGCCGACTCGCCACTGTCGGTCAAGTACATCATCGTGATGATCGCCGTGGTCGGGAAATACACGTGGCTCATCGCGTGCCCCGAGACCTTCAACACCTCGCCCTGCGTCAGTTCGACGCGTTCGAGTTGCCGCGACCAGCGCAGCCAATCCGCAGGTGGCAGCGCTGCAAGAAACTGGTTCTGTCTTGGGTCGGACGTGGCAGACATTGCGAGCCTCCTCGGCGCATCTTTGCCCCGC
>JBBQJN010000363.1:0-3110 GCA_038325945.1 Burkholderiales bacterium | reverse complement strand
GCAACTGGATGCACAGGCCGCCGACATGAAACAGCGGCAGCACCGCCAGCACGCGGTCAACTTCGGTCAAGCCTTGCACTGCCAGCGCCATGTCGATGTTGGCGCAGATGCCGGCCTGGCTGTGCATCGCGCCCTTGGGCTGGCCAGTGGTGCCGCTGGTATAGACCAGCATCAGGTCGCCGGGCTGCGCCGGCACGGCCGCCAAGCCGCCAGGCCGCAGCGCCAGCACCTGGGCGGCCAGCGGGGCCAGCTCGGGCGTGTGGCACAGCGTCGACAGGCCGGCATGGGCGGCGATGGCGGCCAGTTCGGGTGCAGCCAGCCGCCAGTTCAGCGGCACCCAGACCGCGCCCAGCTTGGCGCAGGCCAGCAAGGCCGCAATCATCGCCGCACTGTTGTGCCCCAGCCAGCCGATGAAGCTGCCCTCACCCAGGCCCTCGGCCTGCCAGGCGGCAGCCTGGTGGTCGGCAAGGGCCAGCAGTTCACGGTAGGACAACGCCTGCTCGCCGTACTGCAGCGCGAGCGCCTCGGGCCGGCGCAGCGCCTGCGCCGCCAGCCGGTCGTACAGCGGCGTCAAGGCCTTCGCCAGTCGGGCGCGGCGGGGCTCACTCGATCGCCTCGTCCCGCTCGCCCGCTTCGTACAGGCACTCGCGGCCCAGCCGGTCCATGCACAGCTCTGCCGTCCAGGGCAGCATCAGGCTGCCGCAGCGGCTGTCGCGGTACAGGCGCTCGAGCGGCAGGCTCTTGAGCATGCTCTGGCCGCCGCAGGTGCGGATCGCCAGCCGGCAGATGTCGTTGGCGTTCTCCATGATGGTGTAGTGCGCCGCGTACAGCCGCATGCGGGTGTCCTTGTCGGGGTCGATGCCGGCATCACGCGCGTTCTGCAAGAACAGCGCCCGCGTCGCTTCGAGCTTGATGCGCATCTCGGCCACTGCGTATTGCTTGGTCGGGTACATGCGGCGCTTGACCGGCGGCATGCCCGGCACCTCAGCGCGCAAGTACTGCACGGTGAAGTCGTAGGCCGCCTGGGCCACGCCCATGTAGGTGGGCGACAGCGTGGCAAACATGTGCGGAAAGCGGCTGGCGGCCTGGAAGTACAGGCCCTCGGGCATCATGCGTGCGCTCTCGGGCACAAAGACCTCGTTGAACAGCAGGTTACGGCTGACGGTGGCGCGCATGCCCAGCGGGTCCCAATCGCCCACCACCTGCACGCCGGGCGCGTCGGCCGGCACCGCCAGGTACATCGAATCGCGCCGACCGCCGCCGCCAGCGCGGTCGGGCCGGTCGAGCGTGCACAGCACGCCATAGGTGTCGGCCGCGCCGGCCAGCGAGGCAAAAATCTTCTTGCCGCTGACCACATAGCCGCCGTCCACCTTGCGCGCAATCGTGCCCCAGGGCGCGGCGCCGGAGGCGGCCGCGCCGCCTTCGGAGAAGGGCTGGGCGTAGACCTTGCCCTCGCGCACGATGCGGCCGAAGTGCAGCGCGCGGTTGGCCTCGTGGCTGGCGCGCTGCTCGGGCGTCATGTGCAGCGCATCGGCGATCTCGCCGGCCCACAGGCAAGAGCTGACATGCATGTTGAAGCTCAGCGCGGTGGCGCCGCACCAACGGCCGATTTCGGCAGAGACCATCACATAGCTGGCGAAATCAGCGCCCAGGCCGCCGTAAGCGGTGGGGATGCAGATGCCGAGCAGGCCAGCGTGACGCAGGTCATCGTAGTTTTCGAACGGGAAGCGGGCGTCGCGGTCATAGCCTTGCGCGCGCGCTGCCCAGCCTGGGCCCAGCGCGGCCACGCGTTCGATCAATTCACGCTGCAGCGGCGTCAGCGTTGCCGGGTTGCCGCAGATGTGTGAGGGCTGGTAGCGGGTTGGTTCTGGGGACGGCACTGCGGCGGACACTGCAACGGGGGTGGCGGGCGCGGCGGACATGGCGGTCTCCTGGCTTCAGCGGCGGGCGCTGGCGAGAAAGTTAAGCAACGCGGCATGAAAAGCCGCTGGCTGCTCCAGATTGAGCAGGTGCCCGGCGTCGGGCACCACCTGGCAAACGGCGCCGGGGATGCGTTCGGCCATGCGCCGCGTCACTTCGGGCGGTGCGGTGCGGTCGGCCTCGCCAGTGATCACCAGTGTCGGCACGGCGATCTTCGGCAGCTCGGCGCGGCGGTCAAAGCTCACCAGCGCGGCCACGGCCCGTCGGTAAGTGGCCTCAGGCACGCCAGCCATCAGCGCTTGCGCAGCTTGGATCACCGTCGGCGCGGCGCCTGGCGCCACCATCGCCGGCACCAGCTGCGCGGCCAGCCCGGCCATGCCCAGGCCGGCATCCAGCGGCGCAAAGCGCGATTGCAAGAATCCCTGTTGCCACTCGCCGCCCGGCTTGCCAAAGGCCGGTGACGTGCTGGCCAGCACCAGAGCGGCCACCGCCTGCGGCGTGCGCGTCGCCAGCTCTTGCGCCACCATGCCGCCCATGCTGTGGCCGACCAGCACCGCCGGCCCCAGCGCCAGCGCGGCCAGCGTGGCCTGCAGCGCGGCGGCCAAACCGGCCAGGTCGTAGGGCTCGATGGCGGCGGACAGGCCGTAGCCCGGAAAGTCAATCGCCAGCACCGTATGGCCGGCAGCGGCCAGCGCTGCGCCGGTGTTTGATCCGCCGGCGTCCCAGGCACCACGGCCGCCGCCCACGCCGTGCAGCAGCACAACCGGCGGCCCGCCGCCTTGCCAGCGCAGGTGCGCCAGCGGGCTATCGATCACCAGCCGAGGCAGCGGGCCGGGGCTCACAGCAATCGCCCTGCATCGACCACCGGCACGCCGTCGAGCGTGACCGTGCAGCCGCACATCGGCAGGTCAAAGTGGCCCAGCGTATGGCGGCCGGCCACCTCGTTGGCGCCGGTGGAATAGAGAAAGTTGCCGGCAAAAGCGCGCAACTCGGTGCCGTTGAAATCGGCCTTGTCGTAAAAGCTCATCGCGTCCCAGCGCGCGCGCTGATTCAGGCCCCAGCCGACATGCGATACCGCATAGGCTTCGCGGTCGCCCCAGGCCGCCAGGTAGCCGCGCATCAGCTCGGCGTCCACGCTCTGGCCTTCGATCGCCGTGACATGGTCGTCGGCGATGCGCAGCGTTACCGCA
>JBBQJN010000362.1:0-3154 GCA_038325945.1 Burkholderiales bacterium | reverse complement strand
ATGGCATTCACCGATTCCAATACTTCCTCCTGCGCTGTTCGATCGCGCAAGGTTCGCCGGCATCCTCCTGCGCGCCGCAGCGCCCTGGCTCTGGCCCCGCCCGCTACTCTGGCCCTGACCCTGGCCCTGACCCTGACCCTGGCACTACCCGCAACCAGCTGGGCGCAGGCGGCCAGCACGGTCACCATCACGGGGCGCAGTGCAGCCACGCCCACGCTCGCGGGCTTTGGCGCGGGCCTTGCCGATGTGCCGCTGGCCAAGTCGCCATTGCAGGCCAGCGCCTTTGGCGCTCAGTTGCTGGCCGACCAGGGCATCAGCAGCCTGGGCGGGCTGACGCGACTGGACGCCAGCATCAGCGATGCCTACAACGCCGAGGGCTACATCGTCAGCCTTTCATCCCGTGGGTACGCACTGGACAACCGCTTCAACTACCGCCGCGACGGCCTGCCGATCAACGCCGAGACGGCCATCGCCCAGGGCAACAAGCAGTCGCTGGAGATCCTCAAGGGCACCAGCGGCCTGCAAGCCGGCACCAGCGCACCCGGCGGCCTGGTCAACCTGATCGTCAAGCGCCCGCGCGGGAGCGGGGGCACCGCCACGCTGAGCTTGGAGCAGGACGGCAGCCTGGGTGCCGTCGTCGATGTGGGCCGCCGCGACGGTGCGCTAGGCTGGCGCGTGAACGCCAGCTTTGATCGGCTGGACCCGCTAACCCACAACAGCCTGGGCCAGCGCAAGCTGCTGGCGATGGCCACCGAGGCGCAGTTGGCACCGGGCAGCCTGGTAGAGGCTGAAGTGGAGTGGAGCCGCCAAACCCAGCCCAGCACACCGGGCTTCAGCCTGTTGGGCAACAAGCTGCCAGCGGCCGACAGCATCGACCCGCGCATCAACCTCAACAACCAGGCCTGGACGTTGCCGGTGGTGATGCAGGGCGCTACCGGTTCGTTGCGCTACACCCAGGCGCTGGGCCAGAACCTGCAACTGGTGGCCCATGCCATGCGCCAGCGCCTGGACAGCGACGACCGCATCGCCTTCCCCTTTGGTTGCGGCGCAGAGAACCCAAACTATGTTCCGCCTTACACCTACTGCAGTGACGGCAGCTTCGATCTCTACGACTACCGCAGCGACAACGAGCGCCGCACCAGCGACGCCGCCGACCTGTCGATCAACGGCCGCGCCACCTTGGCCGGCATGACGCATCGCTTCAACGTTGGCGTGCTGGCCACCCGCTACCAGGCGCGCTTTCAGGCCCAGGCCTACAACTGGGTGGGCCTGGGCAACATCGCCGGCACCGCCGTGCTGCCAGCCGATGCCAGCCTGAGCGACCCCAACACCCAGCGCGACGAAAAGAGCACCGAGTGGCATCTGCAGGACGCCATCAGCCTAACACCCAAATTGAGCGCCTGGCTTGGACTGCGTTACAGCCGGCTGCAGCGCGAGAGCGTGCGCACCGACGGCACACGCGCCACGAGCTACAGCCAAGGCTTCACCACACCCTGGCTGGCGCTGAGCCAGGCCTTGTCACCGCAGAGCCTGGCCTATGTCAGCTGGGGCCAGGGCGTGGAGTCTGAGGTGGCGCCCGGCCGCTCGCGCTATACCAATGCCGGCCAGTCGTTGCCGGCGCTGAAGAGCCACCAGGTCGAGCTGGGCTTCAAACACAGCGCCGACACGCTGGACTGGCGCGTCGCCGCCTTCGACATCGTGCGCCCGGCCTGGCGTGACATCGGCGCCTGTGACGTGGCCGGCAGTTGCACCCGCCAGGCCGATGGCGAAGCCCGCCACCGCGGCTTGGAGGCCGAGGTAGATTGGCGCAGCGGCCCCTGGAACCTGCGCGCCAGCGCGATGGCGCTGCAGGCCCGGCGCCAGGGCTCACAGGACACCAGCCTGAACGGCCTGCGGCCGACCAACGTGCCCAGCGCCAGCCTGAAGGCCCAGGCCGCCTACAACGTGGCCACCCTGCCGGGGCTGGCGGTGTTGGGCTTTCTGACGCATGAAGCCGAACGCATGGTGCTGCCCGACAACAGCATCAAGACGCCTGGCTGGACCCGTATCGACCTCGCGCTGCGCTACCGCCAGCAACTGGCCGGCATGGATCTGGTGTGGCGCGCCGGCATCGACAACGTCGCCAACCACCGCGCCTGGAAGGAAGCCCCTTTCCAGTACGACCACGCCTACCTCTACCCACTGGCGTCGCGCACACTGCGCGCTTCGGCACAGCTGTCGTTCTAGAGCGCATCGAAAAACAGCGAAAAACAGCTATACTGCTTGGCTAAATTCCCCGATAGCTCAGCTGGTAGAGCGCCGGACTGTTAATCCGTAGGTCCCAGGTTCGAGCCCTGGTCGGGGAGCCAGAAATAGATTGTGGAATCAAGGACTTAGGCGCTTTTGCTCCTAGGTCCTTTTTCTTCGCCTGCTTGGCATCTGCATCTGCATCGGGTGCCACTTTCTGGTGCCATTTGAGTGTCACGCAGTCATCTCTTTCTGCACGTCATGCACTTTGCCGCAAGGCGGGCGCTCAATGAGCAGCCAAGTCCCGAACGAAGTTGCTCTTGGCCTTGAATTCCGTGCACAGGTGCGCCAGCCACGTTGCGCGTTGATCGCAATCCATCCGCCGGCCAGGCGGCCGATCTGCTTGACCAGTACCCACTCTTCCCGATACGCACTACTGGCAGGCCGCATGACGCTGCTCAAGGCACGCAGCAAAAGCAGCCGCGCTTGATCCCCTTGCTCGGCAGCCGGCTGTCGGGCGATCTGGTTCAGCACCGCCTCACGGCCGTTCGAGGTGTTGCCAGGCGAACGCATGTCTGAAAAGCTGCTGCGAACGGGATCGCGGTACCGATGTCGTGTCAGTCGGGTGTTTGCGGCACCGGCCGCATCGACATAGCCGAAGGCATGTCGGACCCCGTAACCTGGTCCAGACAGACACCGAGAAGGCCAGCAACCGAAGAATCACGGTATGTTGTTCGCGTCCAAAGACCCGTCAAGTGGTGCTGGAGCTGTAGTTCTGCAAGCCAGATGTTGCGAAGCCCTCACGTAGGAGAAAACATGAGCAAGACTCGAACCCAAGTTGTCATCGTCGGCGCTGGCCCTTCAGGGCTGCTGCTGGGTCAGCTGCTGCACAAGGCCGGTATCGACGCCGTGATTCTTGAACGCCAAA
>JBBQJN010000361.1:0-3176 GCA_038325945.1 Burkholderiales bacterium | reverse complement strand
GATCGCTGCCGGCCGGCCGGCGCTGCGCATCGATGCCCATGCGCTGGCACGTGGCGAGCCGCTGGCCGAGCAGGCGCTGGCCTGGGCCGCCGCGCAGACCCAGCCGCCGCTGGTTTACGCCACGACGGATGCAGACACCTTAGCGGCCACCCAGGCTGCGCTGGGCGCGGCCCGTGCTGGCGCGCTGGTCGAGCAGGCGCTGGCCGAGATCGCCCGCGGCCTGGTGCAAGCCGGCGTGCAGCGGCTGGTGGTGGCCGGCGGCGAGACCTCGGGCGCGGTGGTGCAGGCGCTGGGCGTGCAGGCGCTGCGCATCGGCGCCGCGATCTGCCCCGGCGTGCCCTGGACGCAGGCCCTGGCCGCGCCCGACCAGCCGGCGCTGCAATTGGCGCTGAAGAGCGGCAACTTCGGCGGCCCCGACTTTTTTGCCGAGGCGCTGGCGGCGGCATGAAATACCTTGCACTGCGCCAGGAAATATGCCGCGTCGGTCGTTCGTTATTCGAGCGCGGCTATGTCCATGCCACCGCCGGCAACATCAGCGTGCGCCTGCCCGATGGCGACGGCACCCTGATCACGCCCTCCGACGCCTGCCTGGGCCACCTGCAGCCCGAACGGCTGGCGCGGGTGGACCAGGCTGGTGAGCAGGTCTCGGGCGATCGCGCCAGCAAGACGCTGGCGCTGCATCGCCAGATCTATGCCGCCGCGCCCGCTGCGCATTGCGTCTTGCACAGCCACAGCAGCCATCTGGTGGCGATGACGCTGCAGCTGACGGCCGAGCAGCGCGCCGTGGCGGCCGATGCCCTGCTGCCGCCGATCACGCCTTACTTCGTGATGAAGGTCGGCCGTGTGCCGCTGCTGCCCTACCACCGCCCGGGCGACCCTGCGGTGGCCCCGCTGGTGGCCGACGCGGTGCAGCGCGCCCGGCGACGCGGCGCCACGCTGCGCGCCGTGATGCTGGATCGGCTGGGCCCCAACGTCTGGCACGACAGCCCGGCCAGCGCGATGGCGACGCTGGAAGAACTGGAAGAAACCGCCCGCCTGTGGCTGATGTGCAGACCACGGCCGACGCCGCTCGATGCTGACCAACTGGCCGAGCTGCAACAGACCTTCGGCACCGTCTGGTAAGACCCGCTGCGCCAGACCCCATCCACCGCCACCTGGATCGAGACCCCCATGCCGCGTTTTGCCGCCAACCTGTCGATGATGTACACCGAGCACGCCTTCATTGACCGCTTTGCAGCCGCCGCTGCCGACGGCTTCGATGCGGTCGAGTACCTGTTCCCCTATGCCGTCCCACGCGCAGAACTGGCGGCGCAGCTGCAGGCCCATCGCCTGACGCAGGCGCTGTTCAATGCGCCACCCGGCAACTTTGAGGCCGGCGAGCGCGGCCTGGCCTGCCTGCCTGATCGGGTGGACGAGTTCCGCCGCGGCTTTGTTGAACAAGCCCTGCCCTATGCGCAGGCACTGGGCTGCACCCGCGTGCATGTGATGGCCGGCCTGGCGCCGGCCGGCGTGGCGCGCGAAGCGCTGGCCGACTGCTACCAGACCAACCTGGCCTGGGCCGCGCAGCAGGCGGCGCCGCACGGCGTGGCGGTGCTGATCGAGCCGATCAACACGCGCGACATCCCGGGCTTCTTCCTCAACCGCCAGGACCAGGCCCATGCGGTGGTGCAGGCGGTGGTGCAGGCCGTGGGCGCAGCCAACCTGCAGGTGCAGATGGATCTGTACCACTGCCAGATCGTCGAGGGTGACGTGACGATGAAGCTGCGCCAGTACCTGGGCGCGGACGGCGGCGGCCGCGTCGGCCACCTGCAGATTGCCGGCGTGCCCGACCGCCATGAGCCCGATCAGGGTGAGCTGAACCACCCCTATTTGTTCGAGCAGATCGACGCGCTGGGCTACACCGGCTTTGTCGGCTGCGAGTACCGGCCGCGCGCCGGCACCTCGGCCGGGCTGGGCTGGCTGCGCGCCTGGCGTGCGGCGCAGGCCGCCAAGTCGCCGGGCTGATCTGCCGCAGTAGGCAGGCTCAGAAAGCCCGCACCGCGTCGGCCAGCAGCGGCGCCACCGCCACCACCGCGGCGGCATGCGGCACGGTATCGCTGCACCAGATCTGGCGCACGCCAGCCGCGCGCAGCTCGGCCAGCGCGTCACCGACAAACAGGCCATGGCTCACCGCCACGTCCACGCTGGCCGCGCCGGCAGCCAACGCGGCGGTCGCGGCCTCAACCAGAGTGCGGCCGGTACTGGCCACATCGTCCATCAGCACCACGGCGCGGCCGGCCAGCGGCAGATCGGGCAGCACCACCCGCACCTCGCGGTCGCCAAACCGCTGCTTGTGGCAGACCGCATGGTCCAGGCCCTGGGCGCGGCCGGCAGCAGCCACCCATTGCAGCGCCTCCTCGTCGGGCCCCAGCAGCAGTGCACCTGGCACCTGGCGCGCCACCCAGGCACCCAGCAAGGGCGCGGCACTGAGCGCAACGCTGCGGCAACCGAGCATCACCTCGTCGAGCGAGTTGATGCGGTGAAGATGAGGATCAACGGTGATCAAGCCGTCGACCTGGCTGCCCAGCAGCGCGGCGATATGGCGCTGGCTGACCGCCTCGCCGGGCGTGAAGGCCATGTCCTGACGCATGTAGGCCAGGTAGGGGCTGACCAGCACGATGCGCCGGGCCCCCAGTTCACGCGCCGCCGGCGCGGTGATCAGCAGTTCGGCCAGCTTGTCGTGCGGCCGGTGCAGGCCTCGCAGCAGCAGCAATTCAGCAGGCAGGGCCGACGGCAGGCGCAGCTTGCTTTCGCCATCCGGAAAGCGGTGGCGCTGCACCAGCGCCAGCGGAACCTCCAGCGCGGCGGCCAACGCCTCGGCCAGCGGCTGCTCGTCGTCAAAGGCCAGCAACAAGCCTGGTGTCATGCTCGATCACTCCCATCGCGCGCGGCTACCAGCAAGCCGCCAGCCGACCGCCTGCATAGCCAGCCGGCACTGTAAGCCAAGCCGGCTGCCCAACTGGACTGGCCAATCCGAGATCTGCGGCAGCCCGCGCCTCAGACCCGACTTTGACAGTTCCGGGGCACATGGCGGCGGTTCTGGCGCGTGAAGGGTTGGTAAGTTGTTGATTTCTCGATGTTCGCGGGGTAAGAGCATCGAGAAATGCCTAGATACACGGATCGGGCGCCAGGGCTTG
>JBBQJN010000360.1:0-3183 GCA_038325945.1 Burkholderiales bacterium | reverse complement strand
CCAGCAACTGGCCAAAATCGCCGCGCGTTGCATGGCCGGCCAGAAGTTGGCCGACCAGACCAGCCGCGACGGCGCGCCGCCTCGCGAGGTGATCCCGCCGTACTTCAGCGTCAAAGAGGCGGTGTTCCCGTTCAACAAGTTTCCGGGCGTCGATCCGATCCTCGGCCCCGAGATGCGCTCCACCGGCGAGGTGATGGGCATGGGCACCACCTTTGGCGAGGCCATGCTCAAGAGCCAGCTGGGTGCGGGCTCGCGCCTGCCGAGCAAGGGCACGGTGGTGCTCACCGTGAAGAACGGCGACAAGGCGCGTGCTGTTGACGTGGCGCGTGATCTGGTGGCACTGGGCTTCGCGGTGGTGGCCACCAAGGGCACGGCGGCCGCGATCACCGCCGCCGGCGTGCCGGTGAAGGTGGTCAACAAGGTCAACGACGGCCGGCCGCACATCGTCGACATGGTCAAGGCGGGCGACATCCAGCTGGTCTTTACCACCGTCGACGAGACCCGCACCGCGATCGCCGATTCGCGGGTGATCCGCACCGCCGCATTGGCCCATCGGGTGACGTACTACACCACCATGGCCGGCTGCGAGGCCGCCACGCAGGCGCTCAAGCACCAGCAGGGCTTCTCGGTGCGAAGCCTGCAAGAGTTGCACGCCGAGTTGCACTAAACTTCGGTGCATTCGTTCCGCCGCCAATGCGCTCCAGTCGGGCGCCCTGTGCGGCGGCTTTGCTTTTGTCTGCCGTTTTCGGCCACGACCAGGAGGCCCCATGGCCACCATCCCCCTCACCAAACGCGGCGCCGAGAAGCTCAGAGCGGAGCTGCATCAACTCAAGACCGTCGAGCGCCATGCCGTGATCAAGGCGATTGCCGAGGCGCGTGCCCAGGGCGACCTGTCGGAAAACGCCGAATACGAAGCGGCCAAGGACAAGCAGGGCTTCATCGAGGGCCGCATCCTCGAGATCGACAGCAAGATGGCGGCGGCGCAGATCATCGACCCGTCGACGCTGGACGCTGGTGGCCTCGTGGTGTTTGGCGCCACTGTCGATCTCGAAGAGGAAAGCAGTGGCGTGGCAGTGACCTACCAGATCGTCGGTGACGACGAGGCCGATCTGAAGCTGGGGCTGGTCTCGATCAGCTCGCCGATCGCACGCTCGATGATCGGCAAGGAGGCCGGCGACGTGGCCGAGGTCAAGGCGCCAGGCGGCATCAAGCGGTACGAGATCGTCGACGTGCGCTATACCTGAGCATGCTTGAACGCCTGCGCCAACTGCTGCCCGCGCTGTGGGCCGGCGTGCTGTTATGCATCGCGGCGATCGCCGCACCGGCGGCGTTTGCACTGCTTGAGCGTGCCGATGCCGGGCGGCTGGTCGGCCGCTTGTTCGCGCAGGAAGCCTGGCTGAGTCTGGTGCTGGCGGTGGTGCTGCTGGCGATCGAACGGGGCCGCGCCCGTGCGGCGGCCGCAGCAGGCCAGGGCTCGGTGCTCAGCGCCAACATGCTGTTGCTGCTGGGCACGCTGTTCTGTACCGTGGCGGGTTATTTTGCGTTGCAGCCGATGATGGCAGCGGCGCGGGCCGGGCAGGGCGGCTTGAGCTTCGGCCAGCTGCACTTCATCAGTGCCGGCTTCTTTGCCCTCAAGGGCCTGCTGGTGCTGGCCATGGCCTGGCGCGTGGCCAGGCCGGTGGGGCTCAGTCCTGCGCCTTCTTCTTGACGCTGGTCACGCGTGTCTTGGCGCGCTTGATCTCGCCGCCGGCGGTGACGCGCTGGTTGCCAAAAACGGTGATCTTCTTGATCTGGGCGCGGTGGTTGCCGCTCTTGCTGAACTTCAGGATCTTCACCACCCGCGGGCCGGCATTGCGGTCTTCGCGCGCATCGACAGCGGCCTTCTCGGGCAGCGGCCGCCACAGCACCAGCAACTTGCCGATGTGCTGCACCGGCGCAGCGCCCAGCTTGTCGGCCAGGCTGGCCAGCGCGGCCTCGCGATCGGGGCGTGAGTCGGAGAACATCCGAACCTTGATCAGGCCATGGGCCTTCAGCGCGAGTTCGGTTTCCCGAACGATGGCATCGGTCAGGCCCGCGTCGCCGATCAGCACGACGGGGTCCAGATGATGGGCTTCGCCGCGCTTATCTTTGCGTTGGGCGGGCGTGAGATGAATGGCTGACATCCTCTTATTATCCGCTTGTCATGAAAATCCAGTCGAAGAGCAAGAAGATCAACAAGGCGTGGATCAATGACCATATCCACGACCCCTATGTCAAGCAGGCGCAGCGCGAGGGTTACAGGGCCCGCGCCGCCTACAAACTCAAGGAAATCGACGAGGCCCTGGGCCTGATCAAGCCCGGTCAGGTGGTGGTTGACCTTGGCTCGGCGCCAGGTGCCTGGAGCCAGTACTTGCGCCGCCGCTTTGCGCCCAAGTCGGCTGGTGCGGGCGGCGCGGCGGTGGGCGAACTGCTGGGCACCATCATTGCGCTCGATATGCTGCCGATGGAGCCGATCGAAGGCGTGCAATTCATCCAGGGCGATTTCCGAGACGAAGCGGTGCTGGCGCAACTGCGTGCGCTGGTGGCTGGCCGGGCGGTGGACCTGGTGGTCTCGGACCTTGCGCCCAACCTGTCGGGTATCGAGATCTCGGACGCCGCGCGCGTCGAGCACCTGGTCGAGCTGGCGCTGGAGTTTGCCCAGAGCCACCTCAAGCCCGACGGCGCGCTGGTGGCCAAGGTCTTCCACGGCAGCGGCTACAGCCAGTTGGCGCAGCGCTTCAAGCAGCAGTTTCGGTTGGTCAAGCCGATCAAGCCCAAGGCCTCGCGCGACAAATCATCTGAAACCTTTCTGATTGGCATCGGTCTCAAAGTGCAGTGAGCGCTTGTTTAGCGCTGCGGCAATGGCCTGAAGTAGCGGCTTTTCCAGCGATTTCAGCGGCTGCCTACAGCCCAGGGTCGGGGGCTTGAACCGACTAGAATCGACCCCATCTAGCATCTGATTGGGTGGATTCAGGGCGTTTCCAGGCAACGGTGTCGCGGTCGCCGCCACACACAATCAAGATGGGCTAAAGGAGCCGCGGTGAACAATCAATGGTTCTCGAAGGTCGCTGTTTGGCTGGTGATAGCACTCGTGCTGTTCACCGTGTTCAAGCAGTTCGACCGCGGGGTGTCGTCAGGTGCGGTGATCGGGTACTCGGAGTTCCT
>JBBQJN010000359.1:0-3192 GCA_038325945.1 Burkholderiales bacterium | reverse complement strand
AGGCCAGTTGCACCGCGTGCCCGCCGGGCTGCGGCAGCTGGCGCTGCCAGCCCAGGCTGCTGTGCAGCCACCGCGATGATCCTGCGCACCCCCTGCTGGGCGGTGCCGCCCTGTGCGGCGGCGCTTGCACCACCCTGCCCCGCCCACTCTGCCCCTGACCGCTCTGGACTTACCGCCCAAACCCGTCCGTCAGATCGCCCAAAGCCGCGCTTAGAAGCCTGTCGGACTTGGGGCGTCGAAAAGCGAGAGTCGGCCCCAGCGAGGACAGTTCTTGCCGGATTTGCAGCCCCATAGCCCAGCTATGGGGCAAAAAGACGGTGAGAAATGGCCCGCTGCGGTCGATTCGCAGCCGACGCTCCCCAAGCCCGAAAGGCTCCCAGGAGCCTGTCGGACTTGGGGCGTCGAAAAGCGAGAGTCGGCCCCAGCGAGGGCAGTTCTTGCCGGATTTGCAGCCCCATAGCCCAGCTATGGGGCAAAAAGACGGTGAGAAATGGACCGCTGCGGTCGATTCGCAGCCGACGCTCCCCAAGCCCGACAGGCTCCTAGAGCGCGGCAGCACCCGGCTCGGCGTGGCCGGCAAGATCATGGACGCGGCCACCGCGCGGCGCTGCCTGGCGCACGGCGTCGACTTCGTGCTGATCGGCCGCGGCGCGATGCTGCACCACGACTTCGCCCGCCGCGCGCTGGCTGACCCAGAGTTCCGTTGCATCGATCGGCCGGTCAGCCGCGCCCATCTGCAGGCCGAGGGCCTGGGCCCGGCCTTCTTGCAGTACGTGGCCAGCACCTGGCCGCGCTTCGTCGCCGACAAGTGAATGAAGCCAGTGCCAGCGCCGGCGCGGCCGCCGAGGCCCGGCGCGCAGCGCTTATCGGCACCGGCGGCTATCTCGTCGCCAGCCTGCTGTGGGGGCTGAACCTGCCGCTGTCGGCGGCGTTGCTCAAGCACTTTGACCCGTTCTGGGTCTCGCCGCTGCGCTATGTCGTGGCCACCGGCCTGCTCGGCGCGATGTTGGCGCTGACGCTGGGCCTGCGCCAGCTGCGCTCGCCGATCCCGCTGTGGCGGGTGGCCGTGCTCAGCCTGTGCGTGGCCGGCTTTCTGGTGCTCTACAACCTGGGCTTGTTCCGCACCCACCCGATGACGGTGGCGGCGATCTCGGCCGGCTCGCCGGTCTATGTGGCGGTGGTGTCGCGGCTGCTAACAGGCGCAAGGCTGGAGCGCGGCTTCTGGGGCGCCACCGCGCTGACGTTGACCGGCGCCGGCATCGCGATTCTGGGCCGCTCGCGTGCCGGCATCCCCGGCGGCGGCGGCGGCGCCAGCTTCAGCCTGCAGGGTGGCGAGCTGCTGATCGTGCTGGCGATCTGCAGCTGGACGGCCTATTCGATCCTGGCCCAGCGCTGGTTCACGCCCGAAGTACCGCAGCTGCGCCGCACCTACCTGACGACCATCGGCGCCCTGCCCTGGCTACTGCTGTTCTGGGCCATCGCCCGCCTCAGCGGCGGCGTCGGCCCGCCTAACCTGAACCCGGCACCGCTGCCGCTGCTGCAGTTGCTGGTGGCGGCGGTGTTCTGCACCGCGCTGGCCACCGTGGCCTGGAACACCGGTGTCAACCGACTGGGCATACAGACCGGCGGCCTGTGGCAGAACATGGTGCCGGTGTTCGCGGTGCTGATCTCGATGCTGTTCTTCGGCGTGCAGCCATTGGCCGAGCAGCTGATCGGCGGCGCCGTGGTGCTGGCGGGCGTGGGCTACATGCAGTGGCAGCGCAAGCGCATGGTACGCGCCGCGCCGCCGCCCTGAGAGACTGACAGGCCATCGGGCAAGATCAGCGCGCTCTTGTCGGAATCTGGTTGAACGCCATGCCGCAGTCGGCGCGCATATCGGCCGGCTGCTGCCGAGCATGGCGGCCGCGCCGCAGCGGTCTCCGTCGCTCGCGCGACAGCGGTGGCTGAAGCTCAGCCCGCGGGCTTCAGCGGTCGCCGGAGGTTTTGTCGTCACCGGGCCGGCAGGGCTGCATGCAGCACGCCGACGTTGGCAGACGGCTGCATCCAGCGCACGGTGCTGAGCATGGCGAACGCCATCGAGAAGTGGCCGCGGCCATGGGCCAGCGCTGTGGCGTCAGCGGCCATCACAAGCTCGTCGCTTTCAACGGCACACGCAACGGGCTCTGCCCGTCGTGCGCGGAACGCGTCAATGGTTGTGCGCCAGCCATCGTCATGAATTTGTTGCGCACAAGCGTTGGCGTTGCCACTCCAACCTACCGCGCTGTCCTCGGTACCCGGGAAATCGCCCAGCGGCTCGCCACAGGCCGGACATAGCGGCGAGTCGAGCGCGGCGATCTCGCGACGCTCACTCAGATGCGCCAGCATCTTGCGGCCGTGACCGGGTGCACCGCGCTGCTGGCCTCGCGGCAGACGCGGCGGCAATGGGCGGCTCTGTAGCTCGGTCCCGCCCTTGCTGCGCTCGCTCTTGCGGCCGAACAGGCGCTGCTGAAAATCGCGGACCCTGGCCTGTGCCCATTCGAGCTCGGCAGCATACTTCGCCTCGCGCTGCTTGGCATGTTCTTGGAGCTGCAGCACGAGCCGCTTGTAGCTGACTTCGACTTGCCCCGGCCGAGACACAGCCCTTGCGTGCAGGCTCTTCCACCTATTGGCCATCAGCACAAGCTCGATGTGCTCTTGTTTGATCAGCGTCACGTACATGCTGGCAAACGGCGCTGTGCCCGCCGCCACAGCCGGTGAGACTGCGTCCAACACCAACGGCGCCGCATCCATGCGGGCATACCGCAGGGGAAATGGTTCAACGTGTTCAACGATTTCGGCGTCCGCAGGAAACCAAGTACGGGTTCACCGGCTGGCGAACGGGATCGCGGTACCCCTGTCGTGTCAGTCGGGTGGTTGCGGCACCGGCCGCATCGACGTGGCCGAAGGCATGCCCGACCCCTGTACCCTGGTTCAGACAGACACCGAGAAGGCCAGCAACCGAAGAATCACGGTATGTTGTTCGCGTCCAAAGACCCGTCAACTGGTGCTGGAGCTGTAGTTCTGCAAGCCAGGTGTTGCGAAGCCCTCACGTAGGAGAAAACATGAGCAAGACTCGAACCCAAGTTGTCATCGTCGGCGCTGGCCCTTCAGGGCTGCTGCTGGGTCAGCTGCTGCACAAGGCCGGTATCGACGCCGTGATTCTTGAACGCCAAA
>JBBQJN010000358.1:0-3233 GCA_038325945.1 Burkholderiales bacterium | reverse complement strand
GCCGGGAACACCGTCATGCGGATCGCGGCGTGCGGGCAAACCAGCGGGCAGATCGCGCACTGGGTGCAAATGGTCTCGTCCCAGATCGGGATCTCCTGCGCGATGCTGCGCTTCTCCCACTGCGTGGTGCCGGTCGGGAAGGTGCCGTCCACCGGCAGCGCCGAGACCGGCAGCAGGTCGCCCTGGCCGTCCAACATCATCGCGGTCACCCGTTGCACAAATTCGGGCGCGGCCTTGGACACCGCCGAGCGCCGTTGCCAACTTGAATCGGCCTTGTCGGGCAGCGCCACCTCGCTCAGCGCCGCTACCGAGGCATCGACCGCAGCAAAGTTGCGCGTCAGCACGGTCTCGCCGCGCTTGCCATAGGTCTTGCGGATCGCCTGCTTGATCTGCTCGATGGCCTCGTCGCGTGGCAGCACGCCCGAGATGGCAAAGAAGCAGGCCTGGGTCACGGTATTGATGTGCCCAGCCAGGCCGGCCTGCCGCGCCACCGACTGGGCATCGACGACGTAAAACTTCAGCCGCTTGTCCAGGATGCTCTCTTGCGCCTGGCGCGGCAGCTTGGCCCAGACCTGCTCAGGCCCATAGGGGCTGTTGAGCAAGAAGGTGGCGCCCGGCCGCGCCAGTGCCAGCACGTCGAGCTTTTCCATGAACTCGAACTGGTGGCAGGCCACAAAGTCGGCTTGCGAGATCAGGTAGGTCGATTCAATCGGCTGCGGTCCGAAGCGCAGGTGCGAGACGGTGATCGCGCCCGACTTCTTGCTGTCGTAGACAAAGTAGCCCTGGGCATGCAGCGGCGTGTTCTCGCCGATGATCTTGACGGTGTTCTTGGTGGCGCCCACCGTGCCGTCAGCGCCCAGGCCGTAAAACACCGCGCGCGTCACGCCCTTGGCCTCGGTGTCGAAGGCCGGATCCCATTTCAGCGACAAATGGCTGATGTCATCAACGATGCCGATGGTGAAGTGCCGCTTGGGCTTGGCCGCCTGCAACTCGTCAAGCACGGCCTTGGCCATGGCCGGTGCGTACTCCTTGGACGACAGTCCGTAGCGGCCGCCGATGACACGCGGCGCCGGCTGGTCCTCGGGCCAGGCTTCAGCCAACGCGGTGACCACGTCCTGGTACATCGGCTCGCCGATCGCGCCGGGCTCCTTGGTGCGGTCAAGCACGGCGATGGCGCGCACGGTCTTGGGCAGCGCGGCGACAAAGCCGGCCACGTCGAACGGCCGGTACAGCCGAACGGTGAGCAGGCCGACCTTCTCGCCGCCGGCCACCAGCTTGTCCACCGCCTCACGCGAGGCGCCAACGCCCGAGCCCATCTGCACCAGCACGCGCTCGGCATCGGGCGCGCCGCTGTACCAGAACAGGCTGTAGCGCCGGCCGGTCAGTTCGGCAAAGCGGTCCATCGAGGCCTGCACGATGCCCGGCACCGCGTCGTAGTACAGGTTGCAGGCCTCGCGGGCCTGGAAGAAGACGTCGGGGTTCTGCGCCGTGCCGCGGATCACCGGCTTGTCGGGGTTGAGCGCGCGGCCGCGGTGCGCCACCACCAGCTCGTCGTCGATCAGCGCACGCACATCAGGCTCAAACAACAGCTCGATCTTGTTGACCTCGTGGCTGGTGCGAAAGCCGTCGAAGAAGTGCAGGAAAGGCACCCTCGCCTTCAGCGTGGCCATGTGGGCGATCATCGCCATGTCCTGCGCCTCTTGCACGCTGCTGGCGGCCAGCAGCGCAAAGCCGGTGGTGCGCGCCGCCATCACATCGCTGTGGTCACCGAAGATCGACAAGGCATGGGTGGCCAGCGTGCGCGCGGCGATGTGGAACACCGTGGGCGTCAGCTCGCCGGCGATCTTGAACATATTGGGCAGCTTGAGCAGCAGGCCCTGTGAGGCGGTGAAGGTGGTGGTCATCGCACCGGCCTGCAGCGAGCCATGCACCGCGCCGGCGGCGCCAGCCTCGCTTTGCATCTCGATCACCTCGGGCACCATGCCCCAGATGTTGGTCTGGCCGGCCGCCGACCAAGCGTCGGCCAGCTCGCCCATCGTTGACGACGGCGTGATCGGGTAGATCGCGATCACCTCGCTGCACAGGTGGGCGATGCGTGCGGCGGCCTCATTGCCATCGAGCACATGCGAGCGATCGGTCATGGGTGTCCTCTTGTCGTTGTAAGGCGAAGGGCCGACGCAGTGGCCGGCGGGCCAGGGTGTGCTTCGAACAGGCGGCGCTGCCAGCGCCTACAGGATGCCGGCCTTGCCAGCCTGCCAGCGGCGAAACTCGGTGGTCAGCAGCGCCACATGCTCACGCTCCTCGGCCGCCAGCTCCCGGTACAGCTCGCGCTCGACCGAGCCGTCCGGGGCTTTTTCGCCCTCGGCACTGAAAAAATCGACCGCCCGCTGCTCAAAAGCCAGCGCAATGCGGAACAGGTTGGCCGGGTCTTCGGGATGGCGATCAACGCCGGAGAAGATCGCCGCATGGTCGAGCTGAAACTCGTCGGAAGCGGCTGGCATGTCGGCGTGGTAGCGCTTGGACAAGGTCTCCATGTGCTCGGCTTCCATCGCGGCAAAACGGCTGAACAGCTCCTGCAGCACTGGGTCAGGCGTGTCGCGCGCGGCGCGCTCGTAGAAGGCGCGGCCGCCCAGCTCGATCTCGAAGGCCTTGCGCACCGCCGTCATCGCCAAGTCGTTGTCGATCACGCCGCGATCAAGCAGTTCGAGCTTGCCCTTGCAGTGCGGGCACATGCCGTACGGAAAAGCGAAGCCTTCGCTGACCTTGTGGCAATCCTCGCAGCGCCAGCGCAGTTCTCGGCCGGCGCAGCAGATGTACGGCTCTTCGTCCTCGAGCGGACGCTGGCAGCGTGGGCAGATGCTCATGATGAAACCTCACTGGAAACAGGGGCGGTGGGCGCACTGGCGGCGGGCGGCACAAAGGCATCGGCCTCGGCCTGGCTGACCGGCCAGCTGGCCTTGCCCCCAGCCAGCCAGGCGCCAATGGCACGCGCCGCACGGCGGCCAGCGCCCATCGCCAGGATCACGGTGGCACCGCCGGTGACGATGTCGCCGCCCGCAAACACACCCGGCACGCTGGTGGCCTGGGTGGCCGCGTCGGCCACGATGTAGCCCCACTTGTTCAGCGTCAGCCCTGGCGTGGATTGGGTGACGATGGGGTTGGCCTTGGTGCCCAGCGCATAGATCACGGTGTCGCAATCGAGCTCGAGAAACTCGTCTTGTGGCACTGGCTGG
>JBBQJN010000357.1:0-3239 GCA_038325945.1 Burkholderiales bacterium | reverse complement strand
GCCAGCCGCCGCCCTGCTGGCAGCCCGCCCGGCCCGGCAGGCTTGTAGGAATTTGCCTGACAAGACCGAGCGAAGAAAAGTGACCCGAGATGACGAATTGGACTGATGTTGCCGCCCAGTTTGTGTCTCTACAGTTCATCTCACACCCGCAGCGCCGCTGCCCCTTCACCCCTTCACCCCAACGGACCGACACCATGACCTCAGACCAGATCCTTGCCGAAATCCGCGAAGCCAATCTGTCCTACCTGATGCTGGCCCAGTCGCTGATCCGCAGCGACCGCGACCAGGCCTTGTTCCGCCTCGGCCTGAGCGAGAGCAGCGCCGCCATGATCGAGCTGCTGACGCCGGCACAGATGATGAAGATCGCCGCCGGCAACACCTTGCTGTGCCGCATGCGCTGCGACGACGATCTGGTGTGGGGCCTGCTGACCAGCCACGGCAAGAGCGCGGCCAATGAAAGCGTGGCCCGGCTGCATGCTTCGATCCTGATGGCCGGCCGCCATCAGGAAGCGGCCTGAATAGACCCACCCCCGAAGCGGCCATGGCCGCTCCCCCCCAGGGTGGCGGCGCTGGCGGCCCGGCAGAGCCGGTTCCGCGGCGCCCGCTGAGATGAATAACCAATAGGAGAGAGAACATGTCGCGCATCAAGAGCATCCTTACCGAAGCCAAGCAGATCGATACCGCAGTTGAACTGATCCGCCTCGGCGCGCGCCTGCAGGTGCTTGAGAGCGAGACCGACCTCAGCTATGAGCGGCTGCTGCGCTTGTACAAGGAAGTGGCGGGCAAGAGCCCCAGCAAGGGCCAGCTGCCGTTCTCGACCGACTGGTTCATGACCTGGCAGCCCAATATCCACGCCAGCCTGTTTCTCAACATCCACGAATACCTCAACAAGGCAGTCGCGCTCGACGAGATCGACACCGTGATCAAGGCCTACAAGCTCTATATGGAGCAGATTGGCGCGCAGAGCCTGGAGCCGCAGCTGTCGATCACCCGGGCCTGGCGGCTGGTCAAGTTTGTCGACAACGGCATGCTGACCATGACCAAGTGCAGCAAGTGCGGCGGCCACTTTGTTACCCATCCCCACGAGATGGCCCGTCACTACGTTTGCGGCCTGTGCAACCCGCCGGCGCGTGCCGGCAAGGGCCGCAATACCGGCGCCATCCGCCTGCCCAGCGCGCAGGCAAGCGCAGCGCATTGAGGGCAGGGCGCGCTTGCGCTCAAGTTGCGCGCGCAGCGGCCGATACAGCTTTCAATCGGGTCGATGCTTCGGCCTTCGATGCCTGAGTTTTCTTGTTTGTCTCCTCCTGGCACCTTGGGTGCCTTGCGGGCGGTCTCCCTCGGGAGCCCGCCCTTTTTTTCCGCCGGCCTCGGCGGCTGAATGACGAGTGCAGCGCCAGCGCCCCAAGCGGGCTGCTTTTCGCGCGATTCGCCGCGGCCGCGATACCACACACTTTGAGCATGCCCTCCCTGCCCGCGCCCGCCCAGGCTGCGCCACCACGCTGGCGGGTCTTGCCCTGGCCGGCGCCCGCGCTGGCCAGCTGGTGTCTGGCCTGGACGGTGCTGTGGCTGACGCAGGGGCTGACTGCGGTGCTGCAGGCGCCATCGCTGCTGCCCTGGCTGCTGGCCAGCGCCACTGGCGCGGCACTGGCCTTGTTGCCGCGCGCCGCCAGCGGTTGGCGCAGGCTGTTCATGGCGGCGGGCTTTCCGGTCTCGGCGGCGATCAGCGGCGCTGCTGGCGCGGTGCCGGGCTGGGTTTGGCTGTTGCCGCTGGGCCTGCTGCTGGCGGCCTACCCGCTGCGCGCCTGGCGTGATGCGCCGCTGTTTCCAACGCCGCGCGACGCTTTTGAAGGCCTCGCCCCATTGCTGCCGTTGCCCGCCGGCGCGCGGCTGTTGGACGCCGGCTGCGGCCTGGGCCATGGCTTGTCGGCGCTGCGCTCGGCCTGGCCGGCGGCGCAGCTGGCCGGCATCGAATGGAGCTGGCCGCTGCGCCTGCTGGCCGCGATGCGTTGCCCCTGGGCCAAGGTGCGCCAGGATGATATGTGGGCCGCTGACTGGGCTGGCCACGAACTGGTCTATCTGTTCCAGCGGCCCGAGAGCATGGCGCGGGCCTGGGCCAAGGCCTGCGCCGAGCTGGCGCCGGGCGCCTGGCTGCTGAGCCTGGACTTTGCGGTACCCGGCGTGGCGCCCAGCCTGGTGCTGCGCCGGCCCGGCAAGCAGCCGGTCTGGGCCTATCGCATCGGCACTTTGGACGCTGCTGCAGATTCAGCCTCAATCTGCGCCGGGCCCGGCCGATAACCTCTGCAACAAGCCGGCCCTTTCGGGTCAGCGCAGAACAAATCACTCTAACGCCCACCATGTTTGTCATCATTGGCTGGATTCTTGCCCTGGCTTGCATCTTCGGCGTCTACATCGTGCACGGCGGCAACATTGGCGTGATCGCGAAGGCGCTGCCGTTCGAGATGATCACCATCTTCGGCGCCGCCATGGGCGCTTTCCTGGCCAACAACCAGATGAAAGTGATCAAGGCCTCGATCCGTGGCCTGGGACAGTGCTTCAAGGGCAGCAAGTTCAGCAAGGCGCGTTACATGGAGCTGCTGGCGCTGATGTTCGACATCCTGCAGAAGGCCCGCAAAGAGGGTTTGATGTCGATCGAGAAGGATGTCGAGGAGCCGCACAACTCGCCGCTGTTCCAGAAGTACCCGATCGTCGGCACCGACCACCATGTCACCGAGTTCATCACCGACTATCTGCGCATGATGGTCTCGGGCAACCTCAATGCGCACGAGATCGAAAGCCTGATGGACAGCGAAATCGAGACCCACCACCAGGAGCAGCATGCTGCGGTGGCGGCGATCGCCCGCCTGGCCGGCGGTCTGCCGGCCTTTGGCATCGTGGCCGCCGTGCTGGGTGTGATCAACACCATGGGCTCGGTCGGCCAGCCGCCAGCGGTGCTGGGCGGCATGATCGGCTCGGCTCTGGTCGGCACCTTCCTGGGCATTTTTCTGGCCTACGGCTTTGTCGAGCCGCTGGGCGGCCTGCTCGAGCAGAAGGTCGAGGACGCCGGCAAGGAATACCAATGCATCAAGACCACGCTGCTCGCCAGCATGCAGGGCTACGCGCCGCAGGTGGCGATCGAGTTCGGCCGCAAGGTGCTGTTCTCCGACGACCGCCCCAGCTTCAGCGAGCTCGAACAGCACGTCAAGAAGAAATGATCACCCCCGCGCAGTCTCAGCTATCCG
>JBBQJN010000356.1:0-3253 GCA_038325945.1 Burkholderiales bacterium | reverse complement strand
AGCAAAAAAGCCACCAGCCCGGGCAGAAAGCCCTGCTGCGGCCACAGCAGCGCGATGTCGCCAACCAGCGACAGCCCCAGCCCGATCAGCAGCGCCTGCCGGCGCGGCTCGCCCGGCGTGCCGCGTTGCCAGGCATGGCCGATCACCAGCACCGTGGTCAAGGTCTTGAGCGCGGCGTACTGCCAGAACAGGCCCGGCCACAGCAGGTTGGCGGCAACGGCCAGCGTGGCGGCGAGCAAGAAGGTGACGAAGTGCAGACTCATGCAAGGCCCTCCTCAGGCCGCTGGCGCCGCGCCACCCGCCAAGCTGGCGAGCGGCCTACCTGGTTCAGGCCTGCGGCAGACTGGGCATGGTAGCCCGCCCGCTGGCAGCGGCCGCTGTACGCGGCCCGAGGCCGGCGCGACGGGCATCGCAACGCCGGGCTGGCGAGCTGCTTATATCTGCATTTATGCAGTTTACATATTCTTTCATGAATCTTGATTGCATTAACGCAAGTCATTAGAGTGCAGTCATGGCGATGGGATTCGATGTCCCGAACCCCACGCCCCGCACCCAGGGAGTGGCCATGACCAGCATCACCCCGTTCCACCCACACGGTTTCAGCCTGTCCAGGCTGCGTTTGGCGCTGCATCTGCCGGCACTCGGCGTCAGCGCCTCGCCACCCGGGCCGGCCTTGTCGACGCCCCACATCGACTGGCTCGACCGACTGGCAGATTGGGCTGAGCGCCAACCGCCGGTTCAGCACCGGCTGGGCAGCTACCTGCGCCTGCGCTGAGGCGCCCTCGCAACCGGCCGCCGCACAGGAGGCCTGTGTTTCAGGCTGCGGCCGGCGGCGCGGCCGCCACTTTGGCCGACAGTTCGGCACGCAAGCGCTTCAGCCTTTCGCGCGGATCTTCGCGGGTGGAAGCCTCGTGCAGCTTCATCTCGGCGATGAAGCGGCTGGGAATGCCCTGGATCGTGTCGCGGCCCTTCTTGCGCCGGCGCAGCGTGCTCACTGCCAGCGTGGTGCGCGCGCGCGTAATACCCACGTACATCAGCCGGCGCTCTTCTTCCAGCCGCTGGCTCATCACCTCAGCGCTCAGGCTGTCGGCATCCAGCTTGAACGGCAGCAGGCCTTCGTTGATGCCGGCCAGCCAGACATGCGGCCACTCCAGGCCCTTGCTGGCGTGCAGTGTGGACAGCGTGAGCACATCGGCATCGTCGCCGCGCTCGGCCAGGCTGATGATCACGCTGATGGTCTGCGCAACGTCCAGCACGGTCTGCCGCTCACGGATCTGGCTGCTGCCGTCTGCGGCCAGTTCACCGCCGCAGCGGCGTGACACCCAGTCGATGAAGTCCAGCACATTGGTCCAGCGGCTGGCGGCGAGTTTTTCGCTGTCTTCGCTGTCGTAGAGGTGCTGCTCGTAGCCGATGGTCTTGAGCCACTCCAGCAGCAGCGCCTTGGCATCCTCGGCGCCCGTGGTGTGGCGAGCGCGATGTTCCAGCTCGTTGAGGTAGCGGCCAAATTCATGCAGCGAGCCGATCGCCTTGGCGCCTACCTGCGCGGCCAGGCTGTCGGAGAACAGCGATTCGAACAGGCTGGTCTTCCAGCGCCCCGCATGTTCACCCAGCTTGCCCAGCGTGGTATGGCCGATGCCGCGCTTGGGCGTGGTCACCGCGCGCAAGAAGGCCGGGTCGTCATCTTGGTTTACGAGCAACCTCAGCCAGGCGCACAGGTCCTTGATCTCGGCGCGGTCGAAAAAGCTCTGCCCGCCTGAGACCTTGTACGGAATCTGCGCCGCGCGCAGCTTCTGCTCGAAGACACGCGACTGGTGGTTGGCGCGGTAGAGGATGGCGAAGTCGCTGAACTTGATCTGCCCGCTGGCGCGGTCGTCGGCCAGCGCGCCGCCCTGGGCGCGCAGGCTCTGCACGAAGGCCACGGCGCGCTCGGCCTCATGCTCCTCGCTGTCACACTCGACCAGCCGCACCGGGTCGCCGTCACCAAACTCGCTCCACAGCTTCTTCTCGAACAGCTTGGGGTTGCCGGCGATGACGTTGTTGGCGGCGCGCAGGATGTTGCCGGTGGAGCGGTAGTTCTGCTCCAGCGCGATCACCTTCAGCTCGGGCCAGTCCTGCGGCAAGCGCTTCAAGTTGTCGATGGTCGCGCCGCGCCAGCCGTAGATGCTCTGGTCGTCGTCGCCCACTGCGGTGAAGAGGCCGCGCCTGCGCGGGTCGTCACCACTGACCAGCAGCTTCAGCAACTCGTACTGCACCGAGTTGGTGTCCTGGTACTCGTCAACCAACACATGGCCGAACATCGATTGCCACTTGATGCGCGCCTCTTCGTCGCGCTGCAGCAGCTTCAGTGGCAGGCCGATCAGATCGTCAAAATCCACCGCCTGGTAAGCCGCCAGTCGCTCTTCGTAGAGCTTCATCACGCGCGCCGCTATCTGCTCGCCGTAGTCCTTGGCCACGCCGGCCGCGCTGGCGCTGTCGTAGCCCTGGTTCTTCCACAGGCTGATGGTCCACTGCCAGTTGCGCGCTTGCTTGTTGTCGGTGGCGCCACCGGCCTCGCGCAGCACGCCCATCACGTCGTCGCTGTCAAGGATCGAGAACTGCTGCTTCAGGCCCACCTTGGTGCCGTCGCTGCGCAGGATGCGCACGCCCAGGCTGTGGAAGGTGGCCACCACCAGGTCCTTGGCCGCGCGCGCCCCCACCAGCGCCTTGCTGCGCTCGCGCATCTCCTGCGCCGCCTTGTTGGTGAAGGTGATGGCGGCAATCTCCTTCGGCGCCAGCCCGGCCTGCAGCAAGCGGGCGATCTTGTGCGTGATCACCCGCGTCTTGCCCGAACCCGCGCCGGCCAGCACCAGGCACGGGCCGTGCAGGTGGTGCACCGCCTGCAACTGGGCGGGATTGAGGCTGTCGGGGGGCTGGGGCGGGCTGGACATGGCTAGCGGGGATGGGGGGCGGATGATAGCGGTGACCCTCGGTGGCCAGCCGCAGCGGGAGGCTGCCGCTGGCCACCCGACCTGGTGGGCGCATCACCGGGTGCGGCGTCCCGACCCCGAGCGGCGGCAGACCAGCGAGACCGGCGATTCAGCGCGGTCCGGCACTGCAGCCCTGCATCGCAAAACGGCGCGCCTGCGCCGGGCAGGCTGGGATACTCCTTGCCCAACATGCAGGCCATCCTCGCCGTCACCGTTCCGTTCTTCGCGCTTGTGCTCGCCGGCTGGCTGGCGGCGCGCCATCGGCTGCTGCCCGAGGCGGCGATCCC
>JBBQJN010000355.1:0-3256 GCA_038325945.1 Burkholderiales bacterium | reverse complement strand
CACCAAGGTGCTGGTGCAGGCGGTCAAGCGCAACCTGGCGCGCTTCCCCGAGGACTTCATGTTTCAGCTCTCGGCCGAGGAGTTCGCCAACTTGAGGTCACAAACTGTGACCTCAAGTGCCGGCCACGGCGGTCGGCGCACCGCGCCCTATGCCTTCACCGAGCAGGGCGTGGCCATGCTGTCGTCGGTGATAGGCAGCACGCGCGCCATCGCGGTGAACATCGAGATCATGCGCACTTTCGTGCGCGTACGGGCGCTGGCGGCCACCCATGGCGAACTGGCCAAGCGGCTGAGCCAGCTCGAAGACAAGACCGAGGCGCTGGCCATGAACCACGACACCTTCAGCCGCTATACGCACAATCAGCTCAAGCAGGTCTTCGACGCGCTGCGCGAACTCATGACGCCACCCGATCCGCCCAAGCGGCCGATTGGTTTCGTCACGCCTGAGGACAAGGGTAAGACGACATCGGGATCAAGCAGCCGCAAGGGGAAATGAGAGACCTGACCCTCAGCCTCCTCAGCCTCGCTCAGCCTCATCAGGGCATTGCCATCCAGCACCGGACCTCGCGCACCGCAGTGACGATGTCGCTGGTCGGCGGCCGGCCGGGCTTGGGCGCTTTGGCGCGGCCGCGATGCGCGTTCTGCCCGCGTGCACGCAGCACGCGGGCAAAGCTCGATTCGCCGGCCAGGTAGATGCCCTCTTCGGCCAGCGTGGGCACGATGCGCGCCGGTGG
The DNA here is from genome assembly GCA_038325945.1 of Burkholderiales bacterium. Lineage (GTDB taxonomy): Bacteria > Pseudomonadota > Gammaproteobacteria > Burkholderiales > Burkholderiaceae_C > Pseudaquabacterium. Next base: position 2,522 of record JBBQJN010000355.1, on the reverse strand, counting down.
CACGTCGGCAAAGCGCGGCTCGTTGGCCACAGTCACGACGGCCTGGCGCTCGGCCAGGCTAAGGGCATGGCTGGGCGTGACGCCATCTCCGGGCAACGGGCAACGGGCAACGGGCGCGGCAAGGCGTCATCGGCGCGGCGGCGATGGGCACAATCTGCAGGCCGCTTTACCTCACCACCGCCACCGCCACTGTCACCGCCGTCGTCCACACCATGTCCATCACCGCCAGCCTGATCCAACTTGAAACCCCCGCCGCGCTGGTTGATCTGCCGCGGCTGGCGCACAACATCGCCCGCATGCAGCGGCGGCTGAGCGGCCTGGGCGTGGCGCTGCGGCCGCACATCAAGACCAGCAAGTGCGCCCAGGTGGTGGCGGCGCAGCTCGCCGCAGGCGCCCACGGCGTGACCGTGTCGACGCTGAAGGAAGCGGCGCAGTGCTTCGCCGAGGGCATTCAGGACATCACCTACGCAGTGGGCATCGCGCCGGCCAAGCTGGCGCAAGTGCTGGCGCTGCGCCGCCAGGGCTGCGCGCTGAAAATCCTCACCGACAACACCACCAGCGCCGAGGCGATCGCCGAGTTCGGCCGCGCCAACGGCGAGGCCTTCGAGGTGCTGATCGAGATCGACACCGACGGCCACCGCTCGGGCATCGCGCCCGAATCCGACGAGTTGCTGGCGGTGGGCCGCGCACTGCATGACGGCGGCCAGCGGCTCACCGGCGTGCTCACCCATGCCGGCGCCAGCTACCAGTGCAGCACACCCGAGGCGCTGGCCGCCATCGCCGAGCAGGAGCGGGCGCTGTGCGTGCGCGCCGCAGAACGTTTACGCGAAGCCGGCCTGCCTTGCCCGGTGGTCAGCGTCGGCTCCACGCCCACCGCCTTGTCGGCGCAGCAGCTCGACGGCGTCACCGAGGTGCGCGCCGGCGTCTATGTCTTCATGGACCTGGTAATGTGCAACATCGGCGTCTGCAACACCGACGACGTGGCGCTGAGCGTGCTGGCCACGGTGATCGGCCACCAGCTCGACAAGGGCTGGGTGCTGGTAGACGCCGGCTGGATGGCGATGAGCCGCGACCGCGGCACCCAGGCGCAGGCCAGGGACTACGGCTACGGCCAGGTCTGCGACGCCGCCGGCCAGGTGCTGGCGGGCTGGACCATGAGCGGCGCCAACCAGGAGCATGGCATCCTGAGCAACGAAGCGGCGGCCGCCGGCGGCACGCTGGGCAACATCGAGCGCGACTTCCCGGTCGGCACCCTGCTGAGGATCCTGCCCAACCATGCCTGCGCCACCGCGGCGCAGTTCGGCCATTACCACGCGCTGGACGCCGACGGCGGTGAGCAAGTGTGGCCGCGCTGGAACCACTGGTAGGCCGGCCCGCGCTGATCGGCAGGCCCCTGCGCGACACCCCGGCCGCCAGGCGCTGGGCGAAGATCGGCCTCTACGCTCGGCGCCCTCCACACCACCCGGCAGCCGACAGGACCAACCCCTTGCCGCCGCCGCGCCCGACAGCGTGGGCATGTCCAGCCAGCGGCTGGTCAATATCGATGCGTTCTTCAAAAGCGAGAGGGAGCGCAACCGCGTACCCGGCGCCGTGATCGCTATCGCGCGCCAAGGCAAGCTGGAACAGAGGTGCAGGACCTGGTGTACGGCGCGTTGACCCGCTGAGGCGCCAATGCGCTGAAGTGCTGAGGCACGGCGCGGCCAGGTTGTAGGATGAAACTGCTGCGCCCGAAGACGGCGCAGGGGAGCAAGCCGATGGATCCCCAACCGCAGCCGCTGCGACTGCACGTGCCCGAGCCGAGCGGGCGCCCGGGCCAGCAAACCGACTTCAGCTACCTGCACTTGTCGCCGGCCGGCGAGGTGCGGCGGCCGGCGGTTGACGCCGCAGCGGCCAGCACCGCCGACCTGGCTTTCACGTTGGTGCGCGTGCTCGACGACGAAGGCCGCGCCGTCGGTCCCTGGGCGCCGGTGCCCGACTTGCCGCTGTTCAAGCGTGGCCTGCGCGCGATGATGAAGACCCGCGCCTTCGACGCCCGCATGCAGATCGCCCAGCGGCAAAAAAAGATCTCGTTCTACATGCAGTGCCTCGGCGAGGAGGCCATCGCCTGCGCCCATGCACTGGCCATCGCGCCCGGCGACATGTGCTTTCCCACCTACCGCCAGCAGGGCCTGCTGCTGAGCCGCGACGACATCGACATGGCCGAGCTGATGTGCCAGCTGATGAGCAATGCACGCGACCCGATGCTGGGCCGCCAGCTGCCGGTGATGTACTCGTACAAGCGCGCCGGCTTCTTTTCGATCTCGGGCAACCTGGCCACCCAGTTCATCCAGGCGGTGGGCTGGGCCATGGCCTCGGCGATCAAGGGCGACACCAGGATCGCGTCGGCCTGGATCGGCGACGGCGCCACCGCCGAATCCGACTTCAACACCGCGCTGACCTTCGCCCATGTCTACCGCGCGCCGGTGATCCTCAACGTGGTCAACAACCAGTGGGCGATCTCCACCTTCCAGGCCATTGCCGGC
>JBBQJN010000354.1:0-3259 GCA_038325945.1 Burkholderiales bacterium | reverse complement strand
ACGCACGTCCGGGTTGCGAGGGTTGTTGACGGTGAAGTCGTACCACAGCACCCCGCCGCCCGGCCTTACCCAGCGCCACATGGCCTGGGCCAGTTGCTGCTGAAACCTGTCGTCAAGCAGCGACGAGAAGACAGTGGACTGAAACACGATGTCCAGGCTGCCGGGCGCGATGTCGAGTGCGCAAGCATCGCCGCCGCTCAGTTGCAGCGCTTCGGGCAACACTGCGCGGGCCTGGGCCAAGCGGTCAGGCAGCAGTTCCACACCGCTCAGGTGTTGCGGCGCAAAGCCCAGGCGCAGCAGCTCCAGCAAATTGCCGCCGGCGCCGCAGCCCACCTCCAGCAGGCGCAGTTGCGCCAGGTCACCAAAGCCGGGCTGGGCGAACAGCCGCAGCATGGCGCGCTGGCGCTCTTGCAGCGTCTGCCACACATCGGGCTGCAAGATGCTGTAACGGTCGGGGGCGCCGCGGCGGGCATAACGCTCGGCCACGGCACGGGTCTCGTCGCCGGATCGCGGTGGCTCGCTCATGGCAGCATCGCCGCGATGAAGCGTTGCGCCAGCACTGGATAGGTGTGATGGGCCAGCACGAACGCGCGGCCGCGCTCGCCCATCGCGCGCCGCTGCTCGGCCGGCAGCGCAGCCAGCTGGCGCAGGCCGTCGGCCACGGCAGTGGGTGATTCGGGCGCCACCGTCAAGCCGCAGCCGCTCTCGGCCACCGGGTCGTTGCCCGCGTCCACGCTGTGCAACACAGCGCAGCCGGCCATCATGTAGTCCATCAGCTTGTTGGGCGCGATGCCGAAGCGGTAGATCGGCACGCGCTGCCAGCCGATGTAGGCGATGTCGATCAAGGCCAGCAGCGCGGGGATCTGCGCCTTGGGGATGGGCGGCAGCATCACCACGTGGGTCAAGCCTTCGGCCACCACGCGCTGCGCCAGACGCTCACGCTCATGGCCGTCACCCACCATCACGATGGCGATGGCTTGCTCGCGCAGCAGCGCGGCGGCGTCAAGCAACACATCCAGCGCATTGGGCAGGCCCATCGAGCCAGCGTAGCCCACGACGGTGCGGCCGGCAGCGCGCTGGGCGGCGATGGCTGAACTCACGTCCTCGCGCAGCGGCGGCGGCGCCTGTTGCCATTCATCCAGGGTGATGCCGTTGGGCACGATGTGCAGCTTGCGCAGGTCCAGCCCGCGTGAGGCCATGTGGTCATGCACCTTGGGCAGCATGCTGACCACTACGTCGGCATCGCGGTAGGCCGCAGTTTCAGCGGCCTGGCACAGGCGGATGAACGGGTGGCCGGGCGACATGCCCGACAGCTCGATCGGGCTCAGCGGCCAGAGGTCATGCACCTCGAACACCAGCACTGCGCCGGACAGCCGTGCGATGCGCCGCGCCACCCAGATGTCCATCGGGTAGGTGCTGCTGGCGATCACCGCGTCGGGTTTGAAACGCTCGACCAGCCCACGCGATTGCCGCCACAGCTGCGACAGATAGCGCCAGATGTTCCACACCCGACCCAGGCCATTGCCCCGGTAGCGCGGCGTGGCCAGCCAGCGGTAAGCGATGCCGTCGATGACTTCATCACCCGCCTTCGGCTGGCGCGACCGCACATGAGAGAAGTTAGCCGCCACGATCTGCACCCGGTGGCCGGCACGCACCCATTCACGCGCCAGGTAATACGGCCGGTACTCCATGCCCAGCGCGGGCGTGCCGGCGTAATGGTTGAGGTAGAGGATGTTCATCGCCGGGGCCCGTCGCTGCGGCCGGCTGCTTCATCCAGCGCCCGCAGGCGATCGACAAAACGGCTCACGCCCGGCGCAAACATCGCGTGCTCGGCGACCCAGGCATGGTTGGCCGCGGCGATGGCCTCGGCGCGGTCCAACAGCGGCTGCAGCATCGCCGCCGTCGGCAGTTGATCACTCTGCGCCACCCAGCCGTTGTCGCCGCTGCGCACCAGTTCATGGTTGGCCGGCAGATCCGACAGCAGCGGGATGCAGCCCTGGGCCATGGCCTCCAGCACCGATACCGCCACCGAGTCACTGCGCGGCAGGCTGATGTACCAGCGCGCCTCGGCATAACGCAGCGCCTGCGCGTCGGCCGCAAGCCGGCCGACGAAGCGCACACGGCTGGCCAGTCCCAGATCGGCCGCCAATTGCTGCAGCCCTGGCCGCAACGCGCCCTCGTTGGCCAGCACCAACTCGGCGTCGGGCCAGGCCGCGACGATGCCGACAAACAGGCGCAGCACGCGCTGCGGGTCGTAGATCGCCTCCAGCCCGCGGTTGGCGAAGAACAGGTGATTGCGCTTGTGGCCGGCGCCGGGCAATGGCGGCAATGCCTCCAGGCCAAACGGAAAGACCATCAACTCGCCGGCACCCAGCTCGCGCATGCGGTTGGCCATCACCTGCGAGTCGCTGGTGGCCAGCGCACAGGCACGCAGCACGCGGCCGGTGAGCCAGCGCATCAGCCGGCTGCGCTGCGGCGTGACGAGCACATCGCTGCCCCAGGCCGAGCCGACCAGCCGCCCCGGCGCGCCCAGCAGGCCGGTGGCCAACCAGGCCAGCGTGCCATGCGATGTCAGGTAATGGGCGTGGATCCAGTCGGCGCGCGCCAGGCGCAACCAGCGCGCCAGGCGCGGCAGTTGCAGCAGCAGCGCGGCGTTGCCGCCACCAAAATCCGGGCGCGTGCCCAATGCCAGGCGGCGTGCCGCCGGCACCAGGGCGTCAAAGCCTGGCGCAAAACCGCGCGACGAAGCCGCCCACAGCTCAACCTGCGGCGCCAAGGCCCGCGCCCACTTCAGCAGATGCGGGCTGTCGCCGTCGCCCAGCAGCACCAGCCTCATGGCTGATCCTCGCCACCGGCCGCTGCATCGCGCACCCGTGCCCAGGCTTCGTAATGGGCGCGTAGCGCGGGGTCGAAGGCCAGCGCCTTGGCGTCACCGTGGCGGGCATCGCCCACCACCAGCGCCGGGTTGCCCGCGATCAGCGCATGGTCGGCATAGTCGCCTCGCAGCACGCTACCGGCGCGCACGATGCAGCCGCGGCCCAGGCAGGTGCCCGGCTCTATCAACGTGTGCGGGCCGATAAAGCAATAGGGCCCGATCTGCACCGGCCCAGCCACCCAACCCGGCCGCGGCTCGCCCGCCGGCCAGACCACATAAGCGCGGCCCAGCAGGCGCTGGCTGCGGTGTGAACTGTGCGTGACGATGCTCACATGGTGGGTGATCTGCACGCCCTCGCCCACCGTGATACCGCCGCTGGCCTCG
>JBBQJN010000353.1:0-3259 GCA_038325945.1 Burkholderiales bacterium | reverse complement strand
CGAGCATTTGCAACGACGAGTGAGCCTGTTTTGGGGGCTTACCCGTAGGGCCGGGGTGGCCAAGGGCCCTGCGCGGCGTTGCATCGCTTGCCCGGACGTCAGTCCGGGCTGCGCGCCGCGCCTTGCTCAGAGCCCTTGGTCACCACGGCGCGGGTGCATCCGATTGCCTCTCAGTCTCTGAGTGTCCACCAGCTTGACCGCCCTGCACACCGCAGCCGACGATCCGCGCTCAAACATTGAACAAGAAATTCAACACATCCCCGTCCTTGACCACGTAGTCCTTGCCTTCGGCGCGCATCTTGCCGGCATCTTTGGCGCCTTGCTCACCCTTGAACTTGACGAAGTCGTCGAAGGCGATGGTCTGGGCGCGGATGAAGCCGCGCTCGAAATCGGTATGGATCACGCCGGCGGCCTGCGGTGCGGTGTTGCCGATGTGGATCGTCCAGGCCCGCACTTCCTTGACGCCGGCGGTGAAGTAAGTCTGCAGCCCCAGCAGGCCGAAGCCGGCGCGGATCAGCCGGTTCAGGCCCGGCTCGTCCTGGCCCATCTCGGCCAGGAACATGAGGCGGTCTTCGTCTTCCATCTCGGCCAGCTCGGCCTCGGTCTTGGCGCAAATGGCCACGACCGGCGCATTCTGCTTGGCGGCGTACTCGCGCAGCCGGTCGAGATAAGGGTTGTTCTCGAAGCCGGTCTCCGAGACGTTGCCGACAAACATCGCCGGCTTGGCGGTGATCAGGCACAGCGGCTTGAGGATCAACCGCTCTTCCTTGCTGAAATCGATGCCGCGCACCGGCAGCGCCTGGTCCAGCGCGGCCTGGCACTTTTCGAGCACCTTCACCAACGCCGCAGCCTCCTTGTCGTTGCCCGAACGCGCGGCCTTGACATAGCGGTGCAGGCTTTTTTCCACCGTGCTCAGGTCGGCCAGGCAAAGCTCGGTCTGGATCACCTCAAGGTCGTTGATCGGGTCAACCTTGCCGCAGACATGAATCACGTTCTCGTCGTCAAAGCAGCGCACCACGTTGACGATGGCGTCGGTCTCGCGGATATGGCTGAGAAACTGGTTGCCCAGGCCCTCGCCCTTGCTGGCGCCGGCCACCAGGCCGGCGATGTCGACGAACTCGACGATCGCCGGCACCACCTTCTCGGGCACAACGATGGCGCTGAGCGCGGCCAAGCGGGGATCCGGCAGCTCCACCACACCAACGTTCGGCTCGATGGTGCAAAAGGGGTAGTTCTCGGCAGCGATGCCGGCCTTGGTCAAGGCATTGAAGAGGGTGGACTTGCCAACATTGGGCAGGCCCACGATGCCGCATTGCAGGCTCATGGGGGGCTTTCAAGGGGAGGGGCAGGGCACCGGCAGCGGCAGCCGCAAGACCGGGCATTTTATTCGGCCGATCGGCGCCGGGCCCGGCTTTCTACAATGTCGGCCATGTCTCTCTTCGATGTGTGCATCCGCGGCAACGGCGCGGTCGGCCTGACGCTGGCGCTGGCGCTGGCCCGCCAGGGGCTGCGTGTCGGGCTGGTTGGGCCGTCCGCACCGGCCGCGCCCGCCGATCCAGCAGCGCCCGGCGATGTTCGGGCCTATGCGCTCAACGCCGCCTCGCGCAGCATGCTCTTGGAGTTGCGGGTCTGGGGCGCGCTGCCGGCAGACGCGGTGACGGCGGTCGACGAGATGCAGATCGAAGGTGACGCGCCCGGTGGCCGGGTCGAATTTTCGGCCTGGCAGCAGGCCTGTGATGCGCTGGCCTGGATCGTCGATGCCGCCGAGTTGGAAACGGCGCTGCGCACCGCAGCGCGCTTTGCGCCGCAGCTCACGCTGCTGCCACCCGATGCCGTCGCCGAGGCCGCGCTCACCGTGCTGGCCGAAGGCAAGGCATCGGCCAGCCGCGCCGCGCTGGGGGTGGATTTTCAGCGCCAGCCCTACGGCCACAGCGCGCTGGCCGCCCGCCTGGTGGCCGACCAGCCGCATGGCGGGCTGGCGCGGCAGTGGTTCAAGTCACCCGATGTGCTGGCCTTGCTGCCCTTTGACCGGCCGCAGCCGGGGCACAGCTATGGCCTGGTCTGGAGCCTGCCGGCCGAGCGCGCTGCCGAGTTGCAGGCCTTGCCCGTGGCTGACTTTGAGGCCGCGCTGATGAGCGCCAGCGGTGGCGCCGCTGGCCATTTGAAGCTGGCCAGCGAGCGCGCCGCCTGGCCGCTGGCGCTGGCCCAGGCTGATCGCTTGTGTGGGCCGGGCTGGGTGCTGGTGGGCGACGCCGCGCACCTGGTGCATCCGCTGGCCGGCCAGGGCCTCAACCTGGGGCTGGCCGACGTGGCCTGCCTGGCGCGCGTGATCGCCGAGCGCGAGACCTGGCGCAGCGTGGGCGACGACAGCCTGTTGCGCCGTTACGCCCGTGAGCGCACCGGGCCGACCCGCGCCATGGCGCTGCTCACGGATGGCTTGCTTCACCTGTTTGCCCAACCTCAGCCGCTGGTGCGGGAACTCCGCAACCGCGGCATGGGTCTGCTCAATCACCTGGCGCCGATCAAGCGCTTCCTGACCCGCCGCGCGCTCGACAGCTGAGCCCGGCCCGAACCGGACCACCCTCCCCATGAACACCCACTTTCTGCGCCATGCCACCGGCGCCCTGATGCTGCTGCTGGCCGGCGCTGCGCTGGCCGACGAAGCCGCGATCCGCAAGAACCTGCCCGAGCGCCTGCCCAACCTGCCCAAGATCGACGAGGTCAGCAAGACGCCGATCCCTGGCATTTACGAGGTGCGCCTCGGCACCGACCTGGTCTACAGCGACGAGAACGGCAACCACCTGATCCAGGGCGTGATCATTGATACCCGCAGCAAGACCGACCTGACGCAGGCGCGCATCGACAAGCTGACGGCGATCGACTTTGCCAGCCTGCCGCTGAAAAACGCGGTGCTGATCAAGCAGGGCAGTGGCGCACGCAAGCTGGTGGTCTTTGGCGACCCGAACTGCGGTTACTGCAAGCGGCTGGAGCGCGATCTGATCGCGCTGAAGGACGTCTCGATCTACACCTTTTTGTACCCGATCCTGGGTGCTGATTCCAGCGCCAAGAGCCGCGACATCTGGTGCGCCAAGGATCCGGCCAAGGCCTGGCGGGCCTGGATGGTCGACGGCCAATTGCCGTCCAAGGCGGCGGCCAGCTGCGACGTCAGCGCGATCGAGGCCAACACCGAGATGGGCCGCAAGTTCAAGGTGCAGGGCACGCCGGCGATGGTGTTCGAGGACGGCAGCCGGGCGCCCGG
>JBBQJN010000352.1:0-3265 GCA_038325945.1 Burkholderiales bacterium | reverse complement strand
GTAGGCGCTGCGCTCGCCGGGTTTGCCATCGACCTCGGGAAAGTAGAACTCCTTCAGGATCACATGGCCCATGGCCATCGCCACTGCGGCGTCGGTGCCCTGCTTGGGGTTCATCCAGATGTCGGACAGCTTGGCGACTTCGGAGTAGTCGGGCGTGATCGCCACCGTCTTGCAGCCCTTGTAGCGCACCTCGGTGAAAAAGTGCGCGTCGGGTGTGCGTGTCTGCGGCACGTTGCTGCCCCAGGCGATGATGAAGCTGGAGTTGTACCAATCGGCCGATTCGGGCACGTCGGTCTGCTCGCCCCAGACCTGCGGGCTGCTGGGCGGCAGGTCGCAGTACCAGTCGTAAAAGCTCATGCAGACGCCGCCGATCAGGCTCAAGTAGCGGCTGCCCGCGGCGTAGCTGACCATCGACATCGCCGGGATCGGCGAGAAGCCGACGATGCGGTCGGGCCCGTGTTTTTTGATGGTGTGCACATTGGCTGCGGCGATGATCTCGTTGACCTCGTCCCAGGTCGAGCGAACAAAACCGCCCAGGCCACGCACCTGCTGGTAGTCGCGCCGCTTGGTGTCGTCAGCCACGATGCTGGCCCAGGCCGCCACCGGGTCGTTGGCCAGCCGGGCCTCACGCCAGTGCTTGAGCAGCCGGCCGCGCACCATCGGGTACTTGACGCGGTTGGCGCTGTACAAATACCAGCTGTAGCTGGCGCCACGTGCACAGCCGCGCGGCTCGTGGTTGGGCATGTCCCAGCGGGTGCGCGGGTAATCGGTCTGCTGGGTTTCCCAGGTGACGATGCCGCCCTTGACGTAGATCTTCCAAGAGCAGGATCCCGTGCAGTTCACGCCGTGGGTGCTGCGCACGATCTTGTCGTGGGCCCAGCGGTTGCGGTAGCTGTCTTCCCAGGTGCGGTCTTCACCGGTGGTGACGCCGAGGTCACCCGAGAAGGGCTCGCGCGGGTTCGAGAAATAGTTCAGTCGGTCGAGGAAGTGGCTCATGGAGCGCCTTTCAATAGTGCGGGTTCAGCAGGTCAGCCAGGCGGCATCAGGGGTTCTTGACGTACGCGCCAGCGCGCAGGTAGAACCACCAGTTCAGCACCAGGCACAGCGCGTAGAACATGGCAAAGCCGTACATCGCCACCTGCGGCGTGCCGGCCTTGATCTGGTTGCCGATGACCACCGGCGCGATGAAGGCGCCGTAGGCGGCAATCGCCGAGGTCCAGCCCAGCACCGGGCCGGCCTGCTGGCGGTCGAAGATCACGCCGATGGTGCGGAAGGTGCTGCCGTTGCCGATGCCGCTGGCGGCGAAGAGCAGGATGAACAGCCCCAGGAACATCGGGAAGTGCTGTTCCGGCGTGGCCGAAGCGTAGGCCTGCATCATCACGTAGCCCACCGCCACCGAGGCGCCCACCATCACCACCGAGATGATCTGGGTGACGATCGAGCCGCCGACCTTGTCGGAGATCCAGCCGCCGATCGGCCGGATGGCCGCACCCACAAACGGGCCGATCCAGGCGTAGGTGAAGGCCGATATCGCGTTCGGGTTCTTCAGCGTGTGCTGCATCACGCCGTTGGCGTCGGGCACGTGGCTGATGCCGAAGATCACCGTGATCGACAGCGGCAGCGCCATCGAGAAACCGATGAACGAGCCGAAGGTGACGATGTAGAGCGCCGTCATCGACCAGGTGTGCTTGTTGCTGAAGATCTTGAACTGGTTGGCGACGTTTTCCTTCATCGTGCCGAAGGCCGCCAGCTTCATCACCAGCAAGGCGCTGACGATGTCCAGCGGGATCGCCACCCACATGCTGATCAGCCCCAGCCCGGTGGGCGCCGGCAGGTACAGATACAGGCCCAGGATGGCCGGCACAAACGACAAGGTGTAGAGGTAGATGATCTTGGCAAAGGCCACCGGCGGTGAGCCGGCCGCCGGCGTCACCGTCTTCAGGTTGTTCATGCCGAACCAGCACAGCGCGGCCAGCGGCACCAGCGATATCACCCAGGCAAAACCGGCGTTCTGGATATAGGTGGGCGTGCCGGCCTTGATCTTGCCCAGGATCCAGCCGCTGTCCTTGAGCAGCGTCATCGGCTCACCGCCAAAGGCGCCGAACAGGCCCACCGTCATCACCAGCGGGATCACCACCTGCATGGTGGTGACACCGAAGTTGCCGATGCCGGCGTTCAAGCCCAGCGCAGTGCCCTGCAGCCGCTTGGGGAAGAAGGTGCTGATGTTCGACATCGACGACGCAAAGTTGCCGCCGCCCACGCCCGACCACAGCGCCATCAGCTGGAACGCCCAGAGCGGCCAGTCCTTGTGCTGCAGCGCCATGCCGGTGCCGATAGCCGGGGCCAGCAACATCGCGGTGGTCAGAAAGATGGTGTTGCGCCCGCCCGCCAGCCGGATCAGGAACGACGCGGGGATGCGCATCGTGGCGCCCGAGATGCCGGCGATGGCGGTGAGCGTGAACAACTCGGCCTGGGTGAACGGAAATCCCAGGTTGAGCATCTGCACGGTGATGATGCCCCACATGCCCCAGACCGCGAAGCCGCACAGCAGCGCCGGCACCGAGATCCAAAGGTTGCGGTAGGCAATCTTCTTGCCGGTGGACTCCCAGAAAGCGTTGTCCTCGGGGCGCCAGTCAGCGATGTCCGCGGCCGAGCCGCCCGCGGTGGTTTGGGGGTTGTTGTTCATCAAAGCTTCCGGTAGATAGCAGGGTCAGCGCGCAAAGCTGCGTGACAGCGGGGACTCGGGCGCATTGCGGCCCATCAACTCGGTGCGGCGCACCTCCGTCCAGTACATCCAGATCAGCGAAACCCAGACCACGCCGTACATCAGCATGAAGGCACTCGACCGGATGCCGGTCAGGTCCATCAGCACGCCGAACATGATCGGCAGCACAAAGCCGCCCAGGCCGCCGGCCAGACCGACGATGCCGCTGACGGTGCCGATGTTTTCGGGATAGTCGTCGCTGATGTACTTGAAGACACTGGCCTTGCCGAACGCAAACGCGATGCCCAGCGTGAACATCAACGCCGTGAAGGCGTAGATGTTCAGCCCGACGTGGAAGGTTTTGGGCCCGTTGACGGTGATCACGGTGAAGTCGGTCTGCGGATAGCTGAGCAAGAACAGGCAGATCCAGCTGACCCACATCACCCACCAGGTGACGCTGTGCGCGCCGTGTTTGTCCGACAGCCAGCCGCCCACTGCGCGCAGCACACCACCGGGCAACGAGAAGCACGCCGCCAAGAGTGCTGCCGAGCGGATGTCCAG
>JBBQJN010000351.1:0-3272 GCA_038325945.1 Burkholderiales bacterium | reverse complement strand
CGAGATCGCCCGCCGCAAGGGCGCCACGGTGATCGTGATCACCGCCAGTGGCTCACCGCTGGCCCAACTGGCCCTGAGCCACCACCAGGTGCTGCTGGCGGCCGATCACCCGGAAGACTTCGACCGCTACAGCCCGATGGTCTCGCGCCTGCTGCACCTGATCATCATCGACATCCTGACCACCGGCGTGGCGCTGCGCCTGGGCCCGGCGCTGCGGCCGTTGATGCAGGAGATCAAGCGCAACCTGCGTGCCAAGCGCTACATGGCGCCGGGCTGAACGGCCGACGAAACGCGGCGGCTCAGAGGCCCAGCAGTTCGCTGACGCCGTAGAGCTGGGCCAGCTGGCCCAGCTGCGCTGGTGCGCCATCGATGCGCAGCCGCTTGCCACGGGCCTGGGCCTCGCGCTGGCAGCTCAGCAGCACGGCCACTGCGGCGCTGTCAAGCTCACGCAGCGGCGAGGCATCGATCACCGGGGCGTCAGCCGACGCCAGCAGCGGCGTCAGCCGCGCCAGCGTGGTGCGGGCCTCGGCCATGGTCAGCCGCTCGGGCAGCGAGATCACGCTCATCACCGATCGAATCTCAGTTTTTGGCGGCGCCGGCCAGCGACTTGTTCTTCTCGGCCAGGCGGGTGATCAGTAGCTCCATGCCGCCATTGCTCAGGTCGCGCGCAAACTGGCCTTTGTAGGCATCCACCAGCCAAAAGCCGGCGACGTTGACGTCATAGATCTTCCAGCCGTTGCCCGCCTTCTCCAGCCGGTAATCCAGCTGGATCGGGTCGCCCTGGCCGCGCACCTCGCTGCGCACCACCACTTCGGCCTGCTCGGCGCTGGCGCGCAGCGGCTTGACCACCACCGCCTGATCCTTGACCTGGGTCAGCGCGCCCGAATAGGTGTTGACCATCAGGGTCTGGAACTCCACCAGCATGCGCTGGCGCTGGTCGGGCGTGGCGTTGCGCCACTGCGGACCCACTGAACTGGCCGTCATGCGCTGGAAATTGACATGCGGCATCACCTTGGCATCCACCAGCGCGCGGATGCGGTTGACGTCGCCGGCCTGGATCGACTTGTCGCCCTTCACCGCATCGATCACGGCCGACGAGACCTGCTTGACAAAGGCGTCCGCGCTCAGCGGCTCGGCGCGCAGCGCCGGGCTGGCCAGCAGCGCGGCAGACAGCGCGGCCGACAGGCTCAGGGCGGAAATCCATTGGCGTCGTTGCAACATCTTGTCATCCTTTTTTCTACGGAGCCCGCCGGGCTCCAGGGTCTTCAATGCGCCAAGCCAGCCGGCGGTTGACCGAACAATGCGGGAATCAGCTGCCGGTAGGGCGGCGGTGCGGCTTCATCGTCGGGTGGCTCGCCATCGTAGATCTGGCTGCGGCGGCGGGCCAGATAGGCATCGCGCAGGAACACATACTTGTCGAGCGCGATTTCGTCGAGCAGGTTGCCGGCATTGAGCAGCCTGACCCGGGTGCTGAGCAGTTGCAGCACCGAGGCGCCATTGCGGTCACGCGGCTCGCTCCAGATCACCGCCGCGCCTGAATCGCGCACATCGAGCAGCAGCGCGGTGGTGTCGCGCAGTGTTGACGGGCCGAGCAGGGGCAACACGATGTAGGGGCCGCTCTTGATGCCCCAATAACCCAGGGTCTGGCCGAAATCCTCACTGGCAATGCGCTCGAGGCCAACTTCCTCGGCTACCTCCAGCATACCGCCGAGGCCGATTACCGTGTTGATCAGGGTGCGAAAGCCCATGTCCAGCGCCTGCCTGGGCTTGGCCTGCAGCAGCAGGTTGGCGCTGGTCCAGCCGTCGCCGATGTTGGCGAAGACGTTGCTGACCTTGCTGCGCACCCAGATCGGCACCAGCTTCTGATAGACCAGGGCCGCAGGCTTGATCGCGGCCTGGTCAACGCGCTCGTTGAACTCGAAGACATGGCGGTTCGTGTGCTCCCAGGGGTCGCCGCGCACGGTGGCCCCCGGCGGGATGCTGGCGCAACCCGACAGGCCCAGCGCCAGCAGCGCCAAGCTGGCCAGCAGCCGCAGCCGGACCGAGACACGCCAGTCCAGGATCATGGCTTGGCACCCCCTGCTTCAGCGCCACTACCGGCCTCGGCGGCCTTGTTGAACAGAAACTGGCCGATCAGATTCTCCAGCACCACCGCCGACTGGGTCTGGCCGATGTTGTCGCCGGGCTTGAGGTTGTCCATCGCGCCGCCAGGGCTCAAGCCGATGTACTGGTCGCCCAGCAAACCGGCGGTGAGGATCTGCGCCGAGCTGTCCTTCGGAAACTGGTAGGCGCCGCCGACCTCGAACGTGACCACACCCTGGAACGACTTGGGATCGAGGCTGATGCTGGTGATGCGGCCCACCACGACGCCGGCCGAGCGCACCGCAGCACGCGCCTTGAGGCCGCCGATATTGTCGAAGCGCGCGGTCAACGCATAGGTTTCGCCGCCACCAAAGCTGGTCAAATTGGCGGCCTTGAGCGCCAGGAACAGCACGCCGGCCAGACCCAGCAGCACAAACAGGCCGACCAGGATTTCAATGCTTCGTTTGGACATCGCTCGAGCTTTCGGTTCAGCGCGTTGAGAACATCAGCGCGGTCAGGATGAAGTCTGTGGCCAGCACCGCCAGCGACGAGGTCACCACCGTGCGCGTGGTGGCATGGGCCACGCCCTCGGGCGTGGCTTCGGTTTCATAACCCTGGTAGAGGGCCACAAAGGTGCAGATGACGCCGAACACCATGCTCTTGACGATGCCGTTGCCCACATCACGCCAAACATCGACGCCGTTTTGCTGGATCGACCAGAAGTTGCCGCCGTCGATGCCGATCAGCCCGACCGCCACCAGCCAGGCGCCCAGGATGCCGATGGCCGAGAACAGCGCGGCCAGCAGCGGCATGGCGATAATGCCGGCCAGGAAGCGCGGCGCCAGCACGCGGGCCCGTGGGTCGATGGCCATCAGCTCCATCGCCGCGAGCTGCTCGCCGGCCTTCATCAGGCCGATCTCGGCCGTCAGCGAGGTGCCGGCGCGGCCGGCAAACAGCAGCGCGGTGACCACCGGCCCCAGCTCACGCACCAGCGTGAGGTTGACCACCAGGCCCAGCGACTCGGCGGCGCCGTAGGTGACCAGCGCGTAATACATCTGCAGCGCCAACACAAAGCCGACCGCCAACCCTGAGGCCATGATGATCACCAGCGAGCGGTTGCCGATGGCATGCAGCTGCACCACCACCAGGCCAAAGCGCCGCAGCGCCTGCGGCAGCACACGCAGCAGGTC
>JBBQJN010000350.1:0-3282 GCA_038325945.1 Burkholderiales bacterium | reverse complement strand
CCCGGCATGGTGAAGATGTCGGTGCTGCCGCCGACGCCGGGAAAGAACTCCCAGGCCAGCACGTCGCCACCGCCTGACACATCGACCCGCGCACCCGGCGCACTGTTCAGCCGCGGCGCAGTCAGCGTCACTCCCTTGGCCAGTGGCAGCACGTCGGGCTCGTTGCCCGCCGGCAGCACCCAGCTCGACAGGTTCACGGTGCTGCCGTACAGCAAGGTGCTGCCAGCACCTGACACGCGGGTCAGGCTGCCCTCGCCCAGCAGCAGCTCGTCACTGGCGGCCAGCGTCAGCGCGCCGAAGGGTTGCCACAGCACGCCCTGATGGTCGATGGTGGCCGCCTGAAGCAGCAGTTCGCCGAACACCGACAGCGGTGCCACAGTCGACCCGCCGGCGGCGCCGGTGCGCAGCACCAGCCGGCTGGTGCCAGCGCCTTCGACACTGAACTTCGACCCGGTGGTGGCGTAGATGCGCGAGGCACTGAGCGTGAGTGCGCCGTCGAACGAAAGCAGGCCCTCGCGCTGGCTCTGGTCCAGACTGGCCAGCGGGTTCACGGCACTGAGCCGGATCTCGCCGCCGATGGCAGCACCAGCGTTCAGGTGCATCGACTCGACGCCCTGCAACCACAGCCGGCCGCTGATGTCGATGGTGCGGGCCTGGGCGGTCAGCATGGCACCAGACCCGGCGCCCGCCTCGGCACGCGGGTCAGCCACCGGGGCCCGACGCACGTCGCTGCGGTCGCCCAAAGCCAGGGTCTGGGCGGCCAGCGAGACGAGCGCGCCGGACGCCGCGTCCAGCACCGGCGCGTCCAGCGTCATCGCGATCGGCACCGACAGTGCAGCCGCAGCGTCGAAGCGGATGCGGTCGCCGGCCGCCAGCCGCCACTGGTCGAAGCCTGCATCGGCCAGCAGGCTGAGCGGCACGAAGGCCGTGCCATTGCCCACTGCGGCCTGCAGGTCGCTGCCGAACGCGGCACCGCTGGCGGCCAGCACGCCTTCGTGCCTGTCGATCAGCAGCCTGCGTTCACCTTCGGGATAAGGCGCGCCGCTGGTGAAGGGGGCCACGCCGGCACGGCCGATGGCCAGGTCGAGCGCGCCACCGTCGGCCAGTGGCCGGCCGGCGCCGTCGGTGGGTGCGCGGGCCGACACCGTGCCCTCGAGCACCAGGCCTTCGGGACTGCTCACCGTCAGCCGCCCAGCCGGTCGCGCCACCTGCACGGGCGCGGTCGCTCCGGGCAGGTTCAGGCTCGCGACGGCGCCATCCAGCACCGTGATCGAGCCGGCTTCGGCGACGACATAGCCGCGCTCGGCTGTCCAGTCGATGCGCCCACCGCCCAGCACCTGACCGGTGACGCGCTCGCCGGCCGCCCCGTTCGCCCCGGTCGCCCCGGCCACGACAGTGCCAAAGGTGCTGGCCGTCGGGCGCGACGGGTCGGGGCGCAACTCGGCCGTGCCGGCCACCGACAGCATGGCGTCTGCACCCAGCCACAGCACTTGCGTGGGGTCGAAACCGACGGGGTCCTGCGTGAAGGCCTCGGCCAGACTGCTGGCCCCCCGCGTGCCGCGCAGCGACATCAGGATCTGGCCGCCAGGTGCTTCCAGCAGCGCCTTCTGCCCGGCCTCGCCGCCCAGCGCGCCGACCGACAGGCTGCCGCGCGCCGACAGCGCCAGCGAGCCCGCCGCTTCCAGCCGCACCGAGGCACCGCGCTCGATCACCAGGTTGCCGGCCGCGATGCCCAGTGCCGGGTTCGCCGGACGGCTGGCCGTGAAGGACAAGTCCACCGGCCGGCGGTCGGCCAGCAGTTCGTCCACCGGCGCCGTTGTGGCCACGGCCGGGCCCAACCGGGCGCTCGGAACGCGTCGATAACCTGGGCTGGGCAGCCAGCTCTGCAACACGGGTTGGATCTCACTGCCGCTGGCAATGCGCACATCGCCCCAGGCGTCGACGGTGATACGACCGAAGCCCCCCACCGAGAAGAAGCCCGGGTCCAGCGACAGGCCGGGTGGCGATTCGGCCAGGCCAGGCGCTGCCCCTGTGCCGGCAGCGCCGACCCACAGGCCGGGCGCGTTCAAAGTCAGCGCGCCACCTCGGCCGGCGTCATGGCCCGTCAGCACCGCACCTTCCAACTGCAGCCGTGTCTGGAACAGGTCCGAGCGTCCCGAGCCGAGCGTGATCGCGCCGGCCTGACCCCAGCTCAGCGCGCCGGCTGCGTCCAGGCGGGCGCCGCCGGAGACATCGATGCGCGCGCCGGGCGCCAGGCGCAGATCGTGTGCCGCAGCCAGGCGTGCCGAGCCGCCGGCCAGCTGCACCGGTGTGGCCATCGTCGCGCCACCGGCGAAGCTGTCGTTGGTCCACAGACCGGCCAGGTCGAGCCGGGTGCGTGTGCTGAGCGTGATGTCGCCCAGGCCGGTGAGGACCGAGTCCGGGGCGGCTTCGTCAGTCCTGATGCGGATGTCGCCGCCCGGGGCAACAAAGGTGCCGTCAAGGGCCACGCGCTTGGCCAGGATGTCGAGCAGGCCGGTCAGGCCGAGATCGAGCACGCCGTAGCCGCTTTGCTGCACCTGGGCTGCACGCAAGACCAGCTGGCCGAAACCGCCCTCGGCCACGCGGTCCAGCGACAGCGTGGTCAGCGCGGGCAGCTCGGGTAGATCAGTGCCCAAGGGCTGTGCCAGCCAGGCCGCTGCGGCGGGGTCGGGCGCAGCCGGCACGCCGGCAGTCAGGGTCAGTCCATCCAGATAGGCCTGCGATACGCCACCGCCGGCCAGCGCACGGCCCACTTCCAGTCGCGCCGGCCGGGCGGCGGCGTCCAGGCCGGCAAGCTGCCGTTCGCCCTGAAGCACCTGGCCCTGCAACGCACCGGCCACCGCCAGCCGTCGGCCGCCCAGCATCAGCGTGCCACCGTCACGGCCTTCGTCATAGGCAGGCAGCGTGACCGCACGCGGCTGGTCCAGCAGCGCGTCATAGCGGCTGCCGGCTGCTGCATCGCTGAACAGCACGAGGGCGCCGTCCCTCACCAATTGCGACTCTTTCAGCGTGGTCGCACTGACACGGACCGAGCCGCCCGAGACGTCCAGGCGCGCTCCATCGCCGATCACCACCGCGCCCTCGGACTCGATGCGCAGCGCGCCGCCTGCAGTGGACTGCTCGGCGGCAGTGAAGCCGATGCCGGCGGCAGCCCCACGGACGTCGGCCAGTGCAATGCCGGCCGCATCGCGGTTGTCGAAGAAGACCTGTTGTCGGTACAGCGGGCCGTCGCGTTGCAGCGGCGCGTCGGCCAGTTCGATG
>JBBQJN010000349.1:0-3284 GCA_038325945.1 Burkholderiales bacterium | reverse complement strand
GCCGGCACCGCCAAGGGGCCACCTGTCGCGGCAACGACGGATGGCGTGATGTGATGGGCCATGGCGACCCTCCTTCATGAACGTCGGGACATTCCGACGATTCATGCTCTCGCGAGAAAGCCCTCAGTCAAGGGCGTGCAGGGTCAAACGGCAGCGGCGAAACGTCGCCACCACCGGCACGTCGCCACCCCACTTCTACCGGAGGCTCACTGACCGGCGATCTAGAATCTGCGCTGGACGCTACTACCGCGGATTGCGGGTCGATACCAGCGACTGCGTCAACCATTCGCTTGGAACGCAGGCCTGTCGTCAACCCTGCCCGGCGCGAGCCATGCCAGCCTTGGGGCGGCCAAGTCGGCGAGCGGGACGGTCGCGCTCGTCCTCATTGACCCGGCCCTCTTGATTCGGCCCTTTCGATTCGGCCCTTTGATTCATCCCTATCGATCCGGCAAGAAGCTGGGTGAGCGGCATGGTCGCCGCCGTGTCCACGTGCTCTGACACCCTCCCGTCGGGGCCAACCAGCGCCATTTCACTACTCCGCGGCAAGTCCGAGGCACTGCCGCACCCAGACAGCCGCAGCGCCATCACCCGCCACGTTGCCGGCTATGCGCACATCGACTTGGCTTCTGGGCCCCAATGTTCCTGCGGCTGTGGTGGCATGGTCGCGAGCCGCGCAGACATCGGCGCCAGTCAGCTCGTAGCCTTCGCCGCGCGCCATCCAGTACAGCGCCATGAGGGCAACCTCCAACGCGAAGGCCGGCTGGTTCTGGACATGGTCACGCGCGGCTCGCACGAGCGTCCTTGGATCCGCAGGGGCGCGTCGCACCAGCGCAAGAGCCAGCTCGTATTGCTTGAACGTCTTGGCGGTGGCAAACCACTTGCCCTCTTCGCCTGGGGTTGACGCAATCAGGTCGCCAAGGATGCGGCTCGGCTCGATACCTGGGTATCGTTTCGCGATCGCCCTGAAAGTAGCGATGTGGGTATTCGCCGAGGTCGCCTGGATGCCATACCGCGCATAGGCCTCGTCGACGCGCCCGGCGTCCAGCAGCAGTTGTTCGGCCACCGCTGACAGCGCCATGTCCGGCGCATGCCGGCTGCGCAGCCCCTCCATCAAATTGACGGCGCCGTCGACATCGCCACGCGCGGCCAGGGCTTTCGCAGCCCACTGCTGGTCATGCCAGTACGGCTGGGAGTCAAGCGCCAGCAAGGCCAGCAGATCGTCGAAGCGGCCAGCGTGGAACAACGCGCTGTAGCAGAGCGTGCCGGACTTGGCATAGGCATAGGTGCCGCTGCTGCGGTCTGCCATGACATGCCGGACCAGCGGCAGGAGTTGATCAGCCCACTGGGATGCGAGCTCCGGTCCAGCGCACAGGGCGCCCCAATGCTCGCCCAAGGACTCGATGTAGGGCGGGCTGTCTTCCTCGATGGCGTCGAGCAGGCGCTCCAGCCACTTTTCGCGCAAGCGCCGCGGCACCGGCGCTGCGGCGATCAAGGGCACCATCTTCTCGACGACGCCATGGGTCGCGCTACCCAGCGCACCGCTGGAGCTGTCGATATGGTTGACCGCAGGCGAGAGCTTTTCCAGCAGCAGCACCGCACCCTCGCCTGCCAGTGCCAGGTCGGTGCGCGCCATGCGCTCGATCTCGCCGACAGCCTCGTTCAGGCGCTCGATCGCCTTGCGCGTGCCGCTCCAGCCAAATGCGTTGCGCCGAAGACTGGCCTTGAAGGCCCAGGCATGGGAGGCCGCCGCCATCAGTTCTTGGACAGAAGGTCCTCAGGTGTCTTGCCCGCAGCCAGCGCAGCCTTGAACCAGGCCGGGCGCTTGCCGATGCCGCCCCAGACGTTGCCTTGATCGTCCTTGAACTTCACCACCTTCGCGGCTGGCTTTGAGGCGGCGGTCTTGCGCCTCTTGCCGGCGGGCTTGCCGCCGGCGGCTGCGGGGGATTTGCCAGCCTTGCCGGCGGTTCTGCCAAGACCCAGATCAGCCGCCGTAAGACCATAGTGCGCGATGGCATCTTTGACTTTGGCGATGACCTCGGCCACCTCCTTTTTGCGCAGGGCATCAGCCTGTGATTGCAGCGTCGCGATCTGCGCGTTCAATGACGCCAGGGTCGGACCAGACTTGCTTGTTGCCATGTTCCAGCTCTCCGGGGTTTGTTGAAAGCTTCAGAGGATAGGCCAATTGATTGGATAGGCACTTTGGATCGGCCAGTTGCGGGCGCTCGTAGTCGGCGGGATGCTCAACCCATCGCCGCTGGCGTCGACTCTTGTCGAGGCATGGATGCACCCTTGCGCACTTGCGCACTTGCGCGGGGACGTTCATCCAACGACGCGCTTGTCCAGCCAGAACTTCGGATCAGGCGTGGGGCCAATCCCGGCAGTGGCGTTCTCCGCCATGTGCAGGCGTCGACGGGTACCAGGAATCGCGCAACTGACGGCCGGATGGCTCAGCACAAACTTGAGCAGCACCTGCGACCAGCTCTTGCAGCCGATGTCCGCTGCCCAGTCAGGAAGAGATTTGTCGAGCAATCCTCGCAGCAGTCCCCCGCCGCCAAACGGCATGTTCACTAGGACCGCCACGCCGCGCTCGGCCGCCATTGGCAGCAGGCGTTCCTCGGCCTGGCGATCGTCGATCGAGTAGTTAATCTGCAATAAGTCCAGCTTCTCGGTCCGCAATACGGCCTCGACCTGGGGGTACGCGGACGCGGTGTAGTGCGTGATACCGATGTAACGGACCAGCCCCTGCTCCTTCCACCCACGCAAGGTGGCCAGGTGGACCTTCCAGTCGACGAGGTTGTGGATCTGCATCAGGTCGACGAGGTCTGTGCGCAGCAGGCGCATCGACTCCTGCATCTGAAGCACGCCTTCGGCGCGGCCTTGAGTCCATACCTTGGTGGCCACGAACGCCTTGGCTCGACGCCCGTGGCCAGCGAGGATTTCGCCGGCGGTGGCTTCCGCCCTGCCGTACATCGGTGAGCTGTCGATTACTGAGCCGCCCGCGGCGAATAGCGCATCCACGACGGTGGACAACTCCGCATAGCCCGGGCTATCGGGCGCTTGGTCGAAGCCGAGGTAGGTGCCGCAGCCGATCACCGGCAAAGCCTCGCCCGTGGAAGGAATCGGTCGCGTGTTCAATGTGGCTATCCCGGTTGTCTGGCTGCGACTGCCCAACGGCGCGAGCATGCCCAACAAGCCCATCGAGAGCATGGCGCGCCGGCTCGAGATTGTGTTCATGGGACATGCACCGTCAGTCGAGGACCGCGCCCCGGCACCGCCGACCCGCA